>NZ_CP022297.1:1558958-1870750 GCF_017310015.1 Marinobacterium iners
ATCGCCCCGTATCAGGGAGCTGATATTCGGTACGTATCGGGTTATTTACAGTGCCAAAGATCAACACGGCTATAAACGGGTGCGTGAGCAGGTCGTTAAATTTCTTGACCGCACCTGTTAACAGGTGCTTTCTATGGCACCAAATCGTTGATCAGGTAATCACTATGCAAGTGAAATTTTCCGAGGATGTCATTCCTCTATCAGACCTGAAGGTCAATCCCGGAAAGGTGGTTGGCCGAGCGCAAGATACGCATCGCCCCATCCTGCTCACCAGCCGTGGCCGCGGCATAGCTGTTGTTCAGGGGCTCGAGGATTATGAGAGAACCGCAGAGGAATTGCGGTTTGTAAAGGCGGTGGCGCAGGGGCTTGTGGATGTTCGTGAGGGCAACACCGTATCGTTGGATGATGCCAGGAAAGCATTGGGTATCAAGTAAATGGAATTACGCATCGCCCAGTCCGCTCTTGAGGACTTACAGGCTATTCAGGCGTATTACAAAAGCAGGATGTGCCACATATCGGTGATGATTTCGTGGCTGCTATCCTGGAGCACTGTGAAATACTTCAAATCCACCCCGATGCTGGACGAGTCGTGCCTGAATTCAACATGGATACTATTCGAGAATTGATTCACGCGCTGTTTCGAGTTGTCTATCTCAGGCAGGCAAAAGAGGTTGTGCTCATACGAGTCTGGTGGAGAGAGGCAGCTCGAATTACCAGCAAACGCAACATAACCAAGCCATTCACCGGATGCCAAGCTCTCTGCTTCATAGCGACCCTGCTTGATCCCTGCCATCACCCTAGATTAACAACCAGCAGGTCAGCCTTGACGGTGTTAACCAGCTTGGGGACTGAGCTGAAGAATCGGCTGATCAGGCTGTGGTGGTGGCCGCAGACAACCAGGTCGATATCACTGGCCTCGACCAGGCCCTCCACCTTCATATGTAAATCACCAATGACTGTCATGGTCTCAGTCACCGGGTAGCCACACTCAGCAGCAAGCGTTTGCAGTTGCGCCTGCAGATCTGCTTCATCTTCCGGATATGCTCTCAGGTGGTCCGTTTCGACATATACAATCGACAGCTTGCTGTTGGCCGGTTGGGCCTGCTCGATGGCTTTGTCGATCAGCGTTTTGCTGGCTTCAGACAGGTCCACGGTAACCAGAACATGTTGGTAGCTCATCTTTCTTCTCCCAGTCAATGGGTTCGGCATCTGTCACAAGCTTAGCAGTTCAGGATCATGGTGGCCGTTGACCCTTTAACGGTACAATGGCGTTTTTTACCGACCAATACCGGCAGGCGCTATTTGAAAATACCCGCACGCTTACAGCCTCTCTTCAATGATGGCCTGATCGATGAAGTCATCAGCCGCCTTATGAGCGGCAAAGAGGCCGATATCTATATTGTTCGGTGCGGCGATACCATTCGCTGTGCCAAAGTCTATAAGGATGCGGTCAAGCGCAGCTTCAAAAAGGCAGCGCAATATCAGGAGGGGCGCAAAGTGCGCAGTGGGCGCCAGGCGCGCGCCATGGAAAAGCGTTCAAACTACGGCCGCAAGCAGCAGGAAGAGGTGTGGCAGAACGCTGAAATCAACGCACTGTCGACACTGGCAAGAGCCGGTGTACGGGTACCTGAGACCTATGGTTGCTTCGATGGCGTGCTGTTGATGGAGCTGGTTACGGACGATGCCGGCGATGTCGCACCGCGACTGGCGGATGTATCGATGTCAGAAGAGCAGGCCATTGAAGATCATGCCCTGATGATGCATTACATCACGCTCATGCTGTGTGAGGGCATAGTGCATGGTGACCTGTCGGAGTTCAACGTGCTGGTGGATGATTACGGCCCGGTGATCATCGACCTGCCGCAGGCGGTCAACGCGGCGTCCAACAACAGCGCGCAGGCCATGTTCGCCCGCGACGTGAATAATATGCGTCGCTATTACGGCCAGTACGCGCCGGATTTGCTGAATACACAGTACGCGAACGAAATCTGGGCGCTGTTTGAGGAAGGTGAGTTGACCCCGGATTCTGAACTGAGCGGTGAGTTTGAGGATGAGGGTGATGACTCCGATGTGGATGCCGTGCTGGAAGAGATAAAAGCGGTGCTGCAGGAAGACCAGCAGCGCCGTGAGCGTTTGCGTGAGGCGGCTGAGTCATCAGATCAGTAGCGTGTGCCGAGTGCCTGTGAACCCCACGCGTGTTGCCTCCCGTTTCCCCCGTTTCCGAATTTTCTGCTAGCTTGCCATGTGAAAGGCGCTGAACCTTTCGGTCCTGGCATGCCGTTCAGGGCCCAGGCGTCTCCCTGAAACTGGCAACAGCAGGAGATGAAAATGAATACGGACGCGAAACGCGCTGTTCTATACCGCATGAAGACGCCCGAGCATCAGTGTCCCTTCGGGCGCAAGACCCTGCATACCTTGCGGCAGGCCGGATTCGATGTTGAAGACCATCATTTGAATTCGCGTGAAGAAACCGATGCCTTCAAGACCGAGCATGATGTGGATACTACGCCACAGACGTTTATTAACGGTGAGCGCATTGGCGGCTATGAAGAGGTGCGCGAGTACGTGGGCAAGCCACTGCCAGACCCTGATGCCACCAGCTATCGCCCGGTGGCTGCACTGTTCGCGATGACCGCTCTGACCGCGCTGGCCCTGAATATAGGGGTGAATGGCAGCCTGATATCGGTACAAACGGTCGAGTGGTTTATTGCGCTTTCGATGGTGGCTCTGGCATTGCTGAAGCTGCAGGATGTCGAGAGCTTTTCCACCATGTTTCTTAACTATGACCTGCTCGCGCGACGTTGGGTACCCTATGGATATATTTATCCTTACGCCGAGGGCCTGGCCGGTGTACTGATGGTGGGTGGGCTGCTGAACTGGGTGTCGATTCCGATTGCGCTTTTCATCGGTAGCGTGGGTGCGATGTCGGTGTTCAAGGCCGTTTACATTGATCAGCGTGAGCTCAAATGCGCCTGTGTCGGTGGTGCGAACAGTGTTCCTCTGGGCTTTGTGTCGCTAACGGAAAACCTGATGATGATCGCCATGGCGCTGTGGATGTGGTTCGCCCACGGCTCGTTTTAGCGGGCGATTCGCAAACGGTATTGTCCGCTTTATAATGGCCAGCAAATATCAAACAGATGTGGGGACGACCCCACCTCTCTGCATTCCATTGGGGACGGCCCCACGCAAGAGAGGTGTTGTATGAGCTGGTTGATTCTGTGTCTGGCAGGCGTGCTGGAAATTAGCTGGGCCATCGGCCTTAAATATACCGAAGGCTTTACTCGGTTCTGGCCCAGTGTGGCCACGGTTGTCTCACTGCTGGTGAGTTTTGCGCTGCTCGGCATTGCCATGCGCTCCCTCCCGGTAGGGACCGCCTATGCGGTGTGGGTCGGTATCGGGGCTGTCGGTACAGCCGTGCTGGGCATGCTGCTGTTTGGCGAATCCACTGAGCCGCTCAGGCTGGTCAGCCTGGGGCTGATCTGTGCCGGTATTGTGGGGCTGAAGCTGGCACATGGCTGAGTCTTACTGCTAAGAGGATCTATGGACAGCATCATGTATCAATGGAGTGTACAGTGCGGCAAAGGGGAAATGTCTGTGCTGCCGGATGGCTGTCGCGACTTGATTGCCATCAGTTCTCAAGGTGGGCCTGTGAATTTTGTCTGCACAGGGCTGGATGCAAGCCCCAGACATGTGGTTTGTGAGGGCGAGACCCGGTTTGTGGGGATACGTTTGGCGCCTGGTGTTTCATTTCCCTGGGAGCGCGCTGAGTCGAGTGTAAAGTATAGTGACCAGCCGTTGCTTGATGCTGCCGCTAGGCTGGACCATGAGGCAGAGCCGGCCGATATGCAGCAGTGTCTTTTGGACGTAATGGAGTACGCGCAACTGCCACCCCAATGGCTGGCAGATTGCCTGCAGGAGTTGAATGAGGGACGATCCATTAGCCATCCCCGCAGCGAACGCAGTATCCGCCGAGGGGTGCTGGATCTTACCGGTGCATCACCTCGCTTCTGGAAAGGGCTTGGTCGAGAAAGGCGTGCTGGCCTTGCGATTGTGCAGTCGGACCTGCCGTTGGCAGACATTGCTTTGGCCCATGGTTACGCTGATCAGGCACATCTGTGCCGGGACGTGCGGCGCTGGCTCGGAGTCACCCCAGCCAGACTGCGGCAGCAGCCAGAGGCCGAATGGATCGGCTTGGCGTCACCGGATGCGTTTTCAATTATTGCGAATCGTCAAGAATGAAACGCTGAAAGGATTCATCTGGCGCAATTGGATGGTAGCAATAGATCATGGTTCCGGCCGGATCCTTGAGGCCAAAACCGCGATCTCCCCATGGATGGTCTTCAAGTGGTATCTCCACGGGTAGTCCTGCGGTTCGGTGCAGACGTTCATGGACGCTATCAGCGTCAGAAACCCTCAGATTAAGGCACACACCACCGGTAAACGTGGTCATGCCGTCCTGCGGTAGCATAATACAGAGTTCAACATCAGAGTCGGTTGTGCCAAGACGCAATACCACATACCAGCCACAGTCGAAGACCGGACGTGCGTTAAAATGGGTTTCGTAAAAGTGGCGAGTCTCTTCCAGGGCGGGCGTTACGAGAGTCATGCTGGCTGATCGAATATCCATATCTGTACCTGTATAAATTAAAATGATGCAGTGTGTGCCGAAGGCTGCACACAAAAATAGGACAAGGGCTTTGTCCCGTATTGAATATATTGGCCAAATCGGAGCAGCACACAGTTGCGCGGTAGGCTAGCTGACGAGGAGTAAGTGTGGGCGTGAACTGGAGCGTGAATGAGGGTCGGAATCCTTATGTGGCGGAAGAGTCGGCGGTTGGGTTGGTGTTTCACGCCGCCGAATCAACCGCGGTCGACGATGTGGCAGTGAAGGACGTTGTTGAAGCGGCACTTGAGCGAGCGGTGGAGTGTCTCGATGCGAACGTTAAAAACGAGTCACTTTATTTCATGGTGGAGTGGGCGCCTTCATGTTCCGTTTTGCGGCTGGCGGTTACGGATGCAGGTAAGGTACAGGACTCGCCAGAGGTGGTCGTCTGTCAATTTCCGGCGTTGAATACGGTGCTGCAACAGGCGGAAGATGGGCCGGCAAGGCTTGAAGCCTTTTCTGACAAGGTCAGCTTCTGGGCCAAGGACTATCTTTCGACCAGTACCGAATTCATGAACTATTCGCTGGTTGCACTGTACGCCACGACGGTACGTGCCGAGGCGGTTCTGCTCTAGACGGAGACCCTCAACCTTTGGTTTAAAAAGCCCGCAGATGCGGGCTTGTTCGAACCAGGATAGGCGCAGGCGTCAGCTCTTTTCCGGCAGGGTGACGTTCAGCTCCAGGATGGAGCAGTCTTCATCCAGATTGACCTGTACGTCCTGCGGCGATACATCCACATACTTGGCAATCACGGCCAGAATTTCCTGCTGCATCTGCGGCAAATAGTCAGGCTGGCTGCGCTGTGAGCGTTCGTATGCGACCAGTACCTGCAATCGCTCCTTGGCAACGCTGGCCGAGGACTGCTTCTTTTGTCGAAAATAACTCAGAATACCCATCAGCCCTTCCGTCCAAATACCCGGCTCAGGAAGCCTTTGCGCTGTACATCGAGGAAGCGGTGCTCCCGATCCTCGCCGAGGAAGCGTGCAATTGCATCGTCATAGGCCTGCCCGGCATCACTGTCGTCGTCCATGATAACCGGAACGCCCTGGTTGGATGCCTTAAGCACGGCTTCTGATTCTGGAATAACACCCAGCAGCGGGATCGCCAGAATGTCTTTCACGTCTTCAACGCTGAGCATTTCACCCGCCATAACCCGCCCCGGGTTGTAGCGAGTCAGCAGCAGGTGCTCTTTTACACTGCCACCCTGTTCGGCCTTGCGGGACTTGCTCTGCAGTACACCCAGAATACGGTCGGAGTCACGTACCGAGCTGACTTCGGGGTTGGTGACGACAACAGCGGTATCGGCGAAATAGAGTGCCAGTTGGGCACCTTTTTCGATACCGGCAGGCGAGTCGCAGACGATGTAGTCAAAGGTTTTGGCCAGTTCGTTCAATACCGTTTCCACGCCTTCAACGCTGAGCGCGTCTTTGTCACGGGTTTGTGAAGCGGGCAGGATGAACAGGTTATCGGTGCGCTTGTCCTTGATCAGAGCCTGATTGAGGGTGGCTTCCTGATTGATCACGTTGACAAAGTCGTAGACCACGCGGCGCTCGCATCCCATGATCAGGTCGAGGTTGCGAAGACCCACGTCAAAGTCGATCAGAACGGTTTTGAATCCGCGCAGGGCAAGGCCGGTACCGATAGCGGCACTGCTGGTGGTCTTGCCAACGCCTCCCTTGCCTGAGGTGACTACGATGATTTCAGCCATGCGTGTGTGTCCGTGTAAATGGATCGATGTTAATTAAAGTGCGACTGTATCCAGTCGTGAACCGCTGAGCAATGCCTGAGCAGGTTTCTGCCAGTGCTCGGTTTGCAGATCTTCGCTGGTCTTGAAATAGCCGGCGATGGAGATCAGTTCTGCCTCAAGGCTCTGGCAGAAAATGCGTGCATCTTCGTCACCACTGACCCCCGCCATGGCTCGACCCCGAAGCGGGCCGTAGACATGAATATGGCCATCCGCCATCACCTCGGCACCGGCACCCACCGATGAAAGAATCACCAGATCACTGCCACGGGCGTAGATCTGCTGGCCGGAACGTACCGGGGTGGTCACGATTTTGGCGGCGCGGGCCGGAGCAGGTTCTGGAGCCGTTTCAGCTTCTGCAGCGGGCTGTCTTGGCGATGGTTCAGTGGCTGGCTCCGGTGCCGGCTCTGCCACCCGGCGCTGTTGGCTGAAGTCAGCCAGTTGCAGCTGCGCACAGAGTTCGGTGGCGCTGCCCGGTTCGGCCTTGATTCCTACCGGCATGAGTGTCTGTTCGCGGCACAGCTCAATCAATGCCTGTACCTCAGCGGCACTGGGCAGCTGTGGCAGCTGCTGAAGATTCAGTACTACCGGCATACCGTTGAACAGCATCGGGACGCGTGCAGCGTGAGCTGCCAGCTGGGGAGCCAGCAGAGCCGGGTCTGATTCAAGCAGGATCAGTTCGTTCAGGGCCGCACGGGTACTCTTGAATTGGAAACCGGTGCCGACGGTAGATTTGGATTCAGCCTGGGCCATAGTCTGTAACGCTTCACTTTCGCTGGTTGCGCTGGGGTGTCAATGTAGTGTCAAAGGCGCTAACAATACCATGGAGCGCAGGGTGGCTGACAGGGGGCAAATGGCGACGGCGGTTTTTTGATCTCGGTCAATGGTGTAATATGCGCCATCACTTCTAAACAGGAATCGATGTCACGATGAAAGCCGTCCGCTGGATTCTGGGCCTGATTGTTATGGCTCTGCATTTTCTGACTTTGCCACGTCGTGGCAAGCGCACCCCGCAGCACCAGCAGCAGGTTGAAGAAGCGCTGCGCAGCCATTCTCTGTATCAGCTGCCAACCTGCCCGTTTTGCGTCAAGGTGCGCCGTGCCATGCGTCGCCTGAATCTGCCGATCGAGCTGCGTGACGTACGCGCCGACGGTCGTCACCGCCAGGACTTGATCAATGGCGGCGGTAAAATGAAAGTGCCTTGCCTGCGCATTGATCATGAAGATGGTCACAGTGAATGGATGTACGAGTCTGACGAAATTGTCGCTTACCTGCAGCGTCGTTTTCCGCTGGAGCCCTGAATTCTCAGTGCTTTTCAATAGAGTTATAAAAAACTCATTTTTTATTCCATTGATTCTGGCTATAGTTGTGGGCAGAGATTGGCCTGATTGAGGAGCCCCGCGATGGATTACCTGCCGCTGTTTTTTGACCTGCGCGAGCGTGACGTGCTGCTGATTGGCGGTGGTGATGTGGCCTTGCGCAAGGCGCGCCTTCTGGTACGCGCCGGAGCCCGCATTACGTTGGTGTCGCACCGTGTCCTGCCAGAGCTGGAATCGTTGCTGGAGCTCAATCGGGGGCTGGTGATTATCGGCGAATACCATCCTGAGCTGCTGGACGGCAAGGTGCTGGTGCTGGCAGCTACCGATGATGATCAGCTTAATGAACGTGTGCATTACGATGCTGTAGCTCAGAACGTGCCGGTCAACGTTGTCGACAGTCCTGCGCTCTGCACCTTCGTGTTTCCGGCCATCGTTGACCGTTCACCCATCGTGATTGGCATCAGCTCCGGTGGTCAATCGCCCGTGCTGGCACGGCTGCTGCGCGCCAAGCTCGAAACCTGGATACCTACCGGCTACAGCCGTCTGGGTCAGCTGGTAGGGCGTTTTCGTGACAAGGTGAAGGCACGCTTTGGCAGTGTAAATGAACGCCGAGTCTTTTGGGAATCGGTGCTGCAGGGACAGGTGGCAGAGCGGGTATTTGCCGGTCAGGATAGCGCTGCCGAAGCATTGCTTGAACAGCAGATCGAGCAGGGGAATGCTCAGCACCAGGTAGGAGAAGTGTATCTGGTGGGGGCCGGCCCCGGTGATCCTGAGTTGCTGACTTTCAAGGCGTTGCGGCTGATGCAGCAGGCGGATGTGGTGCTGTATGACCGTTTGGTCTCGCCTGACGTGCTGGACTTGTGTCGCCGTGATGCCGATCTGGTATTTGTCGGCAAGCAGCGGGACAACCATGCAGTACCTCAGGAAGGAATTAACCAGCTGCTGATTGACCATGCCCGTGCCGGTAAGCGGGTGGTGCGTCTGAAAGGCGGTGATCCGTTCATCTTCGGTCGCGGTGGTGAAGAACTGGAGCGGTTGAAGCAGGAGGGCATTCCCTTTCAGGTAGTGCCCGGCATTACCGCCGCCAGCGCTTGTTCAACCTATGCCGGTATTCCGCTGACCCATCGTGACTACGCCCAGTCGGTCAAGTTCGTCACCGGTCAGCTGAAAAATCGTACCTCTGAACTGGATTTTGCCGAACTGGTGCATCCCAATCAGACCATCGTGTTCTATATGGGTCTGCATACGCTTGATAAACTGTGCGAAGGTCTGGTCCGCCATGGCAAGCCTGTTGATACACCGGTTGCGATTGTGTCCAGAGGCACAGCGCAGGACCAGCGTGTTCTTACCGGAACGCTGAACACTATTGTGTCACAGCAGGCTGAGGCGCAGCTGCTTGCACCCTCGTTGGTAATAGTTGGCGAAGTGGTGGCATTGCAGCCGCAGCTGTCCTGGTTTGGTGCGGCGGAAGCCGAGAACCGCATTTGAGCGGTTCTCGCTGAACTGACATCAGCCGTGCAGCATCTGACCGACCAGATAGCTGCCGGCAAACCCCACACTGTATGCGATCAGAATCAACCCCGAATAACGCATGAAGCTGATAAAGGTGATCGCTTCCACCTTGCTCATGGCCACGATTCCGGCTGCCGAGCCGATTACCAGCAATGAGCCGCCCACGCCCACCGCGTAGGTCAGCGTCAGCCAGCTGGCAGTACTCATGGCGATTTCAGACTTGAGCAATGCGGCGGTCAGCGGCACGTTGTCCACCAGTGAGGACAGTAGTCCCATGACGTAGTTGGCCGCTGTAGTCGGCATCACCTCGTACACCCGCACCAGCGAATCCAGCACACCGATCTCTTTCATCATGCCGACCAACAGCAGAATGCCGAGGAAGAACAGCAGGGTATCGAATTCGATGACACGGATGTAGTCGAGCAGACTCTCACGCTCGTCTTCCTCATAGCAGAGGCGACCCACCAGAAACATGATCGACAGGCCGAACAGGAAGGTCAGCAGCGGTGGTACCCCCGCGATCACGTTGAGGATAATGGTAGAAAAAATGGTGAGCAGAAAGATCATGGCGATCATCTTGCCCACCCGGTCATCACGGCGTGGAGAGGGAATGATTTCGACTTCGCCCTTAAGCTTGAGTGACAGCAACGTGGCCAGCAGCAGTACGCTGCTCAGTGCCGGTAAGCTGAGCCAGAGCAGGTCGTCAATTTCCACCTTGTGCTGCATGAAGATCATCAGTGTGGTGACATCGCCGGTGATCAGGGCAACACCGCCTGAGTTGACCGCAAATACCACCAGTACGGCGAAGCGAACTGTTTTCTTTACCTCCATTCGCAGCGACAGTACCAGTGCAATCGAGATCAATGTTGCGGTGATATTGTCCGACAGGGACGAGAAGAAGAAGGCAAAACCGGCTACCAGAAACATCAGCTTGCGTTCGCTGAGTCGGCGCGGCAATACCTTGTAGATCAGGGTTTCGATCAAGCCTTGATGGTTGAGAAAGGCCACAAAGGTCATGGCTGCCATCAGGAACAGCCAGAGGCTGGCGATTTCAAGAATATTTTCATTCAGCTGCTCCTGCACCATGGCCGCATCGGCACCGTGTTGAGGAAACAGAAACAGTAGTATCCAGGCAAGTGTGCCGAGGAAAAGCGTGGTTTTCGCCTTGTTGATGTGCACCACATCTTCGAGCACGATCAGCAGAAAGGCGATACCTGCCATCGTGATTAATAGTGTTTGCATCGGTCTGACCGAGCCCCCAGAATTGTTAGAAAGCGGAATTCTACGCCTCTGTCCGTTTCGGCAACAGGGGCAATAACCCGCAGCAGGCGAATTTGGTTCGGAAGTACAGGTGCAAGAGAATCAGGAAAAGGATGGCTGGTGGGTCTATATGCTGCGGTGTGCCGATGGCAGCCTCTATACGGGCGTGACCACAGACCCGCAACGGCGGCTGGCACAACATAATGGCGAGCGTGCTGGTGGTGCCCGCTATACCCGCTGTCGGCGCCCGGTGGCACTGGTCTGGCAGGAATCGGGGCACGACCGCAGCAGTGCCCACAGACGGGAGGCGGCACTCAAGCGCCTGCCCCGTAATCGAAAGCTGGCGCTGGTGAATACCTGATCAGAACTCTACACGCACGCTCTGGGCGCAGTTGCGAGCTTTCTCGCGGGCTTCTTCAACGTTTTCACCGCGGGCCAGTGCAACCCCCATGCGGCGGCGGCCATGAATCTCTGGCTTGCCGAAGAGGCGCAGGTCGGTATCCGGTGCAGCCAATGCCGCCTGCAGATGGCCGAAACTGGTCTGAGTGGATTCTCCCTGTGGCAGGATGACGGCTGAAGCCGATGGGCCATGCTGGCGGATCACCGGAATCGGCAAGCCAAGTATGGCGCGGGCATGCAGCGCAAACTCGGACAGGTCCTGCGAAATCAGTGTCACCATGCCGGTATCATGCGGACGCGGCGAAACTTCACTGAACAACACCTCGTCACCGCGGATGAACAGCTCCACCCCGAACAGACCATGTCCACCCAGTGCTCCGGTTACTTGCTCGGCAACCGTCTGTGCGGCTTTCAGTGCAGAATCTGTCATTGCCTGTGGCTGCCAGGATTCGCGATAGTCACCATCCACCTGAATATGGCCAATCGGCTCGCAGAAACTGGTGCCGCCGATATGACGTACCGTCAGCAGAGTGATTTCATAATCGAACTCGACAAAGCCTTCCACAATGACACGACCACCGCCGGCGCGACCGCCTTCCTGGGCGTAGTGCCAGGCGGCCTCGATCTGATCCGTTTCACGCAGGGTGCTCTGGCCCTTGCCGGATGAACTCATGATCGGTTTGACCACGCAGGGCAGACCGATTTCCGTTACCGCCTGGCGGAACTCTTCCAGTGTGCCGGCAAATCGATAGGGAGAAGTGGCAAGGCCAAGTTCTTCTGCAGCAAGGCGGCGAATGCCTTCGCGGTTCATGGTGAGCTGAGTAGCGCGGGCGGTCGGGATGACAGTGAACCCTTCTTGTTCCAGTTCGGCCAGAGTGTCGGTGGCGATGGCCTCGATTTCGGGCACGATCAGGTGAGGCTTTTCCTGCTCGATGACAGCACGGAGAGCAGCGCCGTCCAGCATGGAGATGACATGCGAGCGGTGAGCGACCTGCATCGCGGGCGCGTTGGCATAACGGTCTACCACAATCACTTCAACCCCGAGGCGCTGCAGTTCGATCACGACTTCCTTGCCCAGTTCACCACCACCGCACATCAATACGCGGGTGGCCGTGGCGGAAAGAGGGGTCCCCAGAGTGGTCATGACATACTCCTGAATGAAAAAGTTTCACGCATTATAGAGCCGGGCAGACTTGTTAGGCCACCGGATTGACTATACTGGGAGGAAAGTTGGTTGCTGTGTCTCGTTATCACCATGCCCGCTGGGTATGGCCATCAGCCGGAATCTTTTCCGGCCCTGTGAGGCTGCCTCCGTTGCGGAGGCAGCCTTTCTTTTTCTACAGGCTATCAGTTGGCGCGAGCGGCGCGGCGTGATGGCTTGTTGCTGTTACTGGTGCTGCTGTTACTGCTGCGTGAGCGGCGCGGAGCAGATGCATCGGTCCAGGGGCGCAAGTCCAGTTTCTGGCCACACACGCGTGCACGCTTGAGCTTCTGAATTTGCTCACTGCTCAGGTTGGCTGGCAGGTCGATGCAGCTGAACTCATCGGCGATGTTGATACGACCGATCAGGCGGCTTTCCAGGTTGGCTTCATTGGCAACGGCACCCACAATATTGCCCGGCTTGACGCCGTGCAGGTGACCAACGCCGATCCAGTAGCGTTCCATGCCTTCGGCAACAGGATCGTTACGACCCGGTTTGCCTCGGCCACGTTCAGGGCGTTCGCCACGCTCAGGGCGCTCACGTACTGGCCGGTTGGGATCGGGTTCGTTTTCGTTCATCCACAACGGCTTGTCACTGTGCATCAGCGCCAGTGTTGCGGCCAGCATCTGCTCGTGAGTCAGTTCGGAATTCTGCTGCAGGGAATCGATCACCGGCTGGTACTGGCTGAGGTCGGCCGATTCGGCGGCGGCCAGAATCTTCTTCTGCAGACGTTCGGCGCGCAGCGCATTGATCTCCTTGGCGCTCGGCATCTGCAACGTTTCCAGCGGCTGGCGCGTAGTACGCTCCAGCTGTTTGAGCAGACGCTGCTCGCGCGGTGCAACGAACAGAATGGCATCGCCGTTGCGCCCGGCACGACCGGTACGGCCGATACGGTGGATATAGGACTCGTTATCGTACGGAATGTCGTAGTTGATAACGTGGCTGATGCGCTCAACGTCCAGGCCACGGGCAACCACGTCAGTAGCTATCACTACATCCAGCTCGCCTTTTTTCAGCTTGCTGACGATGCGTTCACGCTGAACCTGAGCGATATCGCCGTGCAGTGCAGCCGCCGGGAAACCTGCACGGGTCAGTTCATCCGCCAGGCTTTCGGTTGAGGTTTTGGTGCGTACGAACACCAGAGCGGCTTCATGCTCATGCATTTCAAGTACGCGGGTCAGGGCCTGAGTCTTGCTCATGCCGCGAACCGTCCACACGCGCTGGCGAATGGTGCTGGCCGTTGCGGTCTGTGACTGGATTTTGATTACGGCCGGGTTGTTCAGGTAGTTTTCCGCGATGTTGCGGATCGCTTGCGGCATGGTGGCCGAGAACAACGCGATTTGACGCTGTGCCGGTGTGTGCTGCAGTACCCACTCCACATCGTCGATGAAGCCCATGCGGAGCATTTCGTCAGCTTCGTCGAGAACCAGTGCCTGCAGCTTGTCCAGCTGCAGCGTGCCGCGACGGATATGGTCCATCACGCGCCCCGGGGTGCCGATGATGATTTGGGCGCCACGGCGCAGGCCACGGATCTGGGTGTCGTAACCCTGTCCACCGTAGATCGACAGGGTACGCAGCCCTGGCAGATGGTGGGCGTATTTCTCACAGGCAGTCGCAACCTGCAGAGCCAGCTCACGGGTCGGTGCCAGAATCAGAACCTGAGGGTGAGTGGCGGCTGCGTCAATACGCTGCAGCAGCGGCAATGCAAATGCGGCGGTCTTGCCGGTACCGGTCTGAGCCATGCCAAGCAGGTCCCGTCCCTCCAGCAGCGGCGGGATACTCCTGGCCTGAATTGGCGAAGGGGTTTCGTAGCCAACGTCAGTCAGAGCGTTGAGAATAGGAGCGGACAGTCCCAAATCGCCAAAGCTGGCGGGGCTGGTTTCAGTGTTGGACATGCTGTGAGTATTACCTGGGTCATAGAAGAGGAGGAAAGCCGCGGGAGTGTGTTGCTCAGGTGCCGCCTTCCTGAAATAAGGTCATAATTGTACGCACTTCGGCGGCAGGAGTCCACCGCCTCAGCGTGTGGACTCACTGAAATGGTTATAGATGCTGATCAGTTCGTCTTCGCTGAAACGCACGATCACCAGCTGTTGGCCGGGGTGAATCACATCAGGGTTCTGTCCCAGCAGTCCCTGCTGGTGGTTGTAGACCCAGGTCTGCTCAACCTTGTCGTGCAGCAACCGCCCCAGCCATGAACTGCTGCGGTCTTCCTGCAGCGTGTCCGCATCTTCAGGAATGGCAACACTCAGGACTCGAGAACGGTCATTGACGCGAATGCCGCGGGCAAAGGTTTCGATCAGTCCCTGGCGCATGATTCCCCACAGGCCATGTCGGTCGGCGGGCTGAACAGCGTGGATATAGAACACCTCGTTGGCCGAACGGTCAGGGTCTTGCAGCAGCTCCTGCAGTCTCAGACGGTCAAGTGCCAGTTCAGGTGCAGGCTGGCTGGTGCTGCCTGCAGAACGCGCAGGCATATCCACGGCGAAGCTGCTGGCGCTGCCGTCCTGCTCCAACGTCTCTTGTTCGGCCTTGAGCGACTCTCTGTGCGGAAGGCTAAGCAGCTGTTCGCCGGTAACAAAATGGCGTGCCTTGTCCATCTCGATCACGTCCGAGGATGCCTGGCGGGTCAGGCTATCAATATGAGCCTGTGCTTCCGAGCGGGTTTGTTCCGACACTTCAGGCGGCTGGTCAGGGCGTGGTGCGGGTGTGGAGGTGTCTGGCTGTAGAAACAGGTACACAGCCGTACTTAATATCACAATGATCAAGGCGATCATGAAGCGCTGCATCGGTCATACTCCTGCTGAGGCTTTATCTAACCATAGATGAGAAGCGGATTCGGTAAAAGCGTTCAATTTTGTTGCGGCTGCTGTCACAATTGGCAGCTGCAGGGCTGAAGTGCCCGGCTGTTGAGAGGAGGGTTCGTCATGCGATCTGATAACCACGATGAATTCATGCAGCAGATGCTGGCTGAGGGTGTCAGTCGACACCATTATGCCGATACCACGCGTGACCATGCTGCCGTTCGCCCCTTGCGTGTTGACCCGAACAAAAGCATTCGACGTCAGCTGGCTGAAGGTGCCCCCGAGGGGCTGACCTTGGCGCCGCTGGAATGGTTGCATCCGGCTGATCCGATCAGCTGGAAGCGTGATGGGGTACAGGAGGGTGTGTTTCGAAATCTGCGTCTTGGCCGTTACAGCACGGATGCCTGTTTGAATCTGCAGCACTGCACACTTGCCCAAGCACGTGATGAAGTGGCGGGTTTTGTACGCCAGAGTGCTGAGCTGAATATTCGGTGTGTATTGATTCAACAGGGGCGTGCGCGGCGCTCGGATGAGCATGCCAATCAGTTAAAAACCTACCTTAATCAGTGGCTGCCTGAACTGGAGCAGGTCATGGCATTTCACTCGGCTCCGTCGCATCATGGCGGTACCGGCGCGGTGTATTTGATGCTGCGAAAAAGCGAGCAGGCACGGCAGGAAAACCGGGAAAAGCACCAGAAGCGACGTTGATCGGATGCAGTCGATTGCATCGCGAGTCAAAAGTCGCTTTACTGAGTGACAAATCGAGATGATCAAGGAACTCGGAACATGGACTCGATGTTCGTTCAGCAGCTTAGACGCAGCCGCCATCTTGTGGTGCTGTTGCTGCTGCTCAACATGCTGACACTGGCGCTGCTGGCCGGTGGTGAATACGGGGCAGGAGTGGTTGCACTGCAAATTGTGCTGCTGATTGGTACCGCTGCACTGCTGTTTATGCTGCGCAATCGCAGTATGACGGCTGCGGTAACGTACGCTCAGGAGCCGGTGCTGGCACTTGATCCCAACACCGGTATCGCCACCGAAAACTGGTTCCGGCACATGCTGGCGCTGGAGTGTCGGCGTGCAGTAAGGGAGTTTGCCCCTCTGACCGTGATGCGCATCAGCCTGGGCGAGCACACAAAGCGTAAGCACCTGCTGGAGGTGATTCGGGTGTTGAGCGAAGAGCTGTCTCGACCGGGCGACCTGATCGGCTGGGAAACCAACTCAGACCTGGGGGCCGTGCTGCCCTGTACCAATGAGCATGCCGAGCAACTGACCGAGCGTTGCTACCGCTACATTCGGGAAAATTCGTCCAACCCTGACCTGCCGGTTTGGCTGGTAGCTCAGACCTATCAGCCAAGAGGCGACCTTAATCTAAGCAAGGTCAGCCAACATCTGGAACAGAAAATGCAGGAAGCCAGGCAGGATGCACCGGGGGTGTTCTATGCTGCCGAAGCGGCTACAGACCCCGCAACTCCCAGCATGACCTATACTGACGGATGAACTCACAGCCGCTGCTGGAGCGGCTGCAGCGTCAGCTGAAACAGTCGCGTCAACGATTGCTGGTCTGGGTGCAGGGTGAACAGGCATGGTGTCACCGCCAGCTTGAAACTGCATTGTCGCCCCTGTGCTCTGGTCAGGGTGTGCTGCTGGGACGGCCACTGACTGCGGCTGCTCATGCCATTCCCTCCCTAAAAGCCGCTGAGCTGCACCGTGTTCTGGGTACAACGCTCGACTTTGCCGTTGTTGATGCGTACGCCGGTTTCAATCCCAATGCCTTTGGCCAGCTGTGTGGCACTGTCCGAGGGGGCGGCGTGCTGTTGCTGCTTACACCCGCTGCCGATCAATGGCGCGGCTATGATGACCCTGAATATGCATCTCTGTGTGTGGAACCCCATACTCCTGCTGACATGAATGGCCACTTTCTTCAGTACCTGTGCAGCACTCTTGAGGGTAGCGATCAGTTGCTGTGCTGGAGTGAAGCCGGAGCCGCTTGGCCTCGGTTGCCTCAGACTGCAGATCCTGAGCCTGCAGAGCAGCCCTGTCTGAGTCTGGACCAGGCTGAAGCTGTTAAACGTGTGCTGGCGGTGGCTGAGCAGCGCCGTGCTGCACTGGTACTGACGGCCGACCGGGGTCGGGGCAAGAGTGCGGCTCTGGGAATAGCAGCGGCTCGTCTTTTGCAGCAGGGAAAGCGAATCATACTGACAGCCCCTTCTCGTGCCGCGACAGGTGCCGTGTTTGAACGGGTGCAGGCGCTTGCGCCTGATTGTATGTCGCAGCTGCTGTTTGCCAGCCCTGACGATTTGTTGCATCAGCCAGTGCAGGCTGACTTGCTGCTGGTTGATGAAGCCGCCGCCATTCCAACCCCCGTATTGGTTGAACTGCTGAATTGTTGTCCGCGGATCGTATTCTCCACCACTCTGCATGGCTATGAGGGCAATGGCCAGGGTTTTGCTCTGCGTTTTCGGCATCAGCTTGAGCTGCACCGGCCCAATACAGCAGAGTATCGACTTGAAACACCGATTCGCTGGGCCGGGCCTGACCCTCTGGAGCAGCTGAGTAATCGAATGCTGTTGCTGGATGTGGATACACAGCCCCTTCCATCTCCGGATCAATCACTGCTGCTGGAAACCATTGATCAGGCGCAATTGAGTCAAGACCCGGCACTGCTGCGTGATTTGTTCGCTCTGCTGCTGCTGGCTCACTACCGAACGACGCCGGGAGATCTGCGGATTCTGCTCGACAGCCCCAACCTTCAGATCCATGTCCTGATGCAGCAGGGACAGCCGCTGGCCTGTGTGCTGGTGGCAGAAGAGGGGGAGCTGCCGGATGCGCTGGCACAGACGGTGTGGGAGGGGCGGCGCCGACCACGAGGCCATCTGTTGCCGCAAACCCTGATCGCGCAAGAGGGCTGGGGTGAGGTGGCCTCCTGGCGCGCCTGGCGTATTATGCGCATTGCTGTGCACCCTTTGTTGCAACAGCAGGGACTGGGGGCTCAGCTGCTGAATGAACTGGAATGTATGGCGGTCGCGGCCGGGGTTGACTATCTGGGTGCAAGTTTCGCGGCTTCAGAATCTTTGTTGGCCTTTTGGCATCACTGTGGCTATCGGCCGGTACGTCTGGGCGAGCAACGTGATCCGGTTGCCGGTACCCATGCACTGCTGGTGGTCCGGCCTGTCAGCGATCAGGTGAGGCAGTGGCTGCCCAGGGCGCAACACTGGTATGGTCAGAGTGTCCTGCGGCGGCTGCCGGGAGCGCTGCAGGATCTTGAACCTGAGCGCCTGACGTTGCTGTTGGGCGGCCTCTGGCAACCGGATGCTGCCGACCTGGACACGCTGAAGCGCCTTAGGGGGTTTGCTCAGGATCAGAGAACGCTGGAGAGCAGCCTGCTGCCACTGAGCTGGCTGCTAGAGCAGACGTTGCCTCTATGGGGTCAGGCAGGCATTGGCTGTGATGATCAGCGTTTGTTGTGCGAACGTATTTTGCGCCAGCAGCCGGCAACGGCCGTTGCCGAACCCGCGGGCAAGCGCGCCCAGCTGCAGCGGTTGCGCAATCTGTGTGATCAACTGCTGGCGTTGTTGCCCTCGGCCTGACTCGGGCGCTCAAGCACCACCATTAGACCGGTTAGCTGCCGCTGATGTTCCAGCCGCAGCGGAAAGGTTGCGCAGTACTTCACGTGAAGCCCGGCAACAGCTGCAGCCGCTTCAATATGAGACTGGCTGTGGCGGAAGCGCCCCGATGGTTGGAGACTGACCGCCTGATCATCTTCGGCCGCTTCAACGGTAAAGGCAAAGTGGCCACCCGCTAGCAGGGCTCTGGCGGCTGCCTGACAAACGGGGTGCAGGTCGCCGGTGTAGATCAGTACATCGGTGGCGGTAATCAGATCGACCGGGCCTGATTGTGCCAGCGCACTCTGTAGATCGCGGCATTCGAGCTGGTCATAGCACTTCTTGGCGGCAGCCAACTCAAGCATGCTGTGCGACAGGTCACAGCCATATAGCCGATGAATCGGCAGTACCGCTTTCAGGGCCTGTCCACACAGGCCTGTGCCGCACCCCAAGTCCAGCATCTCAAGCTCTGCATTGTCGGGCTCAATCAGTTGTGTCAGCAGCTCGGCCAGCAGTTGGGGGGCGCGATATTCAAGCCGTTTTTGCAAACGATTTTCAAACTCTTCGGCGTGGGTATCGTACAGCGCCTGCACATAACCCTTTGGTGCTTCGGCAGAACAGTACCTGCCCGCTGCATTCAACATATGCTGTGCATGAGCGTTATCAGGTTGCTGCTTAACCACTTCTTCGTATAACTGAACAGCCACCTCAGGGTCGCTTTCTTCGGCAATGTAATCCGCCAGCTCCAACAGCCGTGTCGGTGAGTAATCCTGCTGGCGCAACTGCGCCAACAGCCTGTCACTTTGTTGGCACAGGCAAAGGTTCAAGGCCCATTCAGATTCGGCTTCTATACTGAAATCAGGTGATACCAACAGGGTTTGCAGCAGATTCAGAGCTTCAGGGCTTTTATGCTGGTGGCGCAGCGCTACTGCAAGGGTCAGCCGGGCATCGGTGTAGTGCATAAGTTGAGGCTGAACTGTGAAAAGCTGCTCAATTGTCTGCCAGCGGCCAAGCTGTTCCAGCAGGGCGAGTCGGTTGAGCTGGAATGCCGATTCGTCGGGGAGCAGGGTGATGGCGTGCTCTATTGCCCTGTACGCGTCTTCAGATCGGCCCCTTGCCTGCAATGCGAGTGAGAGATTGCTGAGAGCCTGAGCCTTAAAGCGCGCCTGTACGGGTAACTCGGTGGCACGTTGCAGTTCACGGCAGGCGGCAATGGCATTGCCGGACTTGAGCTGAATCAGTCCCAGCAGGTGGCGAGCGTTGAAGTCGTCGGGCTTGTGAGCAAGGTGCTGCTGGCAGATGGAACGGGCAGCGGCAAAAGCTTGCTGGTTCATTAATGCCAAGGCTTCATTGAGGCTGGGGAGAGAGGACATTAGAAACTCGTCTACAGGGAATAAAAGGCACAGCGATACTATAAAAATGGGCAATAAAATCCAACACCGGTCCGGAAGGACTTCTGAAGACCAGAGGTAGCCATGAAAAAACTGACCTTGATACTGTCAGCCTGCCTGATGTCTATGCCGACTATGGCAGACAAACCTTCGTGGGCAGGACCTGATGGGAAACCTCAGAAGGAGTGGCCCGAGCGGGTACATCAACCTCAGCAACGTGATGAACGTTATGAGCGTCGCTCTGATGACCGAGTTGACGGTTTTTTACCCCTGTCCGAGCGTGAGCGGCGCTTGCTGCGCGACCAGGTGCTGGAAGAGCGCTATGGTGTTCGTTCTGAACCGGGCAGGATGAAGTCCTTGCCACCGGGTTTGCAGAAAAAACTTGCCCGCGGGGGCGAGCTGCCGCCGGGGTGGCGTGACAAGGTGCGTCAGGGTGAAGTGCTGGACTCGGATCTCTATCGCAGAGGCGAGCGTCTGCCGCGGCACTATCTTGAGCGGCTCGGATACGATTCTGAAGCGGCCGAGTTGATTCTGTTGGGCGACAGCGTGGTGCGCGTTGTTCAGGGCCGCGGTACGGTACTGGATGTTATTGACTTGACCGACAAGGCGCTGGAGATGCTGGGCCGATAAACGGCGCATTCAAACACAAAAAACCGCGCCTACCAAAAGCAAGCGCGGTTTTTTTGTGCCGAGTTCGGCAGGGTCAGCCGACTTTGCGCTGCTCGGTAGCCTGTTTCAGGGCTTCCTGTTGAGCAGCCAAAGCAGCCTTGGCATCAGCCTTGAACTGAGCCGCTTCCAGCTGGTGCTTGTTCAGCAGCTTGTAGAAGTCGGTCCGGTTGCGCTGGGCAATACGGGCAGCATGGGTGACATTGCCCTCCGTAATCTGCAGCACCTTGATCAGATAGCGTCGCTCAAAGTCAGCGCGCGCTTCATTGAACGAAGGAATGACACGCTCCTGATTGGTCAGTGCCTTGGATATCAACCCTTCGGGAATGATGGGAGAAGGGCTCAGGGCAACCACCTGCTCCATCACGTTTTCCAACTGACGGACGTTGCCTGGCCAAGCCGCTTGGGCAAGCAGATGAAGCGCACCGGGAGAGATGCCACGAACCTTGCGGTTGTGTTTATGAGCTGCCTGGGTAAGGAAATGACGAGCCAGCAGCGGGATGTCTTCGGGCCGCTCGCGCAGTGGCGGCAGTTCCAGGTTGACCACATTGAGACGGTAATAGAGATCCTCACGGAACTCTTGGCTCAGCATCGCGGCTTCGAGATCGCGGTGAGTCGCTGAGATGATACGTACGTCTACCGGCGTGCTCTGGGTCGAGCCAACCGGGCGGATGGTTCGATCCTGCAGTACGCGCAACAGTTTTACCTGCAGTGCTACCGGCATATCACCGATCTCATCCAGAAACAGGGTACCGCCCTGTGCCGCACGGAACAAGCCTTCGTGTTGGTTAACCGCACCGGTGAACGCACCTTTGGTGTGGCCAAACAGTTCGGACTCCAGCAGCTGCTCGGGCAGAGCGCCACAATTGATGGCAATGAACGGTTGGTCCGCACGAGCGCTGGCCTGATGGATCGCACGGGCAACCAGCTCCTTGCCGCTCCCACTGGGGCCGGTTATCAGTACGCTTACATCAGAAGCCGCTACACGCTGAGCTTGATCCAGCAGCTGCTCCATACGTGCGCTGTGGCTGATGATACCCGCGCGCCAGCTTTGGTCACGGTGACGCTGAGACGTGTTAAGTGCCGCACGAACGGTATCAAGCAAATGGTCCTTGTCGATGGGTTTTGACAGGAAGCCGAATACGCCTTTCTGAGTTGCTTCCACAGCCTCAGGGATGGATCCGTGGGCGGTGATAATGATCACGGGCAAGTCTGGCTGCTCCTGCTGAATGCAGGAGAAGAGCATCAGGCCATCCATGCCATCCATCCGCAGATCGGTAAGAACCAGGTCAAAGCTGTGCTGGCGAATCATCTCCAGGGCTTCTTCGCCGCTTTCGGCACAGCTGATGTCGTAGCCCGACGCCTGCAGGCGCATTTCAAGCAGGCGCAGCAGGGCGGTATCGTCATCGACCAGCAGGATACGGGGGGTTGACGTCATCTGTCAGTGCTCCTCACGCTGTCGCGTTATTTGTCGTTCCAAATCCGTCAGGGCATCGACCTGACGCTTGAGTTCCTGATTGTCCAGCTCCAGTTGTTCAAGCTGTTGCAGGGTATTCAGCTGCTGTTGCAGTTGGCGCAAACGCAGCTGCAGAAACTGATCGGCACCGCAGTCAACCTCGACAGGTTGCAGCTGTAGTGCTGTGAGCATTTCCAGAGCCCGGGCTACATGCTGTGGAGATTGTCCGGGTGTGCTCAGTAACAGAGGGTAGAGAGTTTTTGGCTGTCTTGCTTCTGCGTCGATCAGTAGCTGTTGTTTGTCGTTAAGTGTAGACGAAGTATAACGATGTTCATATTTTAACCAACCAAGCAGCTGATCGTTATCAATATGGCATTTCTGCGCCATGTTTGAAGTCGACTCGACGCCCGAGTCGGATGGCAGTGTTGGCAGGCAACCTGTCAGCAACAAAAGTGGAAGCAGCGCAGCTAAGGCTCGCGATAACATGGTTCAGGCATCCTCAGGCGGCAGCGTCAGGGTGAAGGCTACCCGTGCATTTTCATTTTCACTCAACACCAGCTTCGCTCCCAGCGCCCGGCTGGCCTGCTGTGCAATGCTCAGCCCAATACCTGAGCCTTTCAAGGGCCCGCGGCGACGATTTTTGCCCTGATAGAAGGGCTCGAACAGCATTGGAACATCCTCGTTCGGTATCAGAGGGCCGCTATTGGCAACTTTTAGTTCGAGTGCGTTGCCATTGCGACAGGCTGAAATCGATAAAGTGCCCTGTTGGTCTGAATAATGCACGGCATTTGAGATCAGATTGGACAGAACTCGCTGTAACATCTGGGCATCGGTGTGGCAGCTCTCGAACTCGAAACGGGTACTGACCTGCAGCTGCTTTTGCTCGATTTGCAGCTTGAAAGGCCTCATTATACGCTGCACCAGCGGTGGTATCACCACATTCTCCAGCTGGACCTGTCCCGGTTGCTGCAGACGGTTATAGTCGAGCAGTTGCTCGATGAGTTCCTGTAGCGTCAGGCTGTTCTGTTGCAGCAGTTGGATGATTTCGTGCTGGTCGGCAGTAAGCGGCCCGGCCAGCTCTTCTGCCAACAGATCTGCGCCTTCTCGCAGCGTTGTCAGGGGAGTCTTGAGCTCATGTGACACATGCTGCAGGAATCGTACCTTGTCCTGCTCCAGTGATTCGAGATGTTGCGCCAGCCAGTTCAGCTGGGTGTTAACCTGTGCCAGTTCTTCAGGACCGCTGAGATCAGCCTGCGGTGTGCGTTCACCCTCGCCGATGTTGCGAATATGGCGAATCAGCTGTTGTACCGGGCGGTTGATTCGCCCGCTGAAAAACAGAATCAGGGCCGTGGACGTGGCAATAAGCAGTACGGCAAACCAGCCGGTACGAAGCTGCTCCTGTTGTACGCGCTGCTCCAGCAATTCAAGCCTGTCATTGAAGCCGGCATCACTCGCCCTGATCAGCTGCTGAGTTTCATGCATCAGCTGCTCCAGGCGGCCACTGGCAAAACGGGGTGGTTGTTCGAGTGTGGACAGCCCTCGCAGCTCAGTCAGCAACTGGTGCAGATCGGATCGTGGCAGGGTGGGAGCCGCAGAACTGTCAGCCAGATCCAGCAAGGCGGCATAATCATTCAGATTCTGTTCCAGCCGCTGGCGTACCTCGGCACGGTTGACGATATCGTACTGCCGTGCAGCGCGGATGATATCTTCGGTCAGAGTGCGTAGCTGTTCATTACGCTGGCTGCTTTCCAGCATTTCTCTCGCCAGCAGGCGTGCCTGCGCTGACTGTGTAACCAGCGCATTGCCTGACTGGTATACCAGCACCGCCAATGGTACCGCTGCCAGAAAGAAGGCGAGCAGAACCAGCTGCTTGAGAGAATGGGTATGCCAGGGCAAAGTGGTCATCCTTCCAGGATAGGCTTGTTGCAGATAGGCAACGTTAGAGATTAACGGAGTGCATTATAAAGCAGACAGATATGAACCTTGGGTGAACGAAGGCAGACTCACTCGGACACGGCAGGCGTGGGCAGCCTCCGAGTGAGCCGTGTATGGAAGGTCATTTATTCGAGCCTGAATCCTACCCGAATGACAACCTGGTAGTGGGCTATTTTGCCGTCTGCGATATGCCCGCGCATCTCTTTTACCTCATACCAATTGAGGTGACCTATGGTCTCGGCTGCTTTGGCAACCGCATTGCGAATGGCATCATCGTGACTTTCGGCGGAAGAGCCTGCAATTTCGATAATCTTGTAGACATGATCCGACATGACGAATCTCCTTGCTGAAGTAGAGTGATGTCAGTGTAGGCCAAAATCCATAGCGGGCCAGATTATGGGATAGATCATATCGCCCCTGGCTAGAAGGTATTATTCTTAAGTTGATGATTTCGTTGTTGAGAACAAGGATGCACGCCGTGAGCGATATACTCAGACGACCCATGTTATTGCTGTTTAGCCTGCTGCTGACCGGCTGTGCAGGTGTGGCCAATCAGTCTGCCGAGCCTCGTACTTTCTTGCGAGGGATGCTGGTTCAGAATGCTGAAGGGTACTGGTTTGAGCCTTGTGGCCTGACAATGCGTCACCCGATTGCCTTGATGGGTGAACCACTGGAACGCGAGTATGCGCGTCAGAGCTTGGGTGATGGCTGGCCCGTATATATCGAGGCATTTGGTCATGTATCGATCAAGGGTGTAGAGCTGACCCAGCCGTTGCTGGTCGGCGGGTCGCTTAAAGCCTGTGATGTTGATCTGCCTGATATCAAGCTGTGGGCTGTTGCCATGCGTGGCAATACCGTTTTCGAGTTGCGTGAACGGCAGATTCGAGTGCATTACCGTGACAGTTTGCGCCAGCTGGGATTCAAGCGCCCTGAAGGTGAGCGACTCGGGGCCGTGCGGCGCTGGCAGCAGACGATGGCCACTGGTGGTGGTCGCAGCAGCCATCAGCTGCTGATGGAGGTCGAAAAACGCGATTGCGAAGGGCCTCGTGGAGGGTGGTATGCCTTGACCCTTTCAGCCGAGGTGGATGGTCTTTTTTACAATGGCTGTGCGCGTTTGGGTGATTTGCAGCAGTGGCGACTGTTTACCCGCTACCGAACTGCAGACACACTCCTGACGCGCCGGTTGAGCCTGCAACTGGATCCAGACGGTAAGGCGCAGCTGCTTGAGGATTATCTGAATGAGCAGCCGGTGATCGAGTACAGCGGCCGCTGGCAGCAGGCCGACTCTGGAAGGCTGCAGCTGTGGCTGGATTCAGAGGAGGCTGCAGGCAGTGATTCGAAGCTGGTATTTCAGCTCGATCTGGAAGGGCGGCTGAAGCTCACTCACTTCCATCCTGCCTATGGTAGCGAGCTGGAACTGCTGCCCTCAGGAAAGCCCATGATGGAGCATCATGAGCTTGACTGGTGGCACTAGTCATTCCAACAGGCGGTCGCGGGCCTCGTTGATGCGCGCAGCCAGATAGGCACTGCCGTCCCGGTCCGGGTGCAGTTTCTGGATCAGGCGACGGTGGGCCTGAATGACATCATCGCGGTTGGCGTCCGGCTTGAGCCCAAGAATCTCCAGTGCCTCGTCACGGCTCATCTGTTTGTTGGGGCGGTTCGACCGCTGCTGTTTTTTCTGCTGGCGCTTGCGATTCAGAGTACCTGCCAGTGAGGGCAGGAAGCGTAGCAGCAGTGGCAGCAGTTTTTGCAGAAATGGCAGCACCAGTGCAATCAGGGCGCCGAGCCAGTGCATGCGTCCGGTGATCGCCATCGCCAGCAAGCCGATGGTGACGAAAATCAGAATCAGTTTGAGGGTGGCGCTGCCTCGCTTGTCGTCAGGCTGTCGCTGCCACCAGTACCAGCTACCCAGTATGATCAGGGCAAAAAGTACCAGTCCCAGTGGATGCATCCAGTTCTCCCGAAAAGGGTGTGGACTGATACTTTAACAAAACCCTGTCAAAATTACGCTCAGCGGTTGGTGGCGTCAGTTGTGCCGATATAGCGTTCGCGTTTGCGCAGCTTGACCTGTTCGGTATCCACCAGTACCAGCCCATCGATACAGTAGTTGAAGTCGGGGTCGATGCCGAAGTCGAGAAAACTGACCCCGCCGGGCTCACAGAGTTCCGAATACTGCTTATAGAGCGTCGGCACGGTTACGCCAAGGAATTCCAGCTGCTGGCGCAGACGACTGAAATCTTCACGATAGTCGTTGCCACAGAAAATGTCCGCGATGGCATTTTCGGTATCCTTGTCGATCAGGTAGGGGCTGCGTGAGCGTGCCAGCCAGGCATGATCAGGGAAGTAGTGACGGTAGAACCAGACCAGCAGGTCACGCGCCCGTTTCGGATAGCTGTGGCTCAGGCTGACTGGGCCGAACAGGTAGCGAACGTTCGGGTGACGACGCAGGTAGGCACCGATGCCGTACCAGAGATAGTCCAGTGAGCGCTTGCCCCAGTACCGTGGCTGAACGAAGCTGCGTCCCAGCTCGATACCGGCGGCAAAAATCGGTTCCATCTGTTCGCTGTAGTGGAACAGTGATTCGCTGTATAGCGGGTATCCGGACTCGTTGTGGCGCTGGTGGCCTTCGCCGATACGGTAGGCACCGGCAATCTCCAGATCGTCTTCGTCCCAAAGGATCAGGTGACGATAATGCTGGTCATAATGGTCAAGATCGCGCTTTTCGCCGGTCCCTTCACCCACGGTGCGAAAGGCAATTTCACGCAGACGCCCGATCTCCTGCATGACCACCGAGTCGGGATGGTAGTCGAACAGGTAGATCTTCTTGCCATCCGCGGTTTCGCCCAGCAGTTCAGCCTGTTTCAACTCCAGTTTGAGTGCCTGTCGGTTCTGCGGGTGGGCGATGGTCTTTTCGGTCAGGAACAGTGGTGGCTTGTTGCGGGCGATGCGATACAGGTGTTTTTTAAGCAGTTTGGCCTTGTCCCGGTTTGATACCGGCAGTGCATCCAGCTGACTGAAGGCGATCGGCTCGCCCACCCGCACAGGCAGTGTCACCGAGTGCTTGTTGAACATTTCACGCGCCAGCAACAGGGTCGACATGGAACGATTGATGTATGACAGGCTGTAGAACAACGTCGAATTCTTGCCGCCCAGATAGACAGGCAGAATAGGGGCATTGGCACGGCGAGCAAAGTGCAGGAAGCCACTGTTCCAGCGCCCATCCTTGATACCGGTCAGACCCGCACGGGATACTTCGCCGGCAGGAAAGACGATAATGGCCTCATCATTCTGCAGCGCTTCCACAATACGGTTGATGTTGTCTTTGCGGGTGTTGCCACCCAGATTATCGACTGGCAGGAACAGGTTGTGCAGTGCATCGAAGTGCATCAGTACATCGTTGGCGATGATGCGCACATCACGGCGTACCTCTCCTACCAATTTCAGCAGCGCCAGACCGTCGAGTGCCCCCAGTGGATGGTTGGCTACAATCACGACGCGGCCTGAAGAAGGGATGTTCATTCGCTCCTTGTGGCTGATGGCGTAACTGAAATTAAAGTAGTCCAGAACTTGATCCACAAACTCGAAGCCACGCACGCCGCGATGGGTTTCGAGGAAGTGGTTGATCTCCTGTTCACGCACCAGGCGGCGCAGGCAGAACAGGGTGGAGCGGCGTACGGGAGCCGGTTTTTCTGCAAAAGCGGGGTACTTGTTGACCAGTACCTGTTCGACATCGATCTGCATGTTGGGTCACCTCAGTTCACTGCCTGTACACTATGGCGGTGATCTGACACTGAAGTGACAGTCAGATGAATGCTGGATGACAGGTGGGCGAATGTCAGGCAATACACGCAAAATAATACATCTGGATTGCGACTGTTTTTTTGCCGCAGTTGAGATGCTGGATCATCCAGAGTGGTGTGAGGTTCCTCTTGCAGTAGGAGGGGCGGCCGAGAGGCGTGGAGTAATTGCAACCTGCAACTACCCCGCACGGCGCTTTGGTGTGCATTCCGCCATGTCGACTGCCCGGGCGCTGCAGCTTTGCCCCCAATTGCAACTGGTGTCCGGCAACATGGCGCGTTACCGCGAGGTAGCGGAGCGAATCTTTGATATCTATCGTCGTTACAGCGATACGATCGAGCCGGTTTCCATCGACGAAGCCTATCTGGATGTGACGGGCAGCCCACTGTTCGATGGCAGTGCGACGCGGATTGCGCAGGCCATTCGTCAGCAGGTGAGGGAAGAGACTGGTATTACCGTATCGGCCGGTGTGGCGCAGAACAAGTTTCTGGCCAAGGTGGCCAGTGACTGGAACAAGCCGGATGGTCTCTGTGTGGTCGATCCGATGCGACAGGCCGAATTTGTGGCGCAGCTGCCGGTGAAGAAAATTCCGGGTGTGGGGCCGCGGACGCAGGAGAAGCTATTGGGACTAGGGGTCGAGACTTGTGACCAGTTGCAACAGCTGTCACAGCAGCAACTGACCGAGCTGTTTGGACGCTTTGGTGAGCGCCTGTGGCAGCTGGCAAGAGGGCAGGACAACCGGGAGGTACGCCTGAGCCGCGAGCGCAAGTCAGTCAGTACTGAGCATACCTTCAGCCGTGATCTGCCTGATCTGGCAGCCTGTCAGGCCCAGCTGGATGAGTTGTTGTCCGATCTTGAGCGGCGCTATGAAAAGCATCGTGAGCAGCGGCGCATTATCGGCGCGGTTGTCAAACTCAAGTTTAAGGACTTCAGCCAGACTACGGCCGAAACCCGCAGCAGTCGTCCCGACAAGGCGCTGTTCATGGCCCTGATTGAAGAGGCCTGGCAGCGGGGCCAGAAGCCGGTACGGCTGGTTGGGGTGGGGTATCGGCTTGATACGGCTGAAGGCGACGCGGAAGCGGTACAGCTTCCGCTGTTTGACTCTGATGCCTGATCAGCTTTTGCGGCGCAGTGGTTCGCCTTCAAACTGAATGCCGGCCCAGCCGGATTGCATGAAATTGCGAATATTGCCGTGATCAGTGCCGTCAGGGGTGGTAAGGACATCGCGGTAGAAGCGGCCAAAACAGGCCAGTGTTTGAGCTTCATCCAGCTCCATCAGTTTGCCAAAACCGAAGATCTTGCAGGAGCCCTCGTTCTGGCCCGCTTCGTTGAAGATTTCGCCGTTGTTGAAGGCGCAGGGCGCGTAGTCGAAATGCTCGCTGATTACCGCCATGGTGTCTTCAAAATCGATGCTGTCATCGGTGCCCAAACGGGCGGCAAAGGCTTCAGGTGTCATCGGCGTATCCTCAGGTTGACGATTCAAAAGGCGGCATTATGCGGGCTGCGGTCGCCATTGCAAGGGGCGGATTTCAAGGCGCAGCAAACACTCGGTCATCTCGGTCCATGGGGCGTCTTCGCCCAGCGCCTTGCAGCGGCGGATCACGGCGCCGCTGATCTCGTCCAGTTCCAGCGGCCGTCCCTTTTCGCGATCGACCAGCATGGAGGTCTTGATCGCGTCAAAGTTGCTGATCAACTCAAACATCTCGTCTACGTCGGCAGCGGTCAGTTCAACCTCATCGGCCCGTGCCGCAATGGCGACCTCCTGCATCATCCGGTAGACCGTTTTGCCCAAAACCGGGTCGGCGGTCAGGCTGCGTGTATCCAACCCGGTCAGTGCGCTGAGCGGGTTAACGCCGTTGTTGATCAGCAGCTTCTTCCACAATTCGTAACGGATATTGGCCGTGACGCGGGTGGGGATGCCGGCGGCGTTCAGGGTTTCGGCCAGAATATTCAGTCGCGTGTCATCGTCGGTGGTGGCAGGCCAGCAGCCCATGACCACCTGTGCAGGGCCTTTTGCTTCAATATGTCCCGGGGCAATGATATGCCCACCGATCCGTACCGCCAGCCCGCCAAGGGTGCGTTCAGCACCGATCCGGTCTGCGATCAGAGGCTCATTGTCGACGCCGTTCTGCAGTGACAGTACAGGCGTGTCGGCAGCGCTCAGCCAGTCACCGCTTTGCTCAAGCCAGTCGGCGGTTGCACCGGCCTTCAGTACCAGCATGATCAGGTCATAGTCGGCGCAGTCACGTTCGGCCAGCAGCTGCTCCATTGAAACAGCATCAACGGGTGCGTGAAACTTCAAGGCTTCATGCTCAACCGTTAATCCTTGTTGCTGCATCGCCTTAAGGTGGGCACCACGGGCAACAAAGGTCACCTCATGTTTAGCCTCAAGCAGCCTGGCGCCGTAATAACAGCCGATCCCGCCGGCCCCGATAATCAGACACTTCATCCTGTACCTCCATCAAGCAGGAGGGATGTTTTACCTTAAATACGAACACAGTTAAACCGTCTGTAACGGGCCTGCGTAAATGCAGTAATGCAACAGGAGGGCATCAATGAAGATTTCACTCGAAGAGGTTAAAAAGCAGATCGGCCAGATCGAACAGCTGGTCGTGCGCGCATTTGAAAGCAGCATGTACCTGGTTCAGATCAAACTGAAGCAGGGTGAAGAGCTGCTAAACGTGTGCGATGACAAGGGCACGATCATGCGCTTCAATAGCCAGCTGGACGCCAAGTTTCAGTTCAAGGGGCTGGGGATTACCGACACCGTGCTGGTGCATGAAAGCCCGTACAACGAAATGATCGGTATGCCGGGTGGGAAGATGGATCCGCTGCAGGTGAAACTGGCGAATCCGGATGACGACTACTCCTAAAAGTCCCCTTGTGAGCAGTCGAGCATCGCAGCGGCAACAGGGAAAAATGTTTGGATTGTCTGAGCCACGCAGTGGCGAGTTTTCCAAACATCCCTGTTGACGCGAGACGCGCAGAGAAGCCGAAGGCCTGCTCTTAGGGGTGTGCTTTCTTTGTTACTTTCTTTACACAAGTAAAGAAAGTAAAGACATCACTTGATTCTCATCCCCGGCTGCGCTCCTTCGTGCGGCTCCAGAATCCACAGATCCTCACCACCTGGTCCAGCCGCAAGCACCATGCCTTCCGACATGCCGAATTTCATCTTGCGCGGGGCCAGGTTGGCGACCATGACGGTCAGTTTGCCTTCCAGATCTTCCGGCTTGTAGGCGGACTTGATGCCGGCGAAGACGTTGCGGGTTTCGCCGCCCAGGTCCAGGGTCAGACGCAGCAGCTTGTCGGCGCCTTCAACGTGTTCCGCCTTGGCGATTTTGGCCACCCGCAGGTCGATCTTGGCGAAGTCGGGGAACTCGATGGTGTCGGCGATCGGTTCCATGTTCTGCGTCACTTCAGCCTTTGGTTGTGCCGCCTGAACCTGTGGTTGGGCTTCCAGGCTCTGGCGAGAATCTTCAATCAGCTTCTCGATGGTAGCTTCATCCACGCGCTGCATCAGCGGCTTGAACTTGTTGATTTTGTGGCTCAGCAGCGGTTTCTCGATCGCATCCCAGGCCAGAGTGTCGATGTTGAGGAACTCACAGGCCTCCTTGGCCACCTCCGGCAGTACCGGGGCCAGGTAGCTGATGATCACGCGGAACAGGTTGATGCCCAGCGTGCAGCTGGCCTGTACCTCGGCTTCCTTGCCTTCCTGTTTGGCCAGTACCCAGGGCTCTGCATTATCAATGTACTGGTTGGCCTTGTCGGCGATGTGCATGATTTCACGCATGGCGCGGGCGTATTCACGCTTTTCGTACGCCTCGGCAATGCCGTGACCGGCGGCAACTGCTTCATGGTACAGCGACGCGTAGGTCAGCTCGGAGTCAAGCATGCCGTCGAACTTCTTCTGAATGAAGCCGGCGCAACGGCTGGCGATGTTGACCACCTTGTTGACCAGATCGGCATTGACGCGGTAACGGAAGTCTTCAAGGCTCAGGTCGATATCATCAATGCCGGAGCCCAGCTTGGCCGCGAAGTAGTAGCGCAGGTATTCCGGGCGCAGGTGCTTCAGGTAGGTTTCGGCCATGATGAAGGTGCCGCGGGACTTGGACATCTTCTGACCATTGACGGTCAAGAAACCGTGGCAGAACACGCCCGTTGGGGTGCGGAAGCCCGCACCTTTCAGCTCGGCCGGCCAGAACAGGGTGTGGAAGTAGGCGATATCCTTGCCGATGAAGTGATACAACTCGGCATCGGAATCCTGTTTCCAGTATTCATCGAAGTCGACGCCGTTCTTGTCACACCAGTTCTTGAAGCTGGCCATATAGCCGATCGGTGCATCCATCCAGACGTAGAAGTACTTGCCCGGCGCGTCGGGGATTTCGAAGCCCCAGTAGGGCGCATCGCGGGAGATGTCCCACTCCTGCAGACCAGACTCGAACCACTCGTTGAGCTTGTGGATCATCTGGCTCTGAACGTGCTCGTTGACCCAGGTGCGCAGGAAGTCTTCAAAGTCACCCAGCTTGAAGAAGAAGTGCTCGGACTCTTTCTCGATTGGGGTGGCACCGGACACGGCGGAATAGGCGTTTTTCAGCTCGGTGGGCTGATAGGTGGCGCCACAGGCTTCGCAGGAGTCGCCATACTGGTCCTTGGCGCCGCATTTCGGGCAGTCGCCCTTGATGAAGCGGTCCGGCAGGAACATGTTCTTCACCGGGTCATAGGCCTGGGTGATGGTGCGGCGGGTGATATGACCGGCATCGCGCAGGCGCTCGTAGATCAGCGCGGAGAAGTGGCGGTTCTCTTCCGAGTGGGTAGAGTAGTAGTTGTCGAAGTTGACCATGAAGCCGGCGAAGTCGCGCTGGTGCTCGGCGCTGACCTGGTCGATCAGTTCCTGCGGGCTCTTGCCCAGCTGGTCGGCCTTGAGCATGATCGGCGTACCGTGGGCGTCATCGGCACAGACGTAGGTACACTGATGGCCACGCTGCTTCTGGAAACGAACCCAGATATCAGTCTGGATATACTCCACCAGATGGCCCAGATGGATGGGACCGTTGGCGTAGGGCAGGGCACTGGTGACGAGAATCTTGCGCTTGCTGTCGGACATCGTTGGCTCTGAGTCGGTTGAAGACAAATGAAGCCCTGCATTCTACGCTGGATTGATCTCTGAATGAAGGCTGGGGGTGGCTGTGCTAAAATCCGCCGCCCGTCCCGAGCAACAGAACACAGAGGTTAGCCGATGGCCCTTCCCCGCGTGGAGCCTGATCAGTACGACGCCTTGCTGGCGACCAAGAAAGCCCGTATCGAAGCACAATTTGCCGAATTCGATCTGCCCGCGATCGAGGTGTTTACCTCTGAACCCGAGCATTACCGCCTGCGCGCCGAGTTCCGCACCTGGCATGAGGGCGATGACCTCTATTACGTCATGTTCGACGGTGACAAGCGCACGCCGGTACGGTTGGACAGCTGTCCGATGGTAGCCGAACGCATCCATGACGTGATGTTCGAGCTGATCGAGGTAATTCGCCTCGACCCGGTACTGCGCTTCAAAATGTTTCAGGTCGACTTTCTCAGCACCCTGTCCGGTGAGTTGCTGGTCAGCCTTATCTACCATCGCAAACTGGATGACGAGTGGGTCGAGCGGGTCAAGCCGCTGCGTGAACAGTTCAACATCGGCATTATCGGACGTTCACGCAAGCAGAAGATCGTGCTGGATAACGACTTCGTGGTCGAAACCCTGAACATCAACGGCCGCGCCTACCGTTATCAGCAGACCGAAAACGGCTTTACCCAGCCCAACGGCCATGTCTGCGAAAAGATGATCGAGTGGGCGATTGATGCCAGTGCCCACGCTGGCGGTGATCTGGTGGAATTCTATTGCGGTAACGGAAACTTTACCCTGCCACTGGCGCAGAATTTCCGCCGCGTGGTGGCCACCGAGATCTCCAAGGTATCGGTGCGTTCCGCCGAGTGGAACATTCAGGAAAACGGTATCGATAATATTGACGTACTGCGCATGCCCTCGGAAGATCTGTCACTGATCCTCAAGGGCGAGAAAACCAGTCGTAAGGTGCAAGGGCTGGCGCTGGACGAGTGTGACTTTACCACCGTCCTGGTGGACCCGCCGCGTGCCGGTCTGGATGAGCATACGGTGGAGCAGATCTGCGAATATCCGCATATCCTGTATATCTCCTGCAACCCCGAGACGCTGCACGAAAATCTGCAACAGATCAGCAAAACCCACAAACTGGAGCGGTTTGCGATCTTCGACCAGTTTCCCTACACGGACCATCTGGAGTGCGGTGTCTATCTGACCCGCCGTTGAGTGAATGATGAAGAAAGGAGGCTCCATGCTGTTTTTCTGGCTTTCGCTGGCGTTTGTGGCCGGCATGATGATGCCCCTGCAGGCCGGTGTGAACAGCACGTTGGCGCTGCACAGCCAAGGAGCGATATGGGCGTCCTTTATCTCGTTTCTGATTGGTACACTGGCGCTGTTTGTGATCGTCGTAGGGATGCGGTTTGAATGGCCGTTGCTGAGTGATCTCAGGCAGGCGCCCTGGTGGGCTTGGACAGGCGGTTTCATGGGGGCGCTGTTTGTCTCTACCGGTGTCTTTCTGGCGCCGCGTATCGGTGCTGCCACCATGATCGCCCTGTTTGTAGCCGGTCAGCTGATTACCTCGGTGATTCTCGATCATCTCGGCTGGGCGACCTTTCCCCAGTTCGATATCACGTTGGGGCGGGTGCTGGGCGTGGCGTTTCTGCTGGTGGGCGTGGTGCTGATTCGGTTCTATTGAACGGGCAGGCGTTCGCTTATAACCACCTTGCATATATCTTAAGCATCAAAGTTATTTTTCTTATATAACTTTTAATAATATGATGACGTTCTTAATTAGGTACTGTTTTAACGGAGAGCGTCGTGAACAAACTGCATCCCCTTGCCGCGGCCATTGCGCTGGCAACCCTGCCGCTGACTGCTGAAGCAACCAACGGTTACTTCACCCACGGTAACAGCATCAAGGCCCAGGGGATGGCCGGTGTCAGCTATGCGATGGCGCACGACAGCATTTCGGCCGCAAGCAATCCGGCTGCGCTTACGGTATTGGGAGATCAGTTTGATCTGGGTGTCACCTGGTTCAAGCCGGAACGCGATGCGCGTATCAGCGGCAACCCGGCATTCAATGGTCAGTATGACGGCAACGGTGACAAAAGCTTCTGGATACCTGAGCTGGGCTTCAGTCGCCAGCACTCGGAGCGCCTGGCCTACGGTGTGGCCATGTATGCCAATGGTGGCATGAATACCTCCTATGCCAACAACCCCTATGCAGGCGCTGGCGCAACTGGCGATGCAGGGGTGGATCTTTCCCAGCTGTTTGTCACCTCATCCGTGGGCTATCGACTGACCGAGCGCCACAGTGTGGGTGTCGGCCTGACCTATGTGTATCAGATGTTTGAAGCCCGAGGCGTCAATGGTCCAGCCTTCGAAAGCATGTCTTCAAATCCTGCCGCCTTGAGTGACAATGGCCACGACAGCTCAGACGGTTTCGGTCTTAAGCTCGGCTGGCAGGGGCAGGTGACCGATACTCTGACACTGGCTGCCAGCTGGTCATCCAAAATCAAGACCGACAGCTTCAGCGATTACCGTGGTCTGTTTGCTGAACAGGGTGGCTTTGATGTACCGGAAACCTATGGTCTCGGCTTTGCCTGGCAGATGAATCCGCAGTGGACCCTGGCGGGTGATTGGCAGCGCATCAACTACAGTGACGTGGCCTCAGTGGGCAACCCGCTGATTCCGATTACACAGTTGGGGCAGGATAACGGCTCGGGTTTTGGCTGGCAGGATATCAATGTCTACAAGCTGGGTGTCAGCTATGACTGGTCAAGCCGCCTGACGTTTAGGGCCGGTTACAGCTACGCGGACCAGCCGGTGCCGAGCAGTGAGACCTTTTTCAATATTCTGGCACCAGGTGTGGTGCAGGAACATGTCAGTCTGGGTGCCAGCTGGCGGCCGTCTCCAGTGCAGGAACTGACATTCGCTTATACACGAGCACTTGAAGAGTCTGTCGAAGGTAACGGTTCTCTTGCCGCATTTGGTGGCGGTGAGGCGGACCTGAGCATGAGTCAGGATATTCTGGGGTTGGCCTGGTCCTACCGCTTCTGATCTTTCCAGCGGATATCTTCCAGCACGAAGGAGGGGATGGGGCTCTTTTCCCACATCCCTTCCAGGTCCCGGTGCATCAGGTTCTGTTCCGGGCGCATGAACAGATACACATTCACTGCATCTTCAGTGATGCGGCGCTGGGCCTCACCAAGCAGTCGGTGTAGTTCATCTTCAGTACGTGCATTCAGTACCCGCTCCCAAATCGCTTTGAACGCGGCGTTGTCATAATTGAAGTAGTAGTCGTCACGAGCATAGATGTTCAGATCCATGGGCTCGACATGCATGATAAGCGTCAGTTCGTAATCCTTCTGCCGGAATACCCTCTCCATCCATGTGCTCCAGTCTACCTGCTCCAGCTTGACTCTGAACCCGACCGCTTCCAGATCATCCGCAATCATCAAGCCACCGTAACGGCCATAATCGGTCGGGGGAATTGTCAGTGTGAGTGTCTGGCCTTCAGGTACTTCGGCCGCACTCAGTAGCTGACGGGCCAGTAACCGGTCGAAGGGGTAGCGGTCTACCAGATCCACATAGGCAGGGTGTGAAGGCGGGAAATGTGTACCAATAAGTTCCGGCACGAATTGAGCACCGTACAGTTTGCTGACGCGGTTGCGGTCAATGGCGTGTGACAGAGCACGGCGCACGCGCAAATCGTTGAATGGCGGGCGCGCATTGTTGATCGCCAGAATCATCTTGCTCTGCAGTTTGCGTGCGCTCATGCGGTAATCGGGTCGAATCATGAAACGGTTGCCAACTCGGGTAACGCTCAGCAGTCCATCGACCAGCCCTTCGGCCAGAATGTTCTCGGTGCCTACTGTGGTCTGCATGAACAGAAACTGTGCCTGGTGCAGGTAAGGTGGCTTGCCCCAGTAATCAATGTTGCGTTTCAGGGTGACGGAGTGCCCTTTCTTCCAGCGGTCGAAGCGGAAGGGACCGGTGCCGACTGGGTGTTCGCTGTTGTTTGCAACGGTGTTCGGGTGAACCATGACGGCTGCAGGCAGTGACAGGGCGAAGGGCAGCATGGCGTCGGGCCGTTTGAGCGTGATGATGAGGTGCTCGTCACTCTGAGCGGTGACACTATCGACTTGCTCAAACCATTGTTGCTGAGGGTTGCCGCTGTTTTTATCCAGCAGTCGATTGAGGGAAAAGGCGGCCACATGGGCATTGAAGCGGCTGCCGTCGTGAAAAGTCACGCCCTTGTGCAGCTCGAAGGTATAGGTCAGTCCATCTTCGGACAGGTGCCATTTACGTGCCAGTCGCGGCCTCAAAAGACCTTCACCATCGACCAGCGTGAGGCCCTCGAACAGATTGCACCAGGTGATCTCGCCAGCCGAGGCGGCGGCAGTAACGGTAGGGTCGAGAGTGGGCGGTTCCAGCTGAATACCAAGCCGAATATGCTCACTGGCCTGCAGAGGCAGGCTGCACAGCAGCAGAAATGGCAGCATCAACCTGCCAATGACGCTGAAACAGGCGAAATGAAACAGATCAGATAGCCTGCGCATAAACGGTCTTTGGAGCTAAGGCGACCTTATTCCGGCCCTGTCGCTTGGCATCATAGAGAGCCTTGTCAGCCGCGTGCAGTGCCGCATCCAGCAGGCTTTCGGTCAGTTGGTCATCTGTCTCGCTCTGAAGAACTGTTGCATCAACCAGGGCAACTCCAAAACTCATGCTCAGGTGAATTTCGTGCTTCTGACTGGATAAAAACGGCTTCTCAGCAATCAGGCTTCGCAGCTTGTCGAGTACCTGATAACCAGCTTCCAGGGAGCCTGTCGTCAGAATAATGGCAAACTCCTCACCGCCGAATCGAGCCAGAATATCGCTTTCCCTCAGCCCTTCGGATAATTGCCGGGATACTTCAATCAAGACCTGATCCCCGGTGGCATGACCGAACCGGTCATTGACCTTCTTGAAGTGATCAATATCACCAATAGCCACACATAATGGTTGGTAGCTCTGACGCAGCAGACGTCGGGCGGCCGCCTGAAAATGACGACGGTTAGCAAGACCGGTCAAGACATCGTGCTCAGCCAGAAAGGTCAGCTCCTGATGTGCTTCGCGCATGCGAGCTTCCTGATACTGTATGCGCTGGACGTAACTGCGCACGGTTTTGGCCAGACTGGAAATTTCATCGCCACCATGAGTATCAAAGGCATCAACATCAACAACCGGGGCGCTCACATTGCGCTGCATCTGCAGGATGCGCCTCACCACCACGACCTCGAAATAAACCCCGGCCAACAAGGCAAAGACCAGCAGCAACAGGGCAAGTGCGATCAGATTGCGTTGCTGGACATTGATCTCGGCGGCAAGCTGCTCGCTTTGCATCACCATCTGTTGGCGCATGGTGGCGGAAAAGTAGCCCATCAGTATAGCCAGTTGCCCGGCCAGTTCACGGTTGTTGTGTGACAGGGCTCTGATTTGGCGCTCAAGCCCCGTTTGGCGCCCGGTATCGATGCGCTGGCTGACCAGCTCATTCAGTTCGGCAATGTTGCTCTGCAGCTGTGCTTGTGTCTCGCGGACCTGATTGATCAGATCAGGGTTGCCACCCTGCTGGGCAAGGCGGTCGGTCAGCTGGTTTACCCAGAGGGTTCGATCGGTCAGATTTATCAGTGCCTGACGTCGCTCGGTGTGGTTGTTGGCAACAGACAGGCCAAAGCCAAGGCTGTTCAGCGACTCGGCCTGTTGCACCAGTCGCACTGAGGTCATCAGGTTTTCCATTTCGGTACTGGTGAGCGTGTCTACCTGATCGTGCAAGCGCTCGAAGGCACGGCTCATGATGGCCGTAACACCGATAATCAGGGCGAGGATCAGCAGGGTCATGCCCAGCGTCTTGGTGGTCAGACCAAGACCGACCCGCCGGTGGATCATTTTGCTGCCGGCAGCTGGCCGGAGAGCTTTGGCAGACAATCGCTATCTTGTGTATTCATTTAGATACGCTTTTTGTTGTTTGGATACAGGTGTAGCTGATAACGACGTGTATGGACTCCTCCTCTTTTGCAAGCACTTTGTCAGATCGCGACTAAGGTACGACTGCCTACGTGTATCCGGTCTCTTTAATGATGCCGTTGTGTAGGCATCGAACCCTGATGGGCTATTCGCACACTGGTTCCCAATCGCTTACACGAGCTCAAGGCTCTAGCCGTTAAAGGGGTTTCCCAGTGCCGGTTCGACCTGTTCGCCATCAATCAAAATGCCATGCAATCGTGGTGGTGAATACCTCTGTAGAAACTCTGTTTAACTTGCTAGCGCACTATCGGCCGAACGCTCTGTCACCGGTTGGCCGCAGCCAGGCTCTCGTCATAGCCCGTATCGTTATGTACCAGCGCCCAGGCAATGCGGGCCGTCTTATTGGCCAAGGCTACCGTTGCCACATTGGCATGCTTCCGAGCGACCAGGGCTTTCAGCCAATGACTTAATCCATCGTCTTTGCCCTCAACATGACGTAGCACAGCCCGTGCCCCGTGAACGAGCAGCTTGCGCAGGTAACTGTCGCCACGCTTACTGATTCCCAGTAAACGATCACGTCCCCCAGTGCTGTGCTGCCGAGGCGTCAACCCCAGAGAGGCGGCAAAGTCGCGCCCTTTGCGGAAGGCCTTCCCGTCGCCCAGAGCACCTGACAAGGCACTGGCTGTAAGCGGCCCCACGCCTCGCAACGTCATCAAGCGCTTCGCCACAGGATCCTGCTTAACACTGTCACTGATCCGATCATCAAGCGCTTGAATGCGGTCATCAAGGTGGCGGAGATCTTCCGCCAGCCCATTCAGCAGAATGCGGAAACTATCGCTAAGTCCGTTTTCAGCATCTTCCAGCCATCCTGGTAAGGCGCGGCGAAGCTGTTGGATGCCCACTGGCGCAATAATCCCATACTCGCCAACCAGTCCTCGTATCTGGTTAGCTTTAGCCGTCCGCTGCCCTACAAGCTCTTCCCGAATACGGTGAGCGGCCTGAATGTCTTGTTGAGCAACCGTCTTGGGGGCAACAAACCGCATGTTAGGACGACTCATGGCTTCACAGATCGCTTCCGCGTCAACCCGATCGTTCTTGTTACTCTTGACGTAGGGCTTGACAAACTGAGCCGCGATCAACCTGACATGATAGCCTCGGCTTTGTAGCTCACGCGCCCAGTGATGAGATGAGGCGCAAGCTTCCATGCCAATCTCGGCGCCGACGGGTACTTTCCGGCTCACAGCGTCAAGCCACTTATTGCGAGAATACTTGCCTTGCCATCGCGTTTGGCCATAACGGTCTACGCCGTGAACGTGAAACACTGACTTGGCAATATCAACACCGACGCGGATAATATTCATCTGGACTTCTCCTCATCTTTACGATGGTTGACGGTTCACTCACCATTTTGGCACGTAGATGCCGGTTAGGTGAGGAGGAGTCCATCCCATTGGTTACTTCAATTTATTGGTGAAAATTTTCAACCACGGAAGCCCTTGCCTACCACGTAGACTTCACGTGAGCGTGAACGTGATGCTTCCGGTTTGCGAATAACCACTGTGTCAAAGTGGTTGCGAACTTCCTTCACGAACGCTTCATAGCCCTCACCTTGAAACGCCTTGGCAATAAAGCTGCCTTTGGGCTTCAGGACCTGTTGTGCCATGTCCAGCGCCAGTTCGATCAGGTAGATGGAGGCCGCCTGATCCGCCGTGGCGATACCGCTCAGGTTGGGAGCCATGTCCGAAATGACGACATCGACCGGATTGTCGTTGATCGCCTGCAGAATCTGCTCGAATACGCTGTCTTCGGTGAAATCGCCCTGAATAAACTCCACATCGGGCAGACTGTCCATTGGCAAAATGTCGGATGCGATCACTTTGCCACCTGTGCCGACCAGTTTGGAGGCGACCTGTGACCAGCCACCGGGCGCCGAGCCCAGGTCGATCACCAGCATGCCGGGCCGAATCAGTTTGTCCTTCTCGTTGATCGCCAACAGTTTGTAACTGGCACGGGAGCGATAACCGTCTTTCTGTGCCTGTTTGACGAAAGGATCGTTGACGTGCTCATCGAGCCAGCGTGCACTGCTTTTGGAACGGGCCATACCGGTTGAAACCATCAGAAAATTAAAACCCGATTGTACGTCCGCAAGCCCTGCGGTGTCATGTTCTCGGGCGTATCAGACTGACTTTAATCCGGTTGAGGGCTATAATCCGCCGTTTATTGTCCCTTTGCCGGATAAACCGGCCGGAACCCTTGCCATGATCCGTCTCAGCGAACTGTCACTTCCTCTTGATCATCCTGAAATCGCCCTGCGTCAGGCCATTCTGAAACGGCTTGAGCTGGCGGATGACGAGCTGCTCGATTTCAGCGTGTTCAAGCGTAGCTACGATGCGCGCAAGAAGAACACCGAGATTACCTTCGTCTACATTATCCACCTGGATGTGAAAGATGAGGCTGCCGTGCTGGCGCGCTTTGTCGATGATCCGCATGTGACCATGGCGCCGGATACGGAGTATCACCCAGTTGCCGTGGCACCCGCCGATCTGGCTGAACGACCGCTGGTGATCGGTTTTGGTCCTTGTGGTCTGTTTGCCGCCACGATTCTGGCGCAGATGGGGTTCAAGCCGATCGTGCTTGAACGCGGCCGTGATGTTCGCAAGCGTACCCAGGATACCTGGGCGCTCTGGCGTCAGCACAATCTGAGTACCGAATCCAACGTCCAGTTTGGCGAAGGTGGAGCAGGGCTGTTTTCGGATGGCAAGCTCTATTCACAGGTCAAGGACCCCAAATTCTATGGCCGCAAGGTGATGCAGGAGTTTGTTGATCACGGTGCGCCGGACAATATCCTGTATGTCAACAAGCCGCATATCGGCACCTTCCGCTTGACCACGGTAGTATCAAGGATGCGTCAGAGCATCATTGAGATGGGGGGCGAAATTCGGTTTGAATCCAAAGTCACTGACTTGCTGCTGGAGAATGGCGAAGTCAAGGGCGTGACCCTGGCTGATGGCGGTCAGTTGCTGAGCCGTCATGTAGTTTTGGCGCTGGGGCACAGTGCGCGTGATACCTTCCGTATGCTGCACCAGCGCGAAGTACATATCGAACCCAAGCCCTTCGCCATTGGTTTTCGTATTGAGCACCCGCAGTCGATGATCGACCGGGCGCGTTTAGGCAAATATGCAGGTCATGAAGAGCTGGGAGCGGCGGATTACAAGCTGATCCACCATGCCAAAAACGGCCGGGCTGTTTACAGCTTCTGCATGTGCCCGGGTGGTCAGGTGGTTGCGGCGACCTCGGAAGAGGGACGCGTGGTCACCAATGGTATGAGCCAGTATTCGCGCAAGGAGCGTAATGCCAATGCGGGCATTGTTGTTGGCATCAACCCGGAACAGGATTTTCCCGGTGGGCCGCTGGCCGGGATCGAACTGCAGGAAAAGCTGGAGTCGATCGCCTATCAGTTGGGTGGATGTGATTACCGTGCCCCGGCTCAGCTGGTAGGGGACTTTTTACGCGGTCGTCCTTCCGAAAAACTGGGCGAAGTCGAGCCTTCCTATCAGCCCGGGGTCAAACTCTGTGACTTGGCCGAAGCGTTGCCGGATTACGTGATCGAGGCCATGCGCGAGGCGCTGCCGGCCTTTGGGCGCAAGATCCGTGGCTTTGACCGCGAAGATGCGGTGCTGACCGGGATTGAATCGCGTACCTCATCGCCGATTCGCATCACTCGCGACCCACACACCCTGCAGAGTCTCAATGTGCGCGGCCTTTACCCTGCCGGTGAGGGGGCAGGGTATGCCGGTGGTATTCTGTCGGCCGGTATTGATGGCATCAAGGTGGCGGAAGCGGTGGCACTGGACATTCTGCAGCAGCGGGAAACCGAATCGGCATGAAACTGGACGACATCAAGAAGCTGCAGCAGAAAAAGTACCGCAGCGAGCTGGGCGCCTGTCTGGTTGAGGGCGAGCATCTGGTACTGGAGCTGCAGCAGGCGTTGCAGCTCCGTCCCGAGCTGCAGGCCGCCGAACTGTATCTGACCGAAGAATACCGGGACTGGCCAACGCCGCTGGTCAAGCATGAAATCGGCAGTAAACAGATGCGTGCCCTCAGCGCCACCAAGTCGCCACAGGGAATTCTGGCGGTGCTGCCCATCGATGCGATAAGGCCGGTATCTGCCGATGGCGATATCGCCATCTATCTGCACGAAGTTCAGGACCCGGGCAATCTGGGCACAATTCTGCGCACCCTGGCCTGGTTTGGCGGCTTTCGCTGCCTGCTCAGTCCCAACAGCGTCGATCCGTTCAACCCCAAGGTGATTCGTGCCAGTATGGGGGCGATTTTCCACGTACCACTGGAACTGGATGTACCGCTGGAGAGCCTTGCTGAGCGTTATAAACGGATCGGTTGTCTCGACATGCAGGGCGAGCCGCTCAGCGCGCCCACTTTCAGCGAGTGTGACTGCTATCTGTTTGGCAACGAGGCACGCGGTGTGCCGCGTGAACAGCTCGATAGCCTGTCGGCATGCCCGTTCACCATTACGGGTTCAGGCCAGATCGAATCGCTCAATCTGGCAACGGCTGTCAGCTTGAGCGTCTACGAACGCAGGCGCTGAGGCGGTATTGCCGCAGCGCCTGCCACGGGCCTCAGCGAACCGCGTCTATCCAGTCACCATAGCCCTGTGCTTCCATCTCCTCAAACGGAATGAAACGCATGGCTGCCGAATTCATGCAGTAGCGCAGTCCGGTGGGTGCTGGACCATCATTGAATACATGGCCCAAGTGTGAATCGGCCAGTGCACTGCGAATTTCAGTTCGGGTCATAAACCATGAACGGTCCTCGTGCTCAGTGACCATACCCTCGCTGATGGGCTGCGTAAAACTGGGCCAGCCGGTACCGGATTTATACTTGTCGCGTGATGAGAACAGTGGCTCGCCTGAAATGACATCAACGTAAATGCCGGGACGTTTTTCATCCCAATATTCATTTTCAAAGGCGCGTTCAGTACTATCCTCGCGTGTCACCTTGAACTGCTCCGGTGTCAGACGCTGACGCAGAACCTCATCCGAGGGGCGCTGATAGTCCTTCCCAAGTGGCCCCATCTCTGTACTGCCAGACTCGGCTTTAGTTGGGCTAAACTGGCTGAAGTCGAGTGTTTGATCATCCCCCCAGACTTGCTCGATAAACTGGTAACGCCCTGAGTTGTGGGTGTAAAAGCGATACCGCACCGGGTTCTTTTTGTAATAGTCCTGATGGTAGTCTTCTGCTTCATAGAATGTGCTGAAGGGCGTGATCTCGATCACCACCGGTTTGTCATAGCGCCCGGACGCGGCCAGGGCATCACGAGAGGATTCGGCAACCTGTCGCTGCTGATCATCATGATAGAAAATGGCCGGACGATACTGTTGCCCACGGTCGACAAACTGGCCCTTGGCGTCGGTGGGGTCCATGAAACGCCAGAAGCCTTCTACAAGCCCCTTGTAGGTGATCAGGGTCGGATCATAGTAGACCTGTACGGCTTCGGTATGACCTGTGCTGCCTGAGGACACCTGTTCATAGGTCGGGTTTGGCTCGGTGCCGCCGCTGTAGCCTGAGACGGCTTCAATAACACCGGGAATTTTTTCGAAGCCCTGCTCGACGCACCAGAAACAGCCCCCGGCAAAGGTTGCTACTTGATACTGCGACAGGTCAGGAGTAGCTGGGGTGTCAGCTGCGGTCAGCCGTGTTGATGCAAATACAGACAGTGCCAGCGCAAGTATGCCGCCAGCAAGGTATCCATTTCGGATAATCATGGGTATCTCCCGTTATGTTCTACTGCTTAGGACCTGCAACCGGCTAAAAGAGTTTCATGCTGCAGCGGACAACAGAGACCACTGGTCGCCTAAAAGGTTTGATTTCAACAAGCTTTTACGTGGCCTGTCGTGAAAGTGTTTAGTCAGCATAGTCTGATTTACATCCATACATGGATGAATGTAAAATACCCTATCTTTTCACTCTGCTTTTGGAAACGGGATTAACGTCATGAAAACAGCTTTTCATACCGGTCGGGCAGTTCTGCTGGCTCTGGCGGCATCGCTGCTGGTGGCCTGTGGCAGCGACGAAGCGCCTCAGAGTGCTGCCGCCCCCGGCGGGCAGGCACTTCCGCCGGTGACGACCGAAGTACTAACCGTCAAGCGACAGGATATTCCGCTACAAAAATCATATTCATCATTGCTGCGCAGCGATGACGAAGTCACGTTAGTAGCGCGTGTGACCGGGGTGCTGGAAACGCGTCAGTTCGAGCAGGGTGACTGGGTTGAGCAGGGGGATCTGCTCTATACCATCGAGCCAGAGTTGTATCAGGCTCGCGTCAACGAACGGGCTGCAGACCTGAAAAGTGCCCAGGCAGAGCTGGACCGCGCCCGCCGCGATGCGGAGCGTTATCAGCAGCTACTCAGTCGCAATTCAGTCAGTCGTCAGCAGGTCGATCAGGCAGAGGCTGAACAGAGTGTTGCTCAGGCCCGTGTTGCTCAGGCAGAGGCGGCACTGGCCAGTGCGCGTATTGACTTGAATTACACCCAGGTGAAGGCACCGGTTGCCGGCATGGTTGGACTCAGCCAGATCAATCTGGGCAATCTGGTCAATGCCGGTTCAGAACTGGTGACCATCACTCCGCTGGACCCGCTTGAAGTACGCTTCCAGCTGCCGCAACGGGATGCCTTTGAGCTGCGCAAGCAGCTGGCTGCCGGAGAGACTGATATTCGAGAAATTCGGGCCTCGCTTCAGCTGGCTGGCAACAACGGTACCCAGTCCCTGACTCTGCAAGGGCAGATGGACTTTCTGGGATCTCGAGTGGATGAGAGCACAAGTACTGTGCAGGCCTCTGCCCGCTTTGAAAACCCTGATGCACAGGTACTGCCGGGGCAGTTTGTGCGTGTCAGCATCGAAGGGCTGAAGCGTTTCAATGTGATTGCCGTGCCTGAAATTGCCGTTACTCAGGGGCTGATGGGGCCTCAGGTATTTGTAATTGATGAAGAAGGCAAGGCCCGTGCACAGGCGGTTCAGCTGGGTGAGATTGCCGGTGAATGGCAGATCATTCTCGAAGGGCTGGAAGAGGGTGTACAGGTTGTATCCGGTGATCCTTCCGGTATCAAGCCGGGTACGCCGATCCAGGCAGCCGCCGCCGATGAAGCGGCAGAGGAGGCGAACGCCGAATGAATTTCTCCAATTTCTTCATCGGTCGGCCGATCTTTGCCACGGTGCTGGCAATTATCCTGACCCTGGTCGGGGTTGTCAGCATGCGCGTGCTGCCGATCGAGCAGTATCCCAGCGTTGTTCCCCCCACAGTGTCGGTGCAGGCACGCTTCCCCGGTGCCAATGCCGAGACCGTGGCCCAGACCGTGGCAGCCCCACTGGCCGAGGCAATCAACGGGGTCGAGAACATGTTGTACATGACCTCGACCAGTGCCGACAACGGTATCATGAGCCTGAGCGTGGCGTTTGATATCGGCACTGATGGTGATACCAACACCATCAACGTCAATAACCGTGTGCAGGGTGCGCTGTCGCAGCTGCCCGAACAGGTACAGGCGCAGGGGGTGACGGTCAAGTTGCGCTCCAGCTCTATCCTGATGGTAGTGGCGATGATTTCGCCCCAGGGTGACTACGACAACATCTACATGCAAAACTACGCCACCCTGAATGTACTGGACGAGTTGCGTCAGGTGCCGGGTGTGGGTGAAGCGGAGGTGCTCGGTGGTGGCAAGTTCGCCATGCGCATCTGGATGGACCCCGATAAGCTGGCGCAGTATGACCTGACACCAACTGAAGTGGCAGCCGCAATTCGGTCGCAGAATACCGAAGTGCCGGCAGGCAGTCTGGCGGCAACACCCAATGCGAATCCGCGTGCCTATACCTATACTGTGACGGCGGGTGGACGCCTGTCCAGTGCGGATGATTTCCGTAATATTTTCCTGCGCACCAATGCTGACGGTTCGGCGCTATTGTTGAAAGATGTGGCGCGTATCGAGCTGGGTGCCTCATTCTACGGTATCGATGCACGTCTTGATGGGGCCGGTATGACGCCCATTATCATCAACCAGCAGCCGGGCGCCAACGCGCTGGAAACATCACTGGCGGTCAAGGCCAAGATGGAAGAGCTGGCCGGACGCTTTCCGCCGGGTCTGGATTACGTAGTACCGTACGACACCACGCTGTTTATAAGTTCATCCGTTGAAACCGTGGTGACGACCTTCATCGAGGCGTTCCTGATCGTTGGCGTGATTCTGTTCGTGTTCCTGCAGAACTGGCGCTTTACCGTGATCGCCATGTCGGTGGTGCCGGTGTCGGTTATCGCAACCTTTGCCGGCTTCTATCTGTTCGGCTTCTCAATCAACCTGCTGACATTGTTTGCGCTGGTGCTGTCGATCGGGATCGTCGTGGACGATGCCATTCTGGTAGTGGAAAACGTTGAGCGTGTGTTGAGTGAAGATGATGACATCAGCGTGCGTGATGCCACCATCCGAGCAATGAAAGAGGTGGGCGGCCCTGTTATTGCGACTTCGCTTATCATGGCGGCCGTGTTTGTGCCGGTAGCGTTCCTGGGCGGTTTTACCGGCCAGATCTACCAACAGTTTGCCCTGACGGTGGCGATCTCGGTTGGCTTTTCGGCCCTGATGGCACTGACCTTTACACCGGCCCTGTCGGCCATTTTCATTAAACACAAGCCGCGTTTCGAAGGTTCGGGTGTGTTGCACGTATTGCATGCGCCACTTCGCCTGTTTGATCGCGTGTTTGCGGCTGTTACAACTGCCTATGTCTGGATCGTTAAGCTGCTGGTACAGCGTTGGGTGCTTGCACTGGCGCTGACCACTGCGTTCAGTGCCGGTTCCTGGTGGATGTTCAGCACGACGCCGACTTCTTTGGTACCGGAAACGGATCAGGGGATTGCGTTGGTCAGTGTTCAGCTGCCCGATGCCGCTTCACTGGATCGAACCAGTCAGTACATGGGTAAGCTGAGTGAGGAGATCGAGCAGATCCCCGGCGTTAATCATGTCGTGTCAATTGCAGGCTATGACATCCTTTCCAGTGCGGTTAACACCGCTCGGGGTATCATGTTCATTAGTCTGGTGCCCTGGGAAGAGCGTGAACTGACAGTTGACCGGCTGGTGGGCCAGGTGATGCAGTTGGGTGCACAGATTGACGGTGGTAGTGCCATCGCCTTCAACATGCCGCCGATTATGGGACTCTCAACAACAGGCGGTTTTACCGGCTATCTGCAGTCCTTTGGCGGTGCCAGCTCGGAAGAGCTGTACATGGCATCGGTGAAAGTGATGCAGGCCGCCGCCCAGAATCCTGCGCTGCAGCGGGTATTCACCACCTTCAACGTGAATGTGCCCTCGTTCCGCGCCAACATCGACCAGCAGAAAGCCCTGAGCTACGGGGTGCCACTGACCGATCTGAACGCAACCCTGTCGAATACGCTGGGTAATGGTTTTGTGAACTATTTCAGCTATCAAAACCGCAACTTCCAGGTGTATCTGCAGAACGAAGATGAGTACCGTGACGAACCCGAAGATATCAATAATATCTTTGTGCGTGCGGGAAATGGCGAGCGGATTCCTCTGTCCGAGTTCGTAACGCTGGAACGTCAGGTTGGTCCGGCGGTGGTATCCCGTTTCGGCGTCTATCTGGGTGCCCAGTTCCAGGGCGGACCGGCACCGGGATACAGCTCGGCTCAGGCCATAGCTGCCATGAACGAGATTGTACAGCAGGAGCTGGGTGACAACTGGGGCATGGGCTGGACCGGTACGGCCTATCAGGAAACAACCCTGGGGAATACGGCTTCCATGGCGATCATCTTCGGTATTCTGATGATGTTCCTGATTCTGGCGGCACAGTACGAAAGCTGGTCCCTGCCATTGGCGGTTATGACCGCCACGCCGTTTGCCTTTTTTGGTGCCATCGGCGGGATTGTGCTGCGGGGACTGGAGGTGTCCGTCTATGTCGAGATCGGCCTGTTAGTGGTGGTGGGGCTTGCCGCGAAAAACGCCATTCTGATCGTGGAATTCGCCGAACTACAGCGCAGGGAGTTGGGCAAATCAATTCATGAAGCGGCTGTTACCGCAGCTGAGTTGCGTTTCCGCCCAATCGTTATGACCTCTTTTGCCTTTATTCTCGGTACCCTGCCGTTGGCACTGGCCAGCGGTGCCAGCGATGTGAGCAGTCATCATATCGGTACGGCGGTGTCGGTCGGTATGGCGTCGGTGGCGATCATTTCCAGCTGCTTCGTGCCGAGTTTCTACGCCATGATTGCACATGTGTCTGACTGGCTCAGACGCAAGCGTGGTGTGGCTGAGTCAAATACGGCTCACTGACCTTCAGGTTAAACTGGAAAAAGGCGCTCTCCTTCGGGACGGCGCCTTTTTTATTGCACGATTATGGGAGCAGGGGGGCAAACCGTACGATTCAGCGGTGGGTCATCAGCCCAATCAGGTGGGAAATTAGTGTCTCACCACGGCTGAGGATAGAGTACGCGTCAGGTTTGCGCAGCCAATCATGAAACAGGCCGGAGAGACAGGTATTCATCAAATCGGCAGCCACCTCTGGTGCAACTGAAAGCTCCTGCTGATCCGCGGCGAGGGCGAAATAACGCAGCAGAGCCTCATGAATGTCACAGGCGATCTCTTCCTGCATGGTGATAGGGTCGATATCACTGAAAAATTCGCAGCGGTACAACAGAATGGAGTGCACACGCGTATAGCGGGGCTGCTCAAGTCGTGCCAGACCCTTGAGGCAGGCCAGGCGAATTGCGTTCAGTGGGGACTCGGTCAGTGCAGGATCATCAATCTCCTGCACCAGTTCATCAAACGGCATTCGCACCCGTTCCAGCATGGCCCGGAACAGGTCAGCCTTGTTCTTGAAATGCCAATAGACAGCACCGCGTGTCATGCCAGCATGACGGGCAATCTGTTCCAGTGTGGTACGTGCTACACCATGAGCCATGAACATCTCTTCTGCTGCATCAATCAACGCTTCGCGCGTGGCTGCTGCTTCGGCTTTGGTGCGTCTAGCCATAGCTGTAAAGAACCCCAACTCAAATCGTTGAAAAATGAACCATTATTTTATCGTATCGGCGGTATAAAAACATCGATACATTTGTAGATGTATGTATATTCGACAGCCACTGGTCAGATTTACGTATCTTTACGCACCTTAATCTTTGTTTAAGTCAGGCTCAGTTAAAATAGAGGTCAACTGACTGAATCAGTGGCCGCTATGGCTAAGGATGGTGAATGATGAGATCGTACCTGCTGCAGGTGCACCGTTGGCTTGCTCTGCTCCTGACCCCCTTGTTTTTGTTGATTACGTTGACCGGTATGGTGCTGGCGCTCAAGCCTGTGCTGGCCGATCTTTCGGCACCGCCTTACACCGGGGCTGTTGAGGTTAGCCAGGTGCAGGCTTTACTGGAAAGTGCGTCTGCCGATGGGCCGGTTGTCGCCATCGAACGCAGTGCAACGTCCGGTCAATGGGTTATACCTGCGCTGGGTGAGTACCGCCTGAGCGATGGAGTGCGTGTTGGTCCCAGTGAGACGTCCGGTGGGGCGTTCTTTGACTGGATCAAAGATCTGCACAAGGATCTGCTGGTTGATGCCGGCTGGTTGGTGGAGTGGGCGACTTGGGCAATGCTGGCAATAGTAGTGGCTGGTATTTTGTTGGGCTGGCCAAAGTTCAAGCAGTCACTGCTGGGCTGGCACCAATTCCTGGGTGTGTGGCTGTTTCCGTTAGTCCTGCTACTGCCGTTGACCGGTATTCTGATGACCTTGCATGTAGCACGTCCTGATCTGGGCCTGCAGCGCGGGGCGGAGCCCACCTCGTTGCAACAGGGTCTGGAGCAGGCGGCGGGCGAGCATAACCTGTCGGGGTTGATCAGTGCGCGTGGTTTCAAGTCAGGTTCGTTGTTGATCGAAACCGAGGAAGCCATGTTGGTGGTCAGTGGCGATCAGGTGACTCCCATCGATTTGTCCTCCAACTGGCCCAAAATGTTACATGAAGGGCTTTGGGGTGGTTGGGTATCCGGGCTTTTCAACATGCTGGTTGGGATGCTCGTTATGGGGCTGACGCTGACAGGGTTCATCAGCTGGTTGAGGCGTCGACAAGCCGCTCGTATCAGCGATATCCGTTCAGGTGCAGAGGTACTGATCGTCTTTGCCAGTCAGACCGGCACAGCTCAGGGCTTGGCCACTGTAACCGCAGCCACTTTTGAAAAGTCAGGGATTATTGCCGACCAGGGATCGATTGCCGCGTTTCCTGCCAGTAAGTGGCATGCTTACCAACAGGTGCTGGTGATCTGTTCGACTACCGGTGAAGGTGAGCTACCGGATAATGCCCGTAGCTGGGTGAGCGGAATCAAAGCCAGGCAGCTGGAAGGCGTGTCATTCAGTCTTTTGGCACTGGGTGATCGCCGCTATACCCATTTTTGTGCCGGTGGCCAGCGCTTGCGGACTGAGTTGATCAAGGCTGGTGCCCATGAACGACTGACTTTGCACGAGGTGGATGGTGACCCCGCCGTTGGTTGGCAGCAATGGTTGCGACAGCTCGCCGAGTACAACAACTGGAACCTGCAGATCGGTGGTATGGCCGTGCAACGGCAACGGTGTGAGGCGACACTGATTGAGCGTACCCGTCTGGATACTCCGATGGGTGACGATAGCCCTCACAGTTACAGCCTGACGTTTGCCGTGCCGGAAAGTACCCGTTTTGCCCCCGGTGACCTGTTCCAGTTTCAGCCCCGACCTGATGCAGAGCCGCGCACCTACTCAATCGGTTCGGATTATGAGACAAGCCCCGGCAAGGTGCGCCTGACGGTAGGGTTGCTGCGATATGAAACTGAACAGGGTAATGAGGTTCTGGGTCTCGGCAGCAGTGAACTCTGTTTGAACTGGCCGCTGAACGAATCACGGAGTGTCGAACTGGTGGCTCATCCGGGGTTCAATCCGCCTCAGAACTCAGAGCATCCGATGATCCTGGTAGCGACTGGTTGTGGCATTGCACCCTTTATCGGATTTCTTGAGGCGCGCGCTGCCACGGATCGAAAGGGACCGGTTTGGCTGCTGTTTGGTAACCGTCACGAGAAAGGTGACTTCCTGTATGGAGAGCAGATCAAGGCGCTCAAAGAGCAGGGCGTTATCACCAATCTTGATACCGTCTTCTCTCGTGATGGTGGTGATCAACGCTATATCACCGAGCGGATTGAACACCGGGGTGATCAACTGCTGGAATGGATCAACCGGGGTGCCAACCTGTATATCTGTGGTCGCGCATCTACGCTGGGGAGGGGGATCGACGGCGTGCTGATGCAGTTACTGCAACGCAAGGGGGCCAGCAAGGCTGAAGCAGAGGCTGAACTGGCACGTTGGGTCAACGAAGGCATCATGCACCGCGACCTTTTCGACTGAATGACCTGAACTTGATCAAGTCTGGCCGATAAAGCTGCCCCACAGGGGCAGCATTTCCCGCACACAGGTTCTAGAATGTTGCATAAATGGATTTGAGACTCGACCCTGCTGCCATGTACCGATACGTTTACCCTCTCATGTTTGCCACACTGTTGCTGCCTAGCTTTCATGCCACCGCAGAGATGCGCAAGATTGTGCATCCCGATGGTCGGGTGGAATACACCAACGTTGCGCCTGAACAAAAGGCAGCTGTGGTCAATACCTACTACAAATACCGCAATGCTGACGGTGTGCTCTCTTTCAGCGATACAAAACCGAGTGGCGTGCAATATGAACTGGTGCGTTTCGACTGTTTTGCCTGCAAGGTTGATTCTACCGTTAATTGGGAGACGACCCCCTTGTTTGCCGACCGTTATCGGGATGAAATCGAACGGATCGCCGCGCTACATGATATGGATGCTGCGCTGGTACGTGCGGTGATTCATGCTGAATCCGCCTTTAATCCGCAAGCGCGTTCCAGAGCCGGTGCGCAGGGGCTGATGCAGTTGATGCCGCAAACGGCAGCAGAGCTCGGTGTCGGTAACCCCTTTGATGCTGAGCAGAATATCGACGGTGGCGTGCGCTATCTGGCCGGATTACTCCAGCGCTATGACCAAGACGTACGCTTGGCAACGGCAGCGTATAATGCAGGCCCCGGCGCAGTGCAGCAGTACGGTGGCATACCGCCCTATGCTGAAACCCAAGCCTATGTGAAAAGGATAGAGGTGCTCTATCGGCGCTATCAAATGATCGATTAGCACGCCTGAATGATTGGCACATGTAAAACGCTGCCTGTACGAGATGTGGTTGAGAACACCGATACACAGCTCTATAGTCGTGCCATTCAGTTATCCATCGGTTCTTCATATGTGGCATCAAACAACCATCAGTCTCAAGGCGCGACCTCGCGGCTTCCACCTTGTGACTGACGAGATCGAACAGGCACTGCCGGAATTACGCCGAGTCAGCACCGGCCTGCTGCATCTGTTATTGCAACACACCTCTGCAAGCCTGACGTTGAACGAAAATGCCGACCCGACCGTTCGCGCTGATTTCGAGGCGTTTTTTAACCGCAATGTGCCGGAAAACGAACCCTACTACCAGCATACCTATGAAGGCCCTGATGACCTGCCTGCTCATTTCAAAAGCAGCATACTTGGCGTCAGTCTGGTGCTGCCTATTGCCAATGGGCAGTTGGCGCTGGGCACCTGGCAGGGGATCTATCTGGGTGAACATCGTAATCGCGCTGGCCGCCGCACCCTCATCGCGACCCTACAGGGAGAGTAACCGTGTCTGATCAGCCTTCACTGTTTGATGAAGAGATGCTGCCGCAGCCTTCGGTGCCGGTTAGCTCGGCGCGCACGGAACGTACCCCGGCAAAGGCCAAAACCGGGGCCGAGGGGAGTCGTCAAACGTTGCGTGTCCTGCACAGCTCCGACTGGCATCTGGGCCGATTACTGTACGGCCAGAAGCGCTACGATGAATTTGCCGCCTTTCTTGACTGGATGTTGGCACAGATCGAGCATCTGAATGTCGGGGTACTGCTGATCGCCGGCGACCTGTTTGATACCACTACCCCGAGCAACCGGGCGCAGGCGCTTTATTACCGCTTTCTGCACCAGGTGGCGCGCTCGCGCTGTCGTCATGTGGTGATCATTGGCGGCAATCATGATTCTCCCAGCTTTTTGAATGCACCGTCCGGTTTGCTCAAGGCGCTGGATGTGCATGTGGTCGGTGCTGCCTGTGACAATCCGGTAGATGAAGTGGTATTGCTGAAAGCCAAAAATGGCGCACCTGAAGCAATTATCTGTGCCGTTCCTTACCTGCGTGATCGTGATATTCGCCAGAGCGAAGCGGGCGAAAGCCTTGAGGACAAGGACCGGAAACTGGTGCAGGGCATTCGTGAGCATTATGCGCAGGTCTGTGTCGCTGCCGAAGAGCTGCGAGAGTCACTGCAGGTGGATGTGCCGCTGATCGGCATGGGCCATCTGTTTGCCGCTGGTGGCAAAACGCTTGATGGCGATGGGGTGCGTGATCTTTATGTGGGATCTCTGGCGCAGGTGGGTGTGGATGCCTTTCCCGATTGCCTTGATTATGTGGCACTGGGGCACCTGCATGTACCTCAGGCCGTGTCGGGCTGCGAGCAGATTCGTTACAGTGGCTCACCGCTGGCCATGGGATTTGGGGAAGCGAAACAACAGAAAAGCCTGTGCCTGATCGAGTTTGAAGGACGTCGCCCACAGCTTGAATTGATCGATATCCCGCGTTTTCAAAGGCTGGAGCGGATCAAGGGTGATCAGGCTCAACTGAGTGCCGCACTGGACAAGCTGGCGCAGGAGCAAACCTCGATCTGGCTGGAAGTGCTGTACGAAGGCGAGCAGGTGGCAGCCGACCTGCGCGACTGGCTGGAACAGCATACCGATGGCACCCAGCTGACCATACTGAGGGTCCGCAACAACCGGGTAGTGGAGCGCATTCTGGCGCGCAGCGGTGAAGAGGAGACGCTGGATGATCTGGAGCCGATGCAAGTATTCGAGCGTGCGCTTGAACTGCATCAGGTACCCGAGACGCAACAGGATGAACTGAAGCGTCTGTTTGGCAGCGTGCTGCAATCCATGGCCGAGCAGGACCATCGTGCCGAATAGGCGCCTGCGTCAGAGAGACACACAATGCGTATTCTTCAGATCCGTTTCAAAAACCTCAACTCCCTGGCCGGTGAATGGCAGATCGACCTGACCGATCCCGCCTATATCAGCGATGGCATCTTTGCGATTACCGGCCCTACGGGGGCGGGAAAATCGACCCTGCTGGATGCGATCTGTCTGGCACTGTACGGGCGCACGCCGCGCCAAAGCCGGGTTAATGCCAGTCAGAATGAGGTGATGTCACGTCAGACCGGCGAGTGCTTTGCCGAGGTGCTGTTTGAAACCCCGCAGGGGCGCTGGCGTTGCCACTGGAGCCAGCACCGCAGCCGCAAACAGGCCGATGGCGCGCTGCAACAGCCCAAACACGAGATTGTAGACGCCGATGCCGACAAGGTGCTGCATACCAAGCTCAAGGATGTGGCCGACACCATTGAGCGCCTCACCGGTATGGATTTCGACCGTTTCACCCGCTCCATGCTGCTCGCGCAGGGCGGCTTTGCGGCCTTTTTGCAGGCCGACGCCGACGAGCGCGCGCCCATTCTGGAACAGATCACCGGCACCTCGATCTATTCCGATATCTCTGTCGCGGTGCATCGTCGAAGGGGCGAGGAGCGACAGAGACTCGATCACTTGAAAGCCGCCCAGTCCGGCCTGCAGCTGCTGGATGAGGAGGAAGAAGCCACACTGTCACGGCAATTGGCCGAGCTGTCAGAGCAGGTACAGCAGCAGTCAAACATGATCGGGCAGCAGCAAACCCTGCTCAACTGGCGACAGCAGCTGGACCGGGAATCCCGGCAGGCCGCGCAACTGAAACAACAGTGGCATGAACTGGAGCAGGCACAACAGGCGTTTGCGCCGCAACAGCAACAGCTGGAGCAGGCGCTGCGAGCGGAGGCACTCAGGCCTGCCTATGAGCCGCTGCGTCAGCGCCGGGGCGACCTGCAGCGCGCGCAAGAGCAGCTTGACCCGCTTCAGGCAGGACTTCCGGCCCTGCAGGACGCCGCTGATGCGGTGCTAGCCCGGCAACAACAGGCACAGGCGCATCTGCAGCAGGCGGAAGCTGAGCTGGAACGCCAACAACCCCTGCTGCGTCAATTACAGGAGCAGGACTGGAAACTGCGTGAGCAGCAGGCGCAGGTGGCACAGTTAAGCGCCCGCCTGCCAGCCGAGCTGCTTGAAGGGGCAGCACCTGACCCGGCAACGCTGGAGGCCGCCATCGAGCGTGATGAGCAGGCACTGCACGCGGCTCTGGCCGGCAGTACCCGCGTACAGATACAGCAGCAACAGGATCAGATTCGCAGTCGTGGCGAGCAGTTGGGTGAACTGCGTAACCGAGTGCAACAGGCCGATGAGCTGAAACAGGCACAGCAGGAGGCCGCTCATAAGCGCGCGGCACTTAAACCGGAACAGGATCGGATACAACAGTCGCTTGAACAACAGCACGCTGAAGAAAGCAGGCTGCAGCAGGAGCAACTGGACCTGCAGAAGCTGCAGCGGCTGGCTGAGCGGATTGCCGACTTGGAGCAGCAACGCCGTGAGCTGGAGCCGGGTAAACCCTGTCCACTGTGTGGTTCGGAGCAGCATCCTTGGCGCAGCGAGCAGCCACCGCAACTGACCGAAGAAAAAGCCCGCTTGCAGCGTCTGGAACAACAACTGACCGCCTTGCGCAGCGAACTGCAGGCGCTGGCAGTACAGCAGGCGCGACTGGAACAGGACGAGAAGGGGCTGCGCCAGCAGGAGGCTGACAACAGCCAGCGCCTGGAAGCGCTTCAGGCCCCGATTCAACACTGTCTGCAACTGCTGGCGTTGGATACTTGTCCAGCGCCGGATGAGATCGAGCAGGTGCAACAGGCCGCCCGTCAGCAGTGGGGCGAGTTGCGCGACCGGCTGGCTGAAATTGACCGGCTGGAGCAGGCCCTGAAGCAGCAACGAGCCGAACAGGAGCGCGTGCAACAACGACTGGCACTGGATGCGGCACGGGCTGATTTGACTCAACTGCAACAGCAGCGACAGGCACTTTCACCAGAGCCGGATACGGTAGCGTTTGAACAGCGCCTGCAGCAGGCAATACGTCAGGCGCGTCAGGCGCAGGAACAGGCGCAGGCTGCTGCCATTGAACAGCAGAACAGCCTCAACCGCCGCCAGCAGCAGATCAGTGACCTCAAGCGCCATATGACGGACTTGAACACCGAAATGGCTCAAATGCAGCAGGCCTTCGATGCCGCACTGGCGCAAAGCCAGTTTGCCGACGAGCAGACATTACAGGCGGCACTGTTGCCGGAAGCGTCGCTCAAAACGTTGCAGCAGGCGGCTGATAGATTGAAAGCGGACGCGGCACGCTTGCAGGCGTTGCAGGAGCAGTGCCAAAGCAGCCTGCAGTTGCTGCAACAGCAGGCTTTGACCGAGCAGAGCAGTGCAGAACTGGCAGCGGCACTTGAACAGCTTACGTCAGAGCACGGACTGTTGTTGGAAAAACGCGGCAGCCTGCAGCAGACATTGAACATCAATACCGAACGCAAGGCGCAGTTCGGTGCCCAGCAACAGGCGATCGATGCCCAGCAGCGTGAATTGGAGCGCTGGGATACCCTGCATGCCCTGATTGGCTCGGCAGATGGCAAAAAATTCCGTAACTTCGCTCAGGGGCTGACTTTTGAACTGATGATCGGTCACGCCAACCGCCAGCTGCAGAAAATGTCTGACCGCTATCTGCTGGTACGTGATGCCGAGCAGCCGCTGGAGCTGAACGTGATCGACAACTATCAGGCGGGCGAAATCCGTTCTACCAAAAACCTGTCAGGTGGTGAAAGCTTCCTCATCAGCCTGGCGCTGGCGCTGGGGCTGTCCGGCATGGCCAGCCGCAACGTTCGTGTTGACTCGCTGTTTCTGGACGAGGGGTTCGGCACCCTGGACGAAGAGGCGCTGGAAACGGCACTGGATACCCTGTCCGGCCTGCAGCAGGAAGGCAAGCTGATCGGCGTCATCTCCCATGTTCAGGCACTGAAAGACCGCATTGCCACGCGCATTGAGGTTCAGCCGATCAGCGGTGGACGCAGTCGCATCAGCGGCCCAGGGTGTTCAGCGCTAACCGGCTGAATCAACTGGACTTTACGATCCCTGCCTCTATGCTGAAGGAAACAAGAAGAGGGGAGCGGGATGGATTCGGTTTGGCGAGAACTGTTTGGCCAGCAACGTAGCCTGGAACTGCAGCTGCCATCTGCGCTGCTTGAACCGCTGGAACGGCTGCTGGAGCAGGCGTCTGACAGCTGGGATCAGGCACGCGACTGGCAACCCCAGCTGGTACGAGCACTACAGCAGTTGTCATTGCCGGGTTGGCTGATTGCTCAGCTGCTGAGCGATCACAATGACCTGCTGTATCGGGTCGCCATAGATGAAGCGATGGACGAGATGCAGGCCGAAGGCTGGGGCCCGGCGCCTGTACGTTTCTGTGTGCTGGTGATGGGGTCGGGTGGGCGTCATGAAAGCCTGCTGCACCCGGATCAAGACAACGCGCTGATTCTGGAAGACTACCCCCTTGAGCGCCACAACGAGATCGATGCCTGGTTTCGCACACTGGCCGAGCGCTTCACCGCCCGCCTGGACCAGGCCGGCATTCCCTACTGCAAGGGTGACGTGATGGCCTCGCGCCCGCTCTGGCGCAAGCCGATCAGCGAATGGAAAGAGCAGATGCGGCTCTGGATGGCGACTCGGCGGGTCAAGCTGGTTCAGCTCTGCAATATTTTGTTTGATTTCGCACCGGTGTACGGTGATGCAACCCTGGCACAGCAGCTGCGCGATGCGATTCAGGCACATGTGCCAACAGCGGGGTTGTTTCTGCACGAAATGGCCGAGCTGTTTGATGAGTCGCCGGTGGCACTGGATCGCTTCGAACGCCTGCAGGGAGATGGCAAGGATGCCCCGCACCCGAATGCACTGAACCTCAAGCGGCAGGGGTTGTTGCCACTGACCGCAGCACTGCGCCTGCTGGCACTGAAAAAGGGCTGCCCCGAGGTGTCCTGCCGGGCACGTCTTGCCTGGCTCGATCAGGCCGGGGGGTTGCAAGCGGGGCAGGCAAGGGTACTGACTCAGGTATTTGAGCGCTTGCTGGACAGGTTACTGCAGGCTCAACTGGAACGGGCGGAAGGTGACGGGCTACCGGACAACTGGATTGATCAGGCTCAGCTGGACGACTTTGAACAGCGCCAACTACAGTGGGATTTGAAACAGATTCGGGGACTTCAACAGAAAGCTGTGGGATAAGAATAATTTGCATTCATGGGTTGTAATGAGAATGTTTGTTATTTATATTGGATGCATAAATGATATCTATTCTCATGCCTTTAGTGGTGAATGGCTGATGATCGTATGTATTTGTAAAAGAGTCAGTGACCGCCAGATCCGCCAGATGGTGGACGAGGGTGCCAGCTCACTGCGCGATATTCGCAAGGCAACCGGACTGGGTACACAGTGTGGTAAATGTGTCTGCGAAACGAGGGACATACTGCGCGAGCTGAACGGCCAGGACAGCAACCCGCTGAGGGATCTGGCCGCGCTGGCATACGAGCTTCCCTCAACCGCAACTGCCTGAAGGATTGTCTTCTTCCGGCGCTTTTGGCAATTCCATTATCAGGCAGGCACCCCCCAGCTGCTGCGGGTCATCTACCCATAGACGTCCACCCAGATGGCTGATGATACCGCGGCTGATTGGCAATCCGAGTCCGGTCCCCCGTGGGCGTGTGCCGGCAGGCTGGCCTTCTTCCTTGCGCGCCTGCTCGATCTGATGAAACTTCTCGAACACCTTCTCGCGCTCCGGTTCGGCAATGCCGGGACCGTTGTCCTCCACCCGGATGCGGTAATGTTTTTTGTACGGAGCCAGCGCCAGCAACACCTGTGAGTCCGCGTCGCTGGCAAACTTGCTGGCGTTATCGAGCAGGTTGATCAGTACCTGCTGCAGCCGGTCGGGGTCGGCAATCACCGGGCAGGGGGCGTCCGGCAGCTTCAATGTCAGCTCCACTCCGCGATCCTCATACAGCCGAGTAACTGCATCCACCGATTGCTGTACCAGCTGAACCAGGTCACAACGCTCGGGGTTAAGTGTCATACGGCCTGATTCCAGCCGCGCCAGATCAAGAATCTCTTCGATCAGGCGTGACAGGCGCTCGCTCTCGCGGACGATAATCTCCAGAAAGTGCTGTTGCTTCTCAACCGGCATGGCCTCTGCATCGCGCAGTATCTCGGCAAAGGCGCGGATGGAGGTCAGTGGCGTACGCAGCTCATGACTTACCATGGCCACGAACTCATCCTTGAGCCGGTCCAGTTCGCGCAGGCGTTCATTGGCGCTGCGCAGTTCTTCCCCGATCTGGGCCAGCTCAGACGATTTCTGCTCCAGCCGTCGGTTGTACTCCAGCGTTTGTGACGTGGTATCCAGAATGCTGAGGATCGAGGGCATATCCAGCGCTTCACCCCGCACCACCGAGTTGATCAGGATGCGTGCCGTCGCACTGCCCAGTGCGCCGGTCAGGCCCTGTTCGGCAGCGGCGATCATGGCGGGTGTAGCGGCACTGTCGTCCCCCGGCTCCGGTTGTTGTCCCAACAGTCTGCGGGTGGCGGGCTGGCCCAGATAACGGCTGAGCAGCATGAACAGTTCATACCGGCTGGCCTGGCCCTGCCAGATCGGGGCCTGTTCCGCTTCGGGTCGCAGCGCGTTGGTGAACAGTGCGGCCTGCGTCTGCTCCATGTGGCTCTGGCGGCTGAACAGCGAGATGCCCACCAGCAGTCCCACATTCACCAGCATGCTCCAGAACAGCGCATGGGTATAGATATCCCAGCCTTCCAGCCCAAACAGGGCGTAGGGGCGCAGCAGTTCAATGCCGAAGGGACCATGCTCAATAAAGCTGACATCGAGCCAGCCCGACAGGGCAAAGCCGGGAATCAGCAGGGTCCAAGCCCACACCAGCGTACCGGCAATCATGCCGATTGCGGCGCCATTACGACTGGCACCGCGCCAGTAAAGCCCCAGCAGCAACGCCGGCGCAAACTGTGCAGCGGCCGCAAACGACACCAGCCCGATGGTGACCAGACTGTACGCCTCACCGATCAGGGCATGGTAGAGATAGCCCAGAATCAGAATCAGGATGATGGCCACCCGACGAATGCCCAGCAGCCAGCCGGAAAGGTCAGGGCGGCTGGCCAGCTGCAGGCTGCGCCAGCGCAACAGCAGCGGCATGACCAGCTGGTTGCTGACCATGGTCGAGAGGGCAATGGTTTCGACAATCATCATGCTGGTTGCGGCTGAAAGCCCGCCGATAAACACCAGCAACGGCAGTGCCTGCAGGCCTGCCGAGAGCGGCAGTGTCAGCACAAAGTTGTCCGGCTCACCGGTCGCGCTGCCCCCCAGCAGCCCGGCCAGTGCAATCGGAATCACGAACAGGTTGATCAGCAGCAGATACAGCGGAAACAGCCAGCAGGCGCGGCGCAGGTGCTGTTCGTTCACATTCTCGACCACCAGTACCTGAAACTGGCGTGGCAGGGTGATAAAGGCCAGTGTGGCGAGCATCAGCGTACCGAACCAGCCCAGTGCGCCACCGGGAATCTGGTCCAGGCCAAAACGCTGCCCCAGGTGCGGCAGTTCGGCAGCGGCACTGGCCATCAGGTCATGAGGGCCGGAGTAGAGCACAAAGGTGGCGAAAAACCCTACGGACAGAAAGGCGAACAGCTTCACCAGTGATTCAAAGGCGATGGCTGTGACCATCCCTTCATGCCGCTCGCTGGCATCCAGATGTCGGGTGCCAAACAGAATGATGAACACCGCCAACACCAGCGATACCCAGAACGCCTTGTCGCTGAGAAAGCCGCTCAGCGAAAGCTGCGGCAGCGTCTGATCCGGGTACTCGGTCAGAATCGCGTAGCTGACGGTGATCGCCTTCAGTTGCAGGGCGATGTAGGGCATGATCGCGATCACTGCGATCAGGGCTACCAGCGCGCCCAGGCCACCGCTTTTGCCGTAGCGGGCGCTGATGAAGTCGGCAATGGAAGTGATGCGCTGGGCGCGGGCGATGCGGATCATCTTGCGGATCAGCATCCAGCCGCACAGCATCGCCAGCGTGGGGCCAAGATAGATCAGCAGAAAACTCAGGCCCGTGGTGGCGGCGCGGCCCACGCTGCCGTAAAAGGTCCAGGCGGTGCAATACACGGCAATCGACAGCGCATACACGGTGGGCGAATTGACCAGCGAGCGACGCTGTTCGGCGCGGCGATCCCCCCAGGCGGCAATGACGAACAGCAAGGCCAGATAGCTGAACGCGACGATGAGGACGGTGACATCACTCCTCATGGGGACGCTCCAGAATCAGGGCTGCCAACAAAATCAGCACCGCCCAGATCAGATAGATGATCAGCGGCAGGGTGGAAAAGCCCGAGCTGCCTTCACGATCGAACAGTAACAGCAGTGGCGGTGAAAACAGCAGCAGGGCCAGTAATGTCAGCGCCAGCAGGCGGTTCTGTTCGTTGCGTTTCATGATGGGCGTCCCTGTTCTACTTCGCGCTGCAACTCAAGCAACTGCTCAAGCGTTTCGATACCGCGTGAACGCAGCCGTGGCAACAGTGCCAGCAGCAGTTCAGCGGTCACACGTGCATCCCCCAACGCCGTGTGCCGTGTACCGGGCGGGAAGGTCAGCTCGAACCGCTCGGCCAGCGCATCCAGTCCGTGACCTTCCAGTGTCGGGTCGATGGCGCGGGACAGCAGCAGCGTATCCAGCACCGGCATATCGAACGCGGGCCCGGTCTCGCCACTGGCCAGACGCAGCGCCAGCAGATCAAACACCGCGTTATGGGCAACCAGCACACCGGGGCCCACATACTGATGAAAGCGTGGCAGTACCACCTCGATGGGCGGGGCATTGGCCACATCGGCATCCGTCAGGTGGTGGATGGCGGTACTGTCGGGCGGGATCGGTCGTTGCGGGTTAATCAGCTGGTCAAAGCTGTCCTGTGCCAGCAGGCGACCACGCAGAATGCGACAGGCGGCGAGGCTGATGATCTGATCACCGCCGCGCAGGTCCAGCCCTGTGGTTTCGGTATCGAACACCACCAGCTCAAGCTCCTCCAGCCGAGTATGCGCCAATGCCGCGTCAGGGTCGGGCAGTTCGGCAATGCTGAAGTCATGAAACTCGGGCCGTGCCTGGTCTGCGGGCTGTTCCGCCCGAGGCTGTGGCCGGGCACCGCGGCTTGATGCCGGCAGCGGCAGGCGCAGGCTGGCGGTGTCAGTATCATTGCGGGGCTGCGACCACAGCTCGGCACCGTGTTGTGCCAGTACATCCTCAATACGTGGAGAGAGCGGGTCATCGAACAGGTGCAGCGCGTGCCAGAGGCTGAGCTGATGATCGGTCAAGGGCTCACCCTGCCAGATCAGGTCCAGATAGACCCGTTTGTTGCCCAGCAGCACCTCGATATCCAGTGCCTCCACCGGCCGGATCTGTACCAGTTCACGAATCAACCGCTCCAGCATCGCCAACAGGGCCGGGCCGTCGACCCGAATCCAGACCGGAATGCCCACCGGTGTCAGCTCAATCGCTTCTTCATGCAGGCGCTCGCCGAGCGCACTGAACAGATCGTTGGACCAGGTCTCTTCCAGCCCCGACTGGCTTAGTTGATGAGACTCGACCAGACGGGTTAGGGCTTCCACTTTTTGCGACAGGGCCTGACTCTCCTGACTGATCGCCTGCTCCAGCCTATGCTGCAGCTCAGGGTTGTGCTCGACCTGCACCAGCGCATCGGCCGCGCTGCCCAGGCTGCCGGCATGGCCACGCAAGCGGGGCAGTAAGGTCGCAAGCTCACGGCGCCAGCTCTGGTCGCTTTCCAGCTCATGGGTGGTGTCTCGCAGGGTGATCAGGGCACCACCGTGGCGTGCCCCCAGGCGGCGCAGCTCGCAGCGCAGCCAGCGCGGCTCGCCGGGCAGCAGCAGCTGGCGCGGTGAGCCATCCTGCGGCAACTGTTTGAGCGCATCGTTCAGGCTGGCGTGGGGCAGCAGCTGACTGATCCGTCGGCCGAGGCCCAATGCGGGCTGGTCATGAAACAGCTCGCGTGCCGCCGGGTTGAACAGCAGCAAACGCTGGTGGTCGTCACAGATCAACAGTGGCAGGTCCAGCACCTGCAGCACGCCCTCCAGCTCCTGCTGAATGCGCAGCGCCTCGGCCGCCCCCTCGTCACGGGCATCACGCAGACGCGTACGATCACCGCGCCAGCCGTCACGAATATGGTCAAGGTCAGGCTGCAGCGGTTTGAGCCAGCCATCCAGCGGGAAATCGGAACGTGCATCCGGGCTGGCCACCAGCCGTGCCAGCAGCACCTGAAACTGCCGCAGTGGGCGAAACAGGCGGCGCTCCAGCACCATCCCAAGCATTAGCACCACAACAGCAGGGCTCAGGCCCAACACCCAAAGGGCGACCCGTTCAGGTGTGGCGGGTGTGAGTACGGTATCCAGCCACAGCAGCAGGCCAATACCACCAAACAGCAGCGCGCCGCACAGCAGCATCCAGAGTCCCAGCAGGTTCTGACGCGACGGCATGCTAGCCTCCGTTGCCGCTTTCCAGCAGGGCCTGAACCCGGCTGACCAGTTCGCGGGTCGAGAAGGGCTTGGTAATGTAATCACTGGCTCCCAGTGCCATTCCTTTCTCCTTTTCCACCTCGCGGCCATGGGCCGTGAGCATCACCACCGGCAGGCTGCGGGTGGCCTCATCCGCGCGCAGCTGTTCCAGCAGATCAAAGCCGCTCATGCCCGGCAGACTGATATCCAGCAGGATCAGATCGGGTACCTGTTGGCTGATCAGTACCTGCGCCTGCTCGGCATCCTCTGCCGTCGTCACCTCGAAGCCCGCCTGCTGCATCAGAAACTCCAGCGACAGCAGAATGTTCGGTTCATCATCGACAACCAGTACGCGGGGCATAATCTCTCCGGCTTTCAGTGGGTTAGTTTCAGTCTAGTGTGCATCAGGCAAAAGGAAAGGGGCAGGGGGCGGCGCCAGACTTTAGTCGTGCGCTCTGTCATAATGCGCCCCGTTCATTCCCTGCAGCCTTTGGAGCCACCATGTCTTTGCCCGGTCACGAAATCTATCGCGGTTATGACGAGTTCGGTGCCGTGCGCGTGCTGGACGATGGCGACAAGCGCTATCTGGCCTTTGGTGATCAGGACGAGCAAAGCTGTTGTCTCAGGAACGACCCGCTCATGCCGGAGCACGAATATGTGCGCGCCATGCTGCTGGTGTTGCTGTTCGCAGAACCCAAACAGGTGATCAGCCTGGGCCTGGGAGCCGGGGCGTTAAACACCTGCCTGCATGGTCGCTTTGCCGGCTGCAAACAACAGATTGCCGAGCTGCGCCCGGAAGTGGTCGAGGTCGCCTACCGTTTCTTTCAACTGCCACGCGGCAAGCGGATACAGGTCCATACTCAGGATGCCCTCGGCTTCCTGCGCCATGTGGAAACCCGCAAGGCCGACATCATCTTCAGTGATATCTATGGTGCCGAAGGGCTCAGCGACCAGCAACTGGGTGAAGAATACCTGACCCTCTGTGCCGAACGCCTGAAGCCGGGCGGTTGGCTGGTGATGAACCTGTGGCGCGAGCATCAGGGGCCGGACACACTGGAACTGCTGCTGCAACAGTTCGGCACCATTTACGGCTGCCACACCCAAAGCGGCAACTGGATCGTCTTCGCCGCTGAAGATGATCACGGCCAGAGCCAAAGCCAGCTGGAAAAACGCGCCCGCATGATCAGCCAGCAGCTGAACTTTTCATTGCTGCCGTTTTTGAAGCGCCTCAAACCCTTTCCCTGAAACGTATCCGTGCAGGAGAACCAACATGCCCCGAATCATCCCTGTCGATTTTGAAGGCCCGCACAAAACCGCCATCTGCTCGGTCCGCGAAACCGTGTTCGTGCAGGAGCAGGGCGTCCCCGCCGAGCTGGAATACGACGGGCTGGATGCCGGCGCCATGCACGTACTGGCCTGTGTGGACGACCAGCCGGTCGGCACCGGACGGATACTCGGCGACGGTCATATCGGCCGCATCGCCGTGCTGAAGACTCATCGTGGGCAGGGTATCGGCGCTGAAATCGTACAGGCCCTGACCGAACAGGCCGCGGCAGCCGGGCATCAACGCGCCTATCTCGGCGCCCAGCTACATGCCACCGGCTTTTACGAACGCCTGGGCTTTGCACCCTACGACGAAACGTTTATGGATGCCGGTATTGAGCATATTCATATGGAGAAACATCTGTAATCGCATGTGTTGCCAAAGCCCCACATCTGGGGCAATCTTGAAACCTGCCTGCGGGAAGTCGGCAGCCACAAAGACAGGGAAAAGAGGAAGGGTTGATGACCGGGACGGTTTGCAGTTTTCATATTTCAGCAGTTGATCATCTTCTTCTTGGCGAGCCTGTATTCCCTAGTGCTGTGGTCTGTACCCATTTGAGTTGCAATCTAATTTCTCTTTTACTTTTTTGGTCATAGAGGTGGGCTGGAGTTTCAATTAAATCATTTAGTTGTAAAATTTGTGGAGAAATTCGAACTAGGCTATTGAGCTCGCTTCCTGTAGTCGCCGAATGCACGCAATCTCACGACGTTTTTGGCGGTGGTAATTTTATCGAGGGGTTAGATATATGGAGTGGGCATTTACGCTTGAAGGGCAATCCGAAGCAGATACGGTAATTGTTGAAGTGCCAGATAGTGCAACCCCTCCAAGTGTTGGGGAGAAGGCTGTGGTTAATGGGCAGCTTTCAGGAATTTTCTATGTGAAGAGCCGCGAATTTCAAGCAAATTTACCAAGCAAACATCTTGGTAAGCTAACTTTTGGCTGGGCCTTCACTCTCAGTCCAGCGTCAAAAAGCTAACAATTCGGTCAAACGGTGGGGACCAAAAGAGCGGGCCGCTTTTGGCGGCCTTCGCTTGCGCTCCGGCACCGGTGACCTCTGTGTAATTCGCTCAATCTAGCCCGAACCAATTGAGGGAGCTCGACCATCGGATGACGAGTAAAAAAGTACTATCAGAACGCGACATCTGCACCAAGTTCATCACTCCCGCACTGGAACAAGCGGGCTGGGACATGCAGAAACAAGTCCGCGAAGAGGTCGGTTTCACCGATGGTCGCATCTATGTGAAGGGCAATCTCACCACTCGTGGCAAACGCAAACGGGCGGATTACATCCTTTACTACAAGCCAAATATCCCAGTCGCCATTATCGAAGCCAAAGATAACAAACACTCGGTCATGGCTGGCATACAGCAGGGGCTGGATTACGCTACCATTTTAGATATTCCCACAGTGTACAGCAGTAACGGCGATGGCTTCTATGAGCATGACCGTACTGCCGCAAGCGGCAGTGTAGAGCGCGAACTTCCACTGCACGACTTTCCAACGCCAGAACAGCTCTGGGAGCGGTACAAACGCTACAAAGGCATCACTACGCCAGAAGCCGAGCGCATCAGCGCCCAGGATTATTTCTTCGATGGCACCAGCCGCAGCCCGCGCTACTACCAGCAGATCGCCATCAACCGCACGGTAGAGGCCATTGCCAAAGGCCAGCAGCGCATTCTGCTGACGATGGCCACGGGCACCGGTAAAACCTATACCGCCTTTCAGATCATCCACCGCCTGTGGAAGGCCGGGGCCAAGAAGCGCATCCTGTTTCTGGCTGACCGCAATGCCTTGATCGACCAGACCCGGCGCGGCGATTTTCGTCATTTCAAAGACAAAATGACGGTCATCAAGCAGAAGAAGATCGACAAATCCTACGAAATCTATCTGGCGCTGTATCAAGGGCTGACCAACTACGATGAAGACAAGGACGCTTACCGCGAATTCAGCCCGGACTTCTTCGATCTGATCGTCATCGACGAGTGCCACCGTGGCAGCGCGTCGGAAGACAGTGCCTGGCGGGAAATTCTGGATTATTTTAAAACTGCCACCCACATTGGCCTTACCGCCACACCCAAGGAAACGGAAACGGTTTCCAGTACCGAATACTTCGGCGACCCCATTTATACCTACTCGCTCAAACAGGGTATACAGGACGGCTTTCTTGCCCCCTACAAGGTGCTTCGGGTCGGCCTGAATGTCGATCTGGAAGGTTGGCGACCGGAGGCGGGCAAAACCGACAAGAGCGGCCAGCTAGTGGATGATCGCATCTACAACCGCAAGGATTACGACAAGAGCCTGGTTATCGACGAGCGCACCGAAGCCGTGGCCAACAAGATCACCGAGTACCTGACCAAGACCAACCGCTTCGACAAAGCCATCGTATTCTGCGTCGATATCGATCACGCCCAGCGCATGCGTGCCGCACTGGCCAACGCCAACAGTGACCTGATGGCGCAGAACCCCAAGTATGTCATGCAGATCACCGGCGACAACGACGAAGGCAAGCGAGAACTGGACAACTTTATCAACCCGGAAGAACGCTATCCGGTGATTGCCACCACCTCCAAGCTGATGACCACCGGCGTCGATGCCCAAACCTGCAAGCTGATCGTACTCGACAGCAACATCAGCTCCATGACCGAATTCAAGCAAATCATCGGGCGCGGAACCCGCATCAACGAAGAGTTCGGCAAGACCTTTTTTACTATTCTTGATTTTCGCAATGTCACCGATCTGTTTGCCGACCCGGATTTCGACGGCGATCCGGTGCGCGTCAAAGAGCTTGGTGAGGATGACGACTTTGAGACACCTGAAGAAGAAATCGCAGAAGGTGAGACCGTCACCGATGAAACTGGCGAGGAAATTATCTTTGATCCTCCAACTGAATCTCCGGAAATCATCACCGGCGGAGAGATCATTAGCGAACCGCGCCCCAAATACTACGTTAATGGCGTCAATGTCGCTATCCTCAACGAGCGCATCCAGTACATGGACGGCAACGGCAAGCTGATCACTGGCAGCCTGAAAGACTACACCCGCCAGAAAGTGCGCGAGCAATACCACTCACTGGATGACTTTCTGAGCAAATGGCATAGCGCCGACAAAAAGGAAGCCATCATCGACGAGCTGACCGAACAGGGCATTGTGCTGGAGAACCTGAAAGAAGCCATTGGCAAGGAAATGGATATCTTCGACATGATCTGTCACACCGCCTTCGATCAACCGCCGCTCACCCGTGCAGAACGCGCCAAACAGGTCAGAAAGCGCGACGTGTTCACCCAATATGGCGAGCAGGCCCGTAAAGTGCTGAATGCCCTGCTGGACAAATACGCCGACGAAGGCATCGAGAACATCGAAGACATCAAGGTGCTCAAGGTCAACCCCTTCGACCAGTTCGGCACACCCACAGAAATCATTAAGCTTTTCGGCGGCAAGCCGCAGTACTTGCAGGCCCTGAACCAACTGGAGCAAGCCTTGTATCAGGCGGCATAAAACATGAATTTTGAACAGCCCAAGCCCGATTCCAAAAAGTACTCTGATCTCATCAATGAAATCCAGAAAGGCATCATCAAAATCCCGAAATTTCAGCGGGATTTTGTCTGGACCATCGATAAAACAGCCAAGCTGCTGGACAGTATTTTAAAGGGCTACCCAATCGGTACCTTTATCCTTTGGCAAACAGACGAGCGCATCAACGATATCAAGAACGTTGGCAATTTGGACATTCCGGACACCCCGGACGGCGTCAAGGTGCAGTATGTGCTGGATGGACAGCAGCGTATCACATCGCTCTTTGCGGCTTATCTCGGGGCGCATCTCCAGAAAGTGGGGGAAAAAAAGATTACGGATTACGGCAGCATCGTGGTAAACCTCGATGCCGATCTCAACGATAACGATGAGCAAGTGATTACCGAAGAACCAACGGGTGAAAACTATATTTCGCTATCCGATGTTTTGAATTTCATGGACAGAATGACCGATATCAAAGAGCGCTTCTCCGACGCGGACTTTAAGAAGATTCATGCGTATTCCAGAGCCTTCGACACCTACGATTTTTCAACGGTCATCCTGAGAAAGGAAGATATTGACTCGGCGATCGAAGTGTTTACCCGCATCAATACGGGCGGACAAACCCTGACCCTGTTCGAGATCATGTCTGCCAAAACCTATGACGAGCCACAGCAGTTCGATATGCAGGTGAAGTGGGAAGGCTTCATCAAAGAGCTGAAGGGAATTAAATACGAAGGCATATCCAGCAGTGTGGTGCTGAGTCTGCTGGCGTTACTGTTAAGCCGCACCAAGGAATGCAAGCGTAAGACGATTCTCGCCCTAGATAAGCAAAGCATTATTGACAGCTGGGATTCCGTCATTTCGGCCCTCAAGGACAGTGTTGATTACTTTCGCACAACCTATCGCATCCCGGTTTCCCAGTTGCTCCCTTACGACTCGCTGTTGGTGCCTTTTGCCTATTTTTTCCACGTGAACAACGACAAGCCGGATGGTGGCCAGCGCAAATACCTTGAGGAGTTTTTTTGGCGTATTTCCTTGTCATCCCGCTACTCCAGTTCAACGGAGTCGAAACTGGCGCAGGACATCAAGCGTATAGACCAGATTCTCGCCGGTCAGCGACCCGATTACAGTGATATCAAGGTTTATCTTGACTCACCCCAGACTTTGATTGATACCAATTTCAGCGCCGGCAACAGTTATTGCAAAGCCGTGCTGTGTCTACTGGCCTATCAGGAACCAAAGGATTTTCAGGATAACGGCAAGGTTATTCTCGATAACTCATGGCTGAAGGTGGCCAGCAGCAAGAATTATCACCACTTCTTCCCCAAGGCTTACCTGAAAAACAGGACGGTGCTCAACAGCAACAGTCTGATCAATATCACCTTTGTCAGCGACCACCTGAACAAGCGCAAGATCGGTGCCAAAGCACCGTCACAATACATTGCTGATTTCCAGGACGAGAACAGCCAGATTGACAAGGCACTGCAAACTCACTTTATTGCCTTGGGAGGCTTTGGCATCGAAAGCAACGATTACGAGACCTTTTTACAGGCGCGCGCGAGGCTCATCTATCAGGAGCTGAAATCGCGCATTGATCTCAGCCATAAGGAGCCCGCCAATGAAGAAGTTCAAGAGCTAATCCTAGCGGGCGAAAGCGATACCGTTGAATTCAAGTCAACGTTGCGTTATGACCTGCGAACCAAAGAAGTCAACAAGAAGCTCGAATACGTGATTGCCAAAACAATTGCAGCCTTTATGAACAGTGAAGGCGGTAACCTCTTTATCGGGGTTGATGATAACCAGAACATGCTGGGTCTGGTTGATGACATGTCTACCCTATCAAAGCCCAATATCGATGGTTTTGAACTGCATTTGGTTGAAGTCATCAAGAAATACATCGGCGCAGGGCTGATCTCTCATGTAAAGATCAGTTTCCCAACCGTTGAAGACATGCAGATATGCCGTATCAAGGTATCTAAAAGCGGCAAACCGGTATTTACCCAATATGAAGGGAGAGAAGACTTTTTCGTGCGCAGCGGCTGCTCCTCGCAACCTTTAGGTCGTGAAGAACAAAGCGCCTATGAAAAATCTCACTGGAGTAATAAGTAACATGGCAAACGTATCAGGCATCGTAAAATCCGCTCGTAAAATCATGCGCCAGGACACTGGCACCGGCAGCGACGAGCTGCGCATCCTGCAATTGGGCTGGATGCTGTTTCTAAAAATTTTTAGTGACAAGGACAAAGAGCTGGAGTTGATGGACGACAACTATACATCGCCCATTCCCGCTGAACTGCACTGGGACGAATGGGCCGGGGATGACGAAGGCATGACCGGTGACGAGCTGTTGAAGTTTGTCGATCGCAAGCTGTTCCCGACCCTGTCGGAAATAGACCTCTCCAGCGGCAATCGCCGTGCTGTATTGGTGCATGAAGTATTTGCCAACAACTACAACTACATGAAGTCCGGCATTCATCTGCGGCAGGTGATCAACAAGCTGAACGAAATCGACTTCAACAACAGCAAAGACCTGCACTTGTTCGGCCAGATCTATGAAACCTTCCTGAGCGAACTGCAAAGCGCCGGCACTCTGGGCGAGTTTTATACTCCACGCGCTGTAACCCAGTTTATGACTGAAATGGTTAATCCCGCTCACGGCGAGACCGTGCTTGACCCCGCCTGTGGCACCGGTGGCTTCCTGACAGCGGTGATTGAACACCTGAAGGCCAGTGCCAGCACGGTGGCCGAGCGCGAAGCCATTGCCCACAATGTGCGCGGCTGGGAATACAAACCCTTGCCCTACATGCTGGCCAACACCAACCTGATCCTGCACGACATCATCACCCCCAGCATCCAGTTTGGTGACTCGCTGCAACGGCCCTTGAGCGAATATACGCGCAAAGACCGGGTAGACGTGATCATCGCCAATCCGCCCTTTGGTGGCGTGGTTTCCAACAATAATGAGAACAACTTCCCGCAAACCTACCGCACCAAGGAATCGGCAGACCTGTTTTTGATTCTGATGATCCACTTGCTCAAGGACGGTGGCCGCGCTGCCATTGTCTTGCCCGATGGTTCCCTTACCGGTGATGGCGTCAAACAACGCATCCGCCAAAAACTGCTGGAAGACTGTAACCTGCACACCATCGTGCGCCTGCCCAACTCCGTGTTTCAGCCCTATGCCTCGGTGGCCACCAACCTGCTGTTTTTTACCAAGGGCGAGCCGACCCAGAACATCTGGTATTACGAGCACAAATTGCCGGAAGGTTACAAGGCCTATTCTAAAACCAAGCCGATTCAATTAGCCGAGTTCGAGACCCTGAAAAGTTGGTGGGCAAACCGTGAAGCCAACGAGCAGGCGTGGCAGGTGAATATCGACACCATCAAGGCCAACGGCTACAACCTCGACATCAAAAACCCGCACCGCGCCGAGGAAGAAAAGCAGCACAGCAGTACCGAACTGCTAGACCTGTTGCATCAGTCCTTTGCTAAGGGAGATGAATTGCTGGAGCAATTGCGGAAGGAGTTGGTGTAGTGGCTGTTTGGAAAAAAGTAAAAGTTGGAGACTTCCTTTTTGAACGTGAGGGGAGGTATAAGCCTGATGCAAAGGAAATTCAAGGGCTCCAGCGGATAGACAAAATTGATTTCTCTGGGAATTTTCACGTCGCAAACAAGCCCAGTAAAACGGACATGATCCTGATTAAATCGGGCGATTTGGTCATTTCAGGAATCAACGTTGCTAAAGGTGCCTTGGGCGTGTATCACGGTGACGCTGATGTCACAGCGACCATTCACTACTCATCGTATACCTTTGATGAAAGCAAAGTCAGTGTTGAGTTTTTCAAGCGCTTTCTGAAGTCGCCAATCTTTATTCAATTGCTGAAAGAGCAGGTGAAAGGTGGCATTAAAACCGAAATAAAACCCAAACATCTTTTGCCGCTTGAAATCATGTTGCCAGATATAGATGAGCAACTATCTATTCTCAGTCAGTTTCAACGTATTGAAAATGAAGATGCTGAATTGAAACATGAACTAACCCATCAACAAGTCCTGCTGAAAAAACTGCGCCAACAGATTTTGCAGGAAGCCATTGAAGGCAAACTCACCGCCGGCTGGCGAGCTCAAAACCCCGATGTGGAACCGGCCAGCGAACTACTCAAGCGCATCGCCGCCGAAAAAGCGCAACTGGTTAAAGAGAAAAAAATCAAAGCGCAGAAACCAATGACAGCGATAACGGACGATGAAAAGACGTTTGAACTTCCAGAGGGTTGGGAGTGGTGCCGGTTGGGGGACGTTGCAGAAATCAAGGTTGGTGCAACACCAGACCGAAATAATCCTGAGTATTGGGGTGGGACGATACATTGGGTGTCAAGCGGCGAAGTCGCCAATAATTATATTGGCAATACGAGAGAGAAAATAACTCACAAAGCATTAGGCGAATCATCCGCAAGGATAAATCCAAAAGGGAGTGTTCTCGTCGCCATGATAGGGCAGGGAAAAACGAGAGGGCAGACCGCAATCCTGAATATTGACGCGGCCACTAACCAAAACGTATGTGCAATTCGACCGCATGATGGAATTATTCCTGAAATTGTCTGGTATTTTTTCTTGTCTCGTTATCCTGATTCCGTGACTTAAAACTCAGCTTCGCATCTCCACACACCTGTAACCACGCGGCCTGCGGCGGTAATATGGACGCCATTCTCGATTCACCCAGACAGTGATATCTGACTATGCGTACCTTCAAGCTGGAACAGTCCAAAACCGAGATTATCACACCCCACGGCGGTCTGGCGCTGGTTGGCCACAGTGTCAACAGAATGACCTCCCTGGCCAAAACCTCGCGCGCCATCGTCAAGCGCCATGGCATCGCTAACATCGATCTTATTCGCACCTACCTGGGGTTGATTTGCCTTGGCAAGAGCGACTTCGAAGCGGTCGAGCACGCACGCCATGACCCCTTCTTTAAAGCGGCCATGGGCATCAAGCAATCACCTTCATCCGCTCGGCTGCGTCAGCGTTTTGATGAAGATGCCTGCGCACTGATCCCGTTGTTGGATGAAGCCAGTGTCGAGTTTCTGTGTAATGCGTCGGTGCCTGTCGGCACGCTTGCCACCGGTCACGCGCCGCTGGATATAGACGTATTCCCCATGGACAACAGCAACACTAAAAAAGAGGGCGTGGCCTACACCTACAAGGGGCATGACGGCTACGCCCCCATCGCGGCCTACCTGGGCACGGAGGGCTGGTGTCTGGGCTGTGAGCTGCGACCGGGTAACCAACACGCCAACAAGGAGTTTATCCACACCCTCGACCGGGTGCTGCCTCGGGTCCGTCAGCTGACCGATGCACCGCTACTGGTACGGCTTGACAGTGCCCATGATGCCGCCGAGAACCGCGCGTACTTCCGTACGCACGGGGTGGACTATCTGATCAAGTGGAACCCTCGCTCACAAGACGGTTTGGCCTGGGTGGACAAGGCTCATGCTGCCGGCGCACTCTGGTGCCATACCCGGCCGGGCAAAATGGAAACGCTGGTGAGCGAATCGCTGGATGGCACTGACGACCGCCTGATCGTCAAGGTGACGGTGCGCCACAGTGACAGTACAGGGCAGCTGTTCCTGGAGCCCGAGGTGAGCCTGGAAGGCTGGATGACTTCGCTCAAGCCGGACGCGGCGGATCATGCCAAGGTGATTGCGCTCTACCAGGATCACGCCACCAGCGAACAGTTCCACAGTGAGTTCAAGACTGATCTGGATCTCGAACGTTTGCCGTCAGGGAAGTTCGATACCAACGACCTGGTCATGGCGTTTGCCGTACTGGGCTACAACATATTGCGCTGGATGGGACAGCACGCACTGCTGGGACCGGATGCGCCGGTGCGTCATCCGGCCAAACGTCGGCGGCTAAAAACCGTCATGCAGGAGCTGATGTATATGGCCTGCCGCCTGGTCAGCAGCGGCCGCCGTCTTTACCTGCGTTTTGGCCAACATTGCCCCGGGTTCAGGGCGTTCGGTTGCATCTACGAGTCGGTCTGATCCACTCGGCTTAACTCACCTCGTTCAACCGCCAAGCCACAAAGCGCCATGCATGGCAGGATGTTTTGTGGTTCCCGATAGCATTCAGAGCAAAAAAACGTCGGAGAAGACGGTGAATGATGCTGCAGTAGCGCAGATGCGGCGGCAGAATCCGGATAAGATCGAGCGGTGTTAAAGAATGTGGTTATATTCAATGCGGTGGCACGGCAATAGCAGATGAATTCACTGATTCAGGGTTATGAAAAAACACGGAGCGGCGCATCAGGAGGAAACCAACCAGCTCTGAACGGAATTAAAATCCGAAACACTGTATTCGGACTGCCTTCGATAGCTGAGGCTAACGAGATCATTCAAAAGTTACGAGACATGGAATGCCTAATCAATCAAATTGAAAGTCAAATAATCAAAAATAAAACCCATGCCAATCAGCTAATGCAGGCGATATTAAAAGAAGCCTTTAGCCATAACCGCGAATCCGAATCCACGGCGGTAAAGAGCAAAGCCGGCGCTGATACCCCGGAGGTCGCAGGTGCTTAACCGGCTTGCCAAGCTGGCGCTGGTATCCACGGCATTGGCACCCATCTGCCTGACACTGTGGTTTGTTGAAATCAGCAGTGCTTGGCAGCGCGACGTGCCGTGGTCGGAGAATCTGGCAGACCATTGGCTGGTGGGCAGCGGCTATTTGCTAGCCGCGCTGGTTTTGAGTGGCCTGTGCTTTGGTCTGGTCTGGCTGTCGGCCTCGCGCTACGGGCTGGAGCGGTTGCCGGTGAAGATCAAATCGGTCAAAACTGTGGACAAGGAGATCGTCGGCTTTTTGCTGGTATACCTGCTGCCGCTGATCAATCAGAGCCAGAGCACCATCAGCGTGCCGGTATTGGTGTTTGTGGCGGTGATCTTCTTCTTTATCGTCTACAACTCCCATGCCTACCACTTCAATCCCTTACTGGGTTTTTTTGGCTATCACTTCTTTGAAGTAACCATTGAGGGCGACATCACCTATGTGTTGATCACCCGCCAGAACATAACCGACTGCAAAGCCGTATCGCAGGTGGTGCAATTAACCGAATACATGATCCTGGATGCTAACCATGCAAAATAACAATAATCCCTCCAACCTGTTCGCTTTGGTGGACGATGAAGATACGCCCATCCGACGTATTCCACTGACTCCGGCTCTCAATACCGAACTGGCAAAACTCTTTGCCAAACAGCAGGCCGAACTACTTAACGACAGGCAGCCCATCGCCTTCACGGGCAGCTACAACGTGGATGAGGGCGAGATCTTTACCATTGCTGATTACCCGCTACCACCCGCCATCGGCCAGGCCATAGGCAATCCGCTCACTTGTCCAGTGCTGAATCTCACCACCGAAACGCACCGCATCAAAGCGCTGTTTAGCGGCACATGGTCAGCCGCCAACAAAACAGTCAACTTTCAGGTCTTCGATGCTGGCAAGTTACTCAAGCGTGGCTTTACCCTGATAGGCAGCGGCGATACCTACAAAAAACTGGAAGAGCCGGGGCTGATATTGCAAGACAAACTGACAGCCCATTTCCATTACGGGACTCTACATTTCAGCTCCTATCACAATACCAAACGCTTTCTGGATCTGGCCGATTACTACCGCGAAGCCACCGACACCGATCTGGACGATTTTGCTGCTACCGACCTCTTCGCCTTTGAAGACCAGGCGAGCTTCAAGGAGCAGGCTGACTCCATCATTCGCAAGAAAATTGCCCTGTTGCAAAAGAATGAAGTCCTGAAAGACCTCACTGTCGCTGATATCCAAACCGTCGCCAACAACTTCAATGCCGAACTGCCCGAAGAACACCATATCGGCATTACGGTCAACGATGACGGCAAACTGGTTATCCCGGAAGACAAGAAACAAATGAAAGAACTCATCCGTTTTTTAGACGAGGACTATGTAACGGCGCCGTTAACGAAGCGAAAATGCCTTACCAACTCCAAGCAGTATCTGTGATCCGCTGATGGAAAGGGCATATTACAAGCGCATGTTGTCGGAAGATAACAGCCACTACGCGGCTCGAACCTTTTAAGCTACGCTTATTTCGTCCGGTGTGCAAAGCGTTAACCCTTCCAGCCATCCCACTTGCATAACTCCGTCAATGACGTATATTGGTGGTCATGTTTACCATCATCGAAACCCCTACATTCGAAGTAGATGCCAGAAAAATCTGGACTGAGGACGAACGGAACGCGTTCTTCGCCTGGTTGGCAGCCAATCCGGAAATTGGCGACCCAATTCCTGGTAGCGGCGGTTGTAGAAAAGTTCGATGGTCGGTAGCGGGTTCAGGGAAGCGTGGTGGGGTGCGAGTCATCTACTTCACCAGGTTGGCTAATGGCGAGATCTGGTTATTGGTGATCTACAAAAAGGCCGTTAAGGAAAACATACCCGCGCATATCCTGAAGTCGATACGTGAGGTACTGGAAAATGAGTGATGAGACCCTGAGTGCAGAGGAGCTTGGCAACAAGTTGCTCCAGTCTGTTAAGGAGATGAAGACAGGCAAAGCGGCGAGAATCAGTCGCGTTGAGCCTAACGAGGTTGCAGAGGCGCGCGGCAAAACTGGGCTAACCCAGATTGAGTTTGCTGAGGTACTGCATATTTCTCCACGTACCTTGCAGGAATGGGAGCAAGGTCGACGGAAACCTTCTGGTCCGGCAAAGGCGCTCATCGAGATTGCGTTTCGCCATCCAGAGATTATTCGGGAAGATCTCGAGCTTAGGGGTTAACCCGTTTTTGCATGGACGAGGCCATTAAAAATTTTGAATGCTCTTCAAGACGGGGCCGCTATCTGTTGCATCAGGTCTCGGTTCTGAAGGACGTGGAGAGTTTCTTGCTCTTTTCCCCAGTCTTCAGCACTCACGATCACGAAAGCCTCTCCGGCACGACGTGTCACCTTTAGGGGCTCATGTTTACTAATAACCTGTTCTACAAGGCTTTTCAGGTTGTCCATGAACTTGTTTACACTGGCGTTAGCTGAAATAATCAACATGTCCCTTATGTTGTACATGTTAGGTTTGAAGGCTATACTTGTCCTGTAAAGCGTACATGTGGAGGTCGTATGAGAATTGTGTCTTTTACGGAAGCAAGAAATAGTCTGAAAGCGGTTTTGGATTCCGTCGTTAATGACGCAGATACAGCAATCATTACTCGCCGTGATTCGGAAGATGCTGTTGTTATGTCGTTAGACTACTACAACAGTCTGATGGAAACGGTGCACTTGCTGCGTTCACCTGCAAATGCTGACCATTTGAATCGCTCAATCGAACAATTCAAAGCAGGCAAGGTAACCTGCAGAGACTTGATTGATGAGTAGTCGTTTACTGTCATGGACTGACGAATCCTGGAGCGATTACCTTTATTGGCAAACCCAGGACAAAAAAACGCTCAAACGAATAAACAAGCTTATAAGCGATGTCAGGCGCTCACCGTTTGAAGGTATTGGTAAGCCAGAGCAGCTAAAGGAGAACTTGGCTGGTTTTTGGTCCCGACGAATAGATGATACGAATCGATTGGTCTACGCAGTTGATGATAAAGCGATTACGATCATCTCGTGTCGTTACCACTATTGAATTCGGCTCTTGTCCAGGATAGCCAATGCTTTGCTGTACCGGAAAATAACTCGCTTTAGTTCGTCATTTTCTGAACGCTCTTCGAGACGGGGCTGGTTGCAGGCGGTGACCGGCTCCGAATCATGATGACAGGCGAGTCGTCGGTGTTAGGATTCTTCCACCGCTTTGCGCTATAATCGCGCCTTTCTTAACCCCTGTCGGCGCTCGCCCTCAGGCTCAATCCTGAACAGTTGATCCCTATGTCTGCACACACACCCAAAGTTGGTTTTGTCAGCCTTGGCTGCCCCAAGGCGCTGGTTGATTCCGAACGTATTCTCACCCAGTTGCGCTCCGATGGTTACGAGGTGGTGCCCTCCTATGATCAGGCGGATCTGGTAGTGGTGAACACCTGTGGCTTTATCGACGCAGCCAAAGCGGAATCCCTGGAAGCGATTGGCGAGGCCCTGAACGAAAACGGCAAGGTGATCGTGACCGGATGCATGGGCGCGCAGGCGGATGAGATTACCAATATCCACCCGCAGGTGCTGGCCGTGACCGGGCCGCAGCAGTATGAGCAGGTTGTAGGTTCGGTGCATCAGTACCTGCCCAAGCCCGAGCGCAAGCATGAGCCGTTCATCGATCTGGTGCCACCGCAGGGGATCAAGCTGACACCGCGTCATTATGCCTACCTGAAAATATCGGAAGGCTGTAACCACCGCTGTACCTTCTGCATCATTCCTTCACTGCGCGGCGATCTGGTATCGCGTCCGGTGGGCGATGTGATGGATGAGGCCGAGCGTCTGGTGAATGCCGGGGTACAGGAGCTGTTGGTGGTGTCGCAGGACACCAGTGCCTACGGCGTAGATACCAAATACCGTACTGGCTTTTGGCAGGGGCGTCCGCTCAAGACCCGCATGAAAGAGCTGTGCGAAGCGATGGGTGATCTGGGCGCCTGGGTGCGTCTGCACTACGTCTATCCCTATCCGCACGTGGATGATGTGATTCCGCTGATGGCCGAGGGCAAGATCCTGCCCTATCTGGACATACCGTTCCAGCACGCGCATCCGGATGTGCTGCGTGCCATGAAGCGTCCGGCCGCCAGCGAGAAAACGCTGGATCGCATCAATGCCTGGCGCGACATCTGCCCCGACATCACGCTGCGCTCCACCTTTATCGTCGGCTTCCCGGGCGAGACCGATGCGCAGTTCGAGTACCTGCTCGACTTCCTGGATGAGGCTCAGCTGGATCGTGTAGGCTGCTTCACCTATTCACCGGTAGAGGGCGCGACCGCCAATGCGATTCACCCTGCTGTACCTGAAGAGGTGAAAGAGGAGCGTCTGGCGCGCTTCATGGAGAAGCAGGCGGCCATCAGCGCGCGCAAGCTGCAACAGAAGATTGGCCGCGAGCTTGAAGTGTTGATCGATGAAGTCGGTCTGGATGGCTCCATCGGCCGTACCCAGGCGGATGCACCGGAAATCGACGGGCAGATCTATCTGCTGGACGACGTGGGCGTGAAGCCGGGCGACCGGGTGCGTGTGCGTGTGACCGATGCAGACGAGCACGACCTGTGGGGCGAGCGCATCAAGTCCTGAGTTCCGTTTTACCCCTGATCCACGCCAAACCCGGGTGCGTAACGTGATGGCCCGGGTTTTGCTTATGGGTTAGGCCACATCCCGCATGTTTATCGAGGTTATTATGCAGTATTCACTCTTTCCCTGGTTTCAGCCGATCGTGGAGATTGCCACCGGTCGTGTTGCAGGTTACGAGGTACTGGCCAGACGCAAGGATGAACAGGGTCGGGTTGTATCGGCGGGAGCCGTGTTTCAGGATGCAACGCTGCCGGCAGCGGAGCGCCTTCAGCTGGATCGTGATGTACGCCGCCAGGCGCTGAATGCCTTTCTGTCTGCGCCGGAAGATACCTATTTGACCATCAACCTGTCGCCGGAATGGATCGATGCGCTTGATCCGCTGGAGCCGCTGCCCACGCTGGAGATGATGCGTGAGGCGGGTGTGGACCTGAGCCGGGTGGTGGTCGAGATTACCGAACATGGTGGCGGGATCGACCGTATTCACCACTTGGCTCGCCGGTATCGTGCTGAAGGGGTACGGGTGGCGCTGGATGACTTTGGCACCGGTTTCCAGCAGCTGGATCGGCTGTTGGCCTTTACACCGGATCTGCTCAAAATTGACATGCGCATGTTCAAAAACAGTGCGTTCGGGCACCAGGAAAGTGCACTGCTGCACACTTTGGGTGACATGGCGTCGCGTTTGGGCAGCAAGCTGATTTTTGAAGGGGTTGAAACCGAGGAAGAGTTTTTCCTCGCGCTGCAGTGTAACGCCAGTTACGTGCAGGGCTTTATTTTTGATCCGGCACTGCCCGATTTTCTGGCACCGGATGCCTGCTATGATCGGGTACAGCAGTTGCTGCAGCGCTATCTGGAGCAGATGATCGAGCAGTCTGCGCGGCGGCAGTGGCACTTGGAAGGCATGCAGAGCCAGTTGTTGGCGTTGCGTGATCTGTTGCTGGCGGGTGAGGGGGTTGAGGCTCTCAGGCATTACTGCCCGGATGCGGCGATTCTACGCTGCTTCATCTGTGACCGCCAGGGGCTACAAGTATCGCCCAACTATGAATACCGAGACGGCCAGTGGCACGAAGATGTGCGGGTGATTGGTCACAACTGGAGCTGGCGCCCCTGGTTCTATCAGTTGGTGGCGGCTGAGGATTATGAGCGGCGGATTCTGCGCTCGGCGCCCTATATGGACATCAGTGGCAACCAGCGCTGCTTTACCCTGACGGCTGGCACTGGACCAGCAGCGGGTGCTGCTGGTGGATGTGCTGGATCAGCTGGCCAGCGGTGATCCGATTTCGCCGCAGACTTCGTTCCACAGTGACTTGATGCCGGACTTGTCCTGATCACTGAGCTGATCAACACTGAAGGCATTGTCGAGGCTTTCCTGTAGGTTGTGCAGGAAGGCTTCGCCTGATTCTGGCATTTCGGCTGCAACCAGATTCAAGTGGCTGATCAGGTAGCTGCAATAAAACAGCTCGTCAGGCTTGTCCAGAGCGGATTGCTCGCGTGCCAGAAGGCAGTTCTCGGTTGCGCTGATCAATGCTTCGCTCATGGTGTCTCCAGGTTTTTCAGCAGCAGGGCGTAGGTTTTGCCATCGGATTCGGTCTGCTGCAGACGTACGATCAGATAGTCCAGCTCTGGCGCAAACCAGATCAGGGTTTCGCGGTCGGCATCTTCGCCCCGGTCTCGCATGACACGTACCGTATTGAAAGTGCCGTAGGGCGTCTTGACCTCTTCTTCACCGGTCACCGCAAAGGCGTAAGTCTTCAGCTTGCCGCCATCCGCCACTTGATAGGACATGCTCTGCTGGCCGGCCTTCAGGTCGAGCCGCATCTGCAGCTGATAGCTAAGCTTGTCCTGCGTACCTGGGCCAATCACCATTTTCCAGGGTTTGTCCTTTACCACGGTTGTGACCTTACCGGCGGGCCAGTCAAAGTCGATGTGTGCGCTACGGCTTTTGCCGAGCACCTTGCGGTAGTAATCGTATTTAAGCGGGCGAATCATCTCGCCGCTGCGGTAATTGAAGGACGATGCTTCGCGGATGCCCGCCATCATGGCGGAGGCCTCTGAGCTGAAATGCCAGAGACCACCGGTATCCTGTCGCAGCTCGCGCACCGCTTCACCGCTGAGTGATATGCCAAGGTCAAACTCGGTCGTATACACTGCCTTGAATGGCGGCAGAGGGTCGGTGTCGGCGAGAGCGGGTGTGCCCAGCAGTAACAGGGCTGACAGCCATGCTGCCTTGAATTGAAGAGTCATGCAGCCTCCATCGGTCAGATGCCGTATTGGAAACCCGTTGTCGGAAGAGGTTCCCCATCAAGCGTAACGCCGGTATCGGTCAGTGCCAACCGGTTCAGACAAAACCACTCCACCGCCAGCGGGTAGATCCTGTGCTCCAGTGCATGTACGCGCTGCTGCAGACTGTCAGCGGTTTCATCCGCGGCAATCGGGACGCTGGCCTGTACGATCACGGGGCCTCCGTCCAGCTCCTCGGTGACGAAGTGAACGCTGCAGCCGTGCGCTTCATCGCCGGCGTCCAGGGCACGCTGGTGCGTATTCAGACCCTTGTATTTGGGCAGCAATGAGGGATGAATGTTGAACAGGCGGCCATGGTAATGGCGGACCAGTTCGGGTGTCAGAATGCGCATGAAGCCGGCCAGTACCACCAGGTCGGGGCTGTAGCTGTCGATCAGCTCAACCAGCGCCTGATCAAAGGATTCACGGTCGGCAAACTGCTTGTGGTCGAGCAGGCGGGCATCGACGCCTGCCTGCTCCGCCCGAGTCAGGCCGTAGGCATCGGGGCGGTTGCTGATCACCGCCACGATGCTGCCGTTAATCTGTCCCGTGCGTGTCTGATCGAGAATGGCCTGCAGGTTGGAGCCGCTGCCGGAGATCAGTACAACGATGCGTTTGGACGCCATGTTCAGGCTCCCTGACGCAGCTCAACCTGTTCTTCGCCTTCGGCGGCCGCTTCGATCTGGCCGATCAGCCATGCGCTTTCACCTTCAGCCTGCAGCAGTGCAATGGCCGCGTCAGCCTTGTCGGCGGGAACAGCGATTACCATGCCAACACCACAGTTGAAGGTGCGGTACATTTCACGTGCATCCACGTTGCCTTCAGCCTGCAGCCACTGGAATACCGGCGGCAGGGTCCATGAGTCGATGTCGATCACGGCCTTGGCCGAAGCGGGCAGTACACGCGGAATGTTCTCCAGCAGGCCGCCACCGGTGATGTGTGACAGGGCATTGACCTGAGATTCGCGGATCAGCTTCAGGATAGACTTGACGTAGATGCGGGTCGGTTCCAGCAGGGCGTCGGCCAGGGTCTTGTCACCCATTGGCTGTTGTATATCGGCATTGGCCACTTCCAGAATCTTGCGGATCAGGGAATAACCGTTTGAATGCGGGCCGGAAGAGGCAAGGCCGATCAGGGCATCACCCACCTGAACTTTGCTGCCGTCGATGATTTCGGACTTTTCAACCACGCCCACGCAGAAGCCGGCCAAGTCGTAGTCGTCGCCTTCATACATGCCCGGCATTTCAGCGGTTTCACCGCCGACCAGTGCTGCCCCGGCCAGCTCGCAACCGGCGCCAATGCCAGTGACAACGTCAGCGGCCATGTCGACATTCAGATGGCCAGTGGCATAGTAGTCGAGGAAGAACAGCGGCTCGGCGCCGGCCACGACCAGGTCGTTGACACACATGGCCACCAGATCGATGCCGATGGTATCGTGCTTTTTCAGGTCCATCGCCAGGCGCAGCTTGGTGCCGACACCATCGGTACCCGATACCAGTACCGGCTGTTTGTAACCGGCCGGCAGCTCGCACAGGGCACCGAACCCACCCAGTCCACCCATGACCTCAGGACGGGCAGTGCGTTTGGCGACACCTTTAATACGCTCGACAAGCGCGTTTCCGGCATCAATATCAACGCCGGCATCCTTGTAGCTCAGGGAAGTTTTTTCAGAACCTGTAGACATGGGTGAGTCAACCTTTAAAGCGGGTAAATAACGGTAAAAAATTATTGCGCTAGTTTATCAGGTTGCGGGCGCTCTGTGTTAGAGTTACGCGCGTCATTTACACGCCGTATGTTTTTCCTCGGTATCGCGAACCATAAGACGCTTGCAGTGATTCAAAAAGAGAAAAGCCGTTCTGCTGCACCTGTGCAGTTACCTCTGGGAATAACGCTGCGGGATGATGCCCGCTTCGAGAACTTCGTCTGTGGCCGCAACGGGCTGGTGTGCGCTGCACTGGAGAAATCGGTGGCCGGTTTTGGCGAGCAGTATCTCTATCTTTGGGGACATACCGGTACGGGCTGCTCCCATCTGTTGCAGTCCTGTTGCCATGCCTCCGACCCGATCAAGCGCAGCGCCGTTTACCTGCCGCTGGCCGAGCTGAAACAGTATGGCCCTCAGCTGCTTGAAGACTTTGATCAACTGGATCTGGTATGCATTGATAACCTGGAGCAAATTGCCGGTGACCCTGAGTGGGAAGAGGCGTTGTTCCATCTGTATAACCGGATGCGCGCCAACGGCCATGTGCTGATTATTGCGGCAAGCCTGCCGCCTGCAAAACTGGGGATTCGACTGGCCGATCTTGAGTCCCGCCTCAACTGGGGCATGGTATTTCAGCTCCAGCCACTGGATGACGACACCAAGGTGGTGGCCCTGCGTGCACGGGCTCAGGCCCGTGGTCTTCAGTTGGGTGATGATGTGATTCGCTACCTGATGCATCACGGCAGCCGTAACATGGCCCATCTGCTGGTAACATTGGACAAGCTGGACGTGGCCTCACTCAGTGCGCAACGCAAGATCACCGTACCCTTCGTCAAACAGGTCATGAACTGGTGAGTCAGCCTGACACCCTGCCTGCCTTTCGCATCATTGAACACAACGCCCGCTTTGTCGTTATCGACAAGGCACCGGGCATCAGCATGCACAAGGATGATCAGGCAGCCGGTCTGGCAATGCTGCTGGCACAAGAGTTGGGGCAACCGGTCTGGCCGGTGCACCGGCTGGACCGCATGACGTCCGGGCTGGTGGTGTTTGCGCTGTCGGCTGCAGTCGCCGCTGAGCTGTCGGCGGCCTTTGCTGCACAAAAAGTCAGTAAGTTCTATTTGGCGCTGAGCGATCACAAGCCGAGCAAAAAACAGGGCCGTATCGAGGGTGGAATGGTTCGCAGCCGTCGCGGCAGCTGGAAGCTTACGCGTACAGACGAAAACCGGGCGCGTACCGAGTTCTACAGTGCATCGCTCAAGCCAGGCCTGCGCGCCTTTCTGTGTCGTCCCTACACCGGCAAAACACATCAAATCCGTGTCGCCCTGAAAAGCATCGGTGCTCCGATTATTGGCGATCCGATCTATCATGAAAAAGCGGATGCGGCGCAGCCGAACGTGGCCCAGCCAGATCGTGGTTATCTGCATGCCTGGCATTTGAGCTTCAGCCTTGCAGACAAGGCCTGTGCCTTTTGTACTGACCCTGACCGGGGTGAGCTGTTCCGGTTGCCCGAGGTGGCAGCGCTGCTGGCGGGTGAATGGCGTGATCCTTTTGCTCTGCGCTGGCATGGTACTGCCGGCTGATTTATCATGCGCCTCTTATGAAGACTGATCAAAAAATGAACGAAAATCGTGTGCAGCGGGATTTTTACGCCCGTGACTCTGAGGAACAGCAACTCTTCCTTACCGATACCTGGTGCGACAACTGCCAACAGCTGGGGCTGGGGATGTCCGACCCTGAGGAATACGAGCTGTATGGGCTGGTCTTTATTGAAGGCAAGTGCAATCAGTGCGGCGACACCGTTCTGACCGAACTGACCGAGGATGCGTTCGACGATGAGTGATGTGGCTCAGCAGCGCTTTGGTGGTACGGCTCGGCTCTATGGACTGGACGGGCTCGAACTGTTTCAGCGCTCCCATGTGGCGGTTATTGGTATTGGGGGCGTTGGTTCCTGGGTAGCGGAGGCACTGGCGCGCAGCGGCATAGGCGAAATTACGCTTATTGATCTGGATGATGTGTGTGTCACCAATACCAACCGTCAGATCCATGCCCTCAGTTCCACCATCGGCCAGTCCAAGGTGGCGGTGATGGCGGATCGTATCCGAGATATCAACCCGGAGTGTCTGGTGCATGAAGTAGAAGCCTTCGCAACCCGCGACAATCTGGATGAGTTGCTGCATGACGATCTGAACTACGTGGTGGATGCCATCGACAGCGTGAAGGACAAAGCTGCGGTGATCGCCTGGTGCAAGCGGCGAAAAGTGCCGGTGATCACGATTGGCGGTGCCGGTGGTCAGATCGACCCGACCCTGATTCGCGTTGCCGACCTGACCCGTACCCAAACCGATCCTCTGGCCGCCAAGGTACGCTCTTTCCTTCGGCGCCATTATCGTTTCAGCAGCAGCGGGCGCCGCTTTGCCGTTGAATGTGTCTACTCAGAAGAGCAGCTGCGTTACCCGCAGCCGGACGGCAGTGTCTGTCAGCAGAAGAGCGTGATGGAAAATGGCACACGACTGGATTGTGCCGGTGGTTTCGGAGCCACCACGGTCGTGACCGCAACTTTCGGTTTTGTGGCGGTGTCTCGGGTGCTGAAAAAACTGCAGGAACGTGCCGCCCGCGAGCAATCAGTCTGACATGTAACCCCTCTTGTGGCCGTTGCGTGTCACGTTTCTCGAAATTCAGTCAAAAAAAACCCCTCTTCATCTGAAGAGGGGCAGGCAAAGTGCAAACAACTCAAAACGGCCAGAGTTGGAAATGGGATGCGAGAGATTGAGGAAGAGCAACGACTCTCGCGGTGCCCTGCGATGCAGGACAAATTCAATATGGCTCTTTTTTGTGCGATGCACAATAGTTTTTTTAGAATAAAATATTATAATAAATAATATTTTTGTGCAGTGCGGAATAAATATAAGCCCTTATATCACAATGGTAATGTTCTGATATTGCACTCAGGCGTTATCGGCCGGTGTGATGTCTCGCCCGGAAATGAATCTCTTCATCTGTCATGTTGTTTTGCACTGCAGCAGGAATGCTTGGATCAAGTTCATCACTGCCGGGGTCTAGCAGTCCGCACATCGCCAGCGCCTTGCGCACTCTGATGCTGGTGCCCAGATACTCATACAGCACCCGTGTGCAGCAGGGCATGCGTTCACTGTTATCAGACACTCCAATGCGCAGTCCTGTCAGCCGGGTAAGTCGGTTACGGAAACTGGGGAAAAGGATTGTCTGGGTCAGCTCATGTCGATTCAGCGTTTCATAATCAACCAGAAATAAACGATCACTAAGCATCACGGCAGCCCCCTGATAGCGGTTGTGGCAGGCTGGTTCACCGGGCTCCGGTTGCATCCGCTCGGTGCGTTGAAACAGGTAGCGCCCATCTCGCTCCTCGATACAGACCAGCGTACGGATCAATTTTCCCGGCGCTGACATCGACAGGTAATATTCGAAATAGTAACCGATATAACGTTCCAGCCCCTGACTGCCACTGCGGAACAGGTGGTCCAGGTGTGCGTTGAGGTTATCTGCAGAAGGTTCGCTGGGTGGCAACGCACTGGGGCGTATCTGCACCAGGCGCTGAAACTGGTCATGCGGCAGCATGATCTCATGTACCTCAACACCAAAGAAATCACAGATACGACGCAGGGTGCCCGCTGAGGGCTTGAAACGTCCGCCCAGGTAGCGGTTGAACTGCGGACGGTTGATATCGAGTCGGCGGCAGACTTCGGCGATCGATTTGTGATAGCTGCACAGAAGGCGCAGGTTCTGGGCCAGATCCTCGTTCAATCGCGTCACCTCCTGAGGGTTTGTAGTGGGCATGCGCCAAAATGCGCTGGCACTTTTTGGTGTTGTATGTGCGCCAAAATACGCCATTCTGTAGTCAGAGTGACAAATTTTATCAGTGCTGAATCATTGATTAAATGACCCACCGTCCTAAAACAAGAATAGAGTGGAGTGCAGTGATGTTGGAATTTCTCAACGAGCTTCTCTGGGGCAAGGTGCTGATCGGCCTGCTGATCCTTATCGGTGTTGGCTTTACAGTCGTTTCGCGCTTTGTCCAGTTTCGCTATTTCGGTCGCATGTTCCGAATTCTGAGCGCCAGTCAGGCGTTCAAGCATGATAAACATGGCCATCTGAGTTCGTTTCAGGCGCTGCTGCTGTCGGTGGCCGGGCGCGTGGGTGGTGGCAATATTGCAGGTGTTGCCGTGGCGATTACACTGGGTGGCCCAGGTGCCATTTTCTGGATGTGGGTGGTTGGTCTGATGGGCATGGCCACCAGCTTTCTTGAATGTACGCTGGCGCAAACCTACAAGCAGGCCGAGCCGGATGGAACCTACCGTGGTGGCCCGGCGCACTATATCTCCCGTGGGCTGGGCAAAAAGTGGAACTGGCTGGCTGCGATTTACTCCGTACTGCTGCTGGTGACCTTTGGTTTCTGCTTCACAGCGCTGCAATCCTATGCCGTTGCAACCTCAGTCGGTGACGCCTTTGGTGTGCCGGTGTTCTATACCGGGATCGCCATGGCGATGCTGGTGGGCATGATCATCTTCGGTGGCGTCAAGCGTATCGCCAAAGTCGCCGAAGTGCTGGTACCGATCATGGCCGGTGGCTACCTGCTGGTAGCGTTTGTCGTGCTGGGCCTCAATTTTGACCGTATCCCTGATGTTTTCATGTTGATCGTTAAAAGTGCGTTCGGCCTAGAGCCTGCAGTCGGTGGTGGCATTGGTGCGGCGATCATGATGGGGGTCAAGCGTGGCCTGTTTTCAAACGAGGCCGGTCTTGGCAGCGCACCCAACGTGGCAGCCGTGGCCTATGTGCCCCACCCGGCCAATCAGGGCATCGTGCAGTCTTTTTCGGTCTTTATCGACACGCTGATTATCTGTTCGGCAACCGCATTTATCATTCTGCTCAGCGGAGTGTATGAGCCGGGCAGCGGTGTCGCGGTTGAAGGTGTTGCGCTGACACAGTCGGCACTGGCGGATCATGTCGGTGACTGGGGGCGTGCCTTTGTCAGCATCGCACTGGTGCTGTTTGGCTTCAGTACCATGCTCTACAACTACTATCTGGGTGAAAACAGTCTCAATTTCTTCAGCACTGAAAACCAGAATCTGTTCAATGGATTCCGGGTTCTGATCATTGGGCTCGTGTGCTGGGGCGCCACCACCGATCTGGGTACCGTATTCGGTTTTGCCGATGTCACCATGGGCCTGCTGGCGCTGGCAAACCTGATTGCGCTGCTGTTTCTGGTCAAGCCTGGGCTGCGGATTCTGCGTGATTTCGATCGTCAGATTGGCGAGGGGATCGAGCAGCCGGTTTTTGATGTCAGCCAGTTCCGTGACATGAATGTGGACCCGGTCGCCTGGGAAATTGAGCCGGAAGATCTGGAACGGATCAGGGCGCGTGAAACCGCTTCCGGCAAGACTGTCAGGTAAGGGCTTCTCCAATCGCTCCCGGGTTCACGACGAGCTCGGGGGTCTTTTTAATCTGTTTGCAAGGGTCTATGCATTCGATGAACATGCGCGTTGAACATGATCTTTTGGGTGATCTGGCGGTACCGGCTGAAGCCTGGTACGGCATTCAAACCCAGCGTGCTCTTGATAACTTTTCCATTACCGGTGTGCCTATCAGCCATTTCCCGGCGCTGGTACGTGCGCTGGTGCAGGTCAAGTCGGCTGCCGCCTGGGCCAACCGTGAGTTGGGTGTGCTGCCGGCAGAAAAGGCGGATGCCATCATCGCCGCCTGTGACGAGATTGATGCCGGTCATCTTCATGATCAGTTCGTTGTCGACCTGATTCAGGGCGGCGCCGGCACGTCCACCAACATGAACGCCAATGAGGTGATCGCTAACTTGGCGCTGGAGAAGCTGGGGCATGGGCGTGGGGAGTACCGGTATCTGCATCCCAATGATGATGTTAACCGCTCCCAGTCCACCAATGATGCCTATCCGACAGCGGTCTGCCTGGCGATTCAGTTTGCGTCTGAACCGCTTGAACAGGCAATCCGCAGCTTGATCGAGGCGCTGGAAGATAAGGGGCGCGAGTTTTCCCATATCGTCAAAATGGGACGTACTCAGCTGCAGGATGCCGTGCCGATGACGCTGGGGCAGGAGTTTGAGGCCTTTGCCGTCAATCTGGATGAGGATATCGACCGCCTGCATGAGGTGGCGCGGCTGTTGTGCGAGGTCAATCTCGGCGGTACGGCTATCGGGACCGGTATCAATGCACCGCCGGGGTATCAGGCGCTGGCAGTGGGGCGATTGGCGCAGATCTCCGGCAAACCGGTGGTATCGGCCACGAATCTGGTGGAAGCCAGCTCAGACATGGGCGCTTTTGTCATGTTTTCCGGCATTCTCAAGCGCTTCGCCATCAAGCTGGGCAAGATGTGCAACGATCTGCGTCTGCTGTCCAGTGGCCCACGCACCGGGCTGGGTGAAATTCTGCTGCCGCCGATGCAGCCGGGGTCTTCCATTATGCCGGGCAAGGTCAACCCGGTGATCCCGGAGGCGGTCAACCAGACGGCGTATCAGGTAATTGCCGCCGACCTGGCGGTGACACTGGCGGCAGAAGCCGGGCAGTTGCAGCTCAACGCGATGGAACCACTCATCGTGTACAACTTGCTGAACTCCATCAAGATGCTTACCTCTGCCTGTACCATGCTGGAAAATCGCTGTATTCGCGGCATTCGTGCCAATGAAGAGCAGTGTGCCCGACATCTGGACAACAGTATCGGAATTGTCACGGCGCTGGTGCCGTATATCGGCTACAGCAATGCAACGCGGATCGCTTCTACAGCGCTGACTTCAGGCTCTACCGTGCGTGAACTGGTACTGGCCGAAGGGCTGCTGCCTGAGGCGAAACTGGATGCCATTCTGAGCCCGCATGCCATGTTGGCACCGGTTGCGGTAGCGCCATGATGAGCAAAATTCTGGTGATCTATACCGGTGGCACCATCGGTATGGTGGCCTCGGCCAAGGGGTATGTGCCGGAGCCGGGTTTTGACGCCCGGCTGAAGGCGGCGCTGGGGGATCGGACAGTGCCGGCGTTTGATCTGCTGGAGTTTGACCGATTGATCGACAGTGCCAGTGTGGTGCCGGCCGACTGGGCACAGATCGCCAGATCCCTGCAGGACAAGTGGCATGATTACACGGGTTTTGTGGTGTTGCATGGGACCGATACCATGGCCTACACCGCGTCTGCATTGTCATTCATGTTGTCGCAGCTGGACAAGCCGGTGATTCTGACCGGTTCCCAGATTCCTCTCAGCCAAGTGCGAAATGATGCGCTGGATAATCTGGTCACGGCGCTGCTGTTGGCGTCGCGTACGGATCTTGCTGAGGTGTGCATCTGTTTCAATGGTCGTTTGCTGCGCGGCAATCGCAGCCGCAAGGTAAAAAGCAGCGGCCTGGATGCCTTTGACTCGCCGAATGCTCCCTGGCTGGGCAGGGCCGGAATTGAAATTGAGCTGAGTGCAGAGCGACTGCCGCCACAACCCGTGCGCTTTGAAATACCCGCGTATGATCCTGATGCAGTGGTCATGTTGATGACATATCCGGGCATGCCGCTGCGGCTGCTGCAACAAGCGCTGGCGCCTGAAGCGGTAAAGGGAATGGTATTGCTCACCTATGGCGTTGGTAACCCGCCGGAAACCGAGACCGGTCTGTTGGAGGTGCTGTCTCATGCAGGAGGGCGCGGGCAGGTGGTAGTGAATGTGACCCAGTGCCAGCAGGGAGCGGTCAGTCAGGGAGCCTATGCAACGGGTGCCCTGTTGAATCAGGTCGGTGTGGTGTCGGGGCTTGATTTGACCCCGGAAGCGGCCTTCACCAAGCTGCATCATCTGATTGCGCTTGGGCTTTCACCGGATGCAATCCGCAAGGCACTGGGCTGTGCCCTGCGGGGAGAGTGTACGCCGGAACGTTGAGTGCCGGACTACAGCTCCAGACTCAGGTGGCTGAAGCGGAAAGGGTGGGCTGCATAAGTACCGATCACGCGCACCTCTTCTGCGAAGAAGTTCAGTTCCTGTAGCGCGAACTTCATCGCCTGCTCATGCGGGTGACCTTCAATATCCAGGTGAAAGCTGGACACGGTCATGGTTTCAGAGGCCATGTAGCTTTCCAGCTTGACCATGTTCACTCCGTTGGTGGCAAAGCCGCCCAGTGCCTTGTACAGCGCAGCCGGGATGTTGCGCACACGGAACATGAGGGACGTGATGTAACGCACATCCTTCTCCAGCGGCGGCATCATCTGGTCGCGTGACAGAATCATGAAGCGGGTAGTGTTGCCGGTCTTGTCCTGAAAGTTTTCTCGCAGTACTTCCAGCCCGTACAGCTCGGCCGCCAGACTGGAGGCGATGGCGCCATGACCCGGGGTACGCTTTTGTGACAACTCATCGGCAGAGCCTGCGGTATCCAGCGCGGCAACCGGCTCAATTCCGAGGCTGCGGATGTTTTCGGCACACTGTGCCAGTGCCTGAGGATGCGACGAGACCGTTTTCAGGTCTTCGATGCGGGTGCCCGGCAGCGCCAGCAGGCAGTGGTTGACCGGTTCAAAGTGCTCGCCAATCACATGCAGGCGCGTTTTCGGCATCAGGCGGTAGATCTCTTCAACCCGGCCGGCGGTGGAGTTCTCCAGCGGAATCATCGCCAGTCGCGCTTCGCCGCGCTCGACCATAAACATCGCTTCAACAAAGCTTTCGCAGGCGCGGGGCGCCAGCTCCGGGTGCACGTGGCGGCAGGCAAGATGGGAATAGGCCCCTTCGTGGCCCTGATAGGCGATAATGGTGTTGGCGGTCATGGTATCCATACAGACTGAATAGAATGGGGCCGCTATTATGGCACAGGCGTTGATCGGCTGAAAAAAATATCTGCCTTTGCTAAGGTTCCGCGCCTGCCCAAGAGAGACTGCCAATGCCCGAACGTGCCACGTCTTCAAAATATCGCCTGTCGCTTGGCCTCAAAATTCTGCTGTATAGCCTGCTGTTTCTGTTGCTGGCCTGGTGGGGTGGTCGGGTTGCCTATGATCGGGCCATGCAGCAGTTGCATGTGGAAGGTTCCGATCGGTTGCTGAACAGCATCGGCCAGCTGCGCCGCAGTCTTGGTCAGTACAACTATCTGCCCTTTCTGGTTGCACAGAACCTGCAGGTCAGAGACTTTCTGCGCCAGCCGGATGAACATAACCGTACTTTGGTGAACCGGGTACTGGAGCAGTTCAACCTGGTGGCCGGCTCTACGGCTCTGTTTGTGCTTGACCCTACAGGAGAGGCGCTGGCATACAGCAACTGGCGTGATGAAAGTTCACAACAGTTGCGCTCTCAGTGGCAGCAGCACTATTTCCAGCAAGCGCTGGCGGGAGAGCAAGGGCAGGAACTGCAGTATCAAGAAGATCTGGAAACCGCGACTTTTTTCATGTCAGCGCCGATCTATGATGGCGGGTTGGTGGGGGTAGCCGTGATTCGGCTGGATGTACCCCGGCTGAGTGAACAGCTGACGACGGACCACCCGTTGCTGGTGGTGTCACCCACGGGAGAGCTGGTATTCAAGTCTGATCTGGGGTGGCCGCTGGGGCAGCTGGAGTCCCGGCTGTTGAGTGATGGTACCCGTCTGCAGCTTGTGCCGCATGAAGACTCCATGGCAATCATGCATCGAGTTGAGCTGGATGATTTGGGCTGGCAGGTGAGTACGCTGACCGATATCCGTCCGGCCAGGCAACGTGAGCAGTTGGTGGTGGCCTCGGTACTTTCCGGCGGGGTGGCGCTGGGTCTGTTGCTGCTTTACCTGCGTGAGTCACGCCAGAAACGTCGGCTCCAACTGGAGAGACTGCAGGAGCGGGCACGCAGTGAAGAACAGCAGCGTGACATCATCAATACCGCGCAGGTTGGTTTGATACACATTACGCCTTCGGGCCAGGTTGAGCTGGTCAACCCGATGGCGATGCAGTTGTTTGGCGTTTCGGCGGAACAGATTCGGCACCAGCCGGTGCTGAATCTGCTGCGGGCCGGCTTTTCGGCTCGGCCGCTGCAGCAGGCGCTGGGTGCATTGGGCAGCGAACGCTTTCAGCCGCTGACCGGGCTGGAAGTGGTCGGCCAGCGTGCGGATGGCAGTGAATTTCCCATGCTGATCTCGATTCGGCAGATGGATCGACACCCTGAGCTGGGCTATCTGGTCACTCTGATCGATATCAGCCGTCGCAAGCGGTTGGAGCAGGCGCTTCGAGAAGCCAACGAGTCGCTGGAACAAAAGGTGGTTGCACGCACCCAGGCATTGCAGGAAGCTCAGGCGGAGCTGGTGCAGGCTGGAAAGCTGGCGGCGCTGGGGCGGATGTCGGCTTCTGTCGTACATGAGCTCAATCAGCCGATGACCGCCATGCGTACCTATCTCGCCATTGCTGAAAAGCAGCTGGATAATCCTGATGCACTGGTGCGTAACCTGCGCCAGCAACAGCAGCTGCTCGACCGCATGGCGTTGATTACCGGGCAGCTGAAAACCTTTGCCTATCGCAAACCGGAGCGTATCGATCCGGTGTCGCTGCAGCAGGTGATGGAACAGGTGCTGCAGCTGTTTCGTGGTCGCTTCGAGGAGCTGGATCTGCAACTGCATTTTGATCCGCCGCCGCCTGACATGAAAATTGCCGGTGATGCCGCACGCTATGAGCAAGTGATGATTAATCTGATCAAGAACAGCTGCGACGCCATGTCGACACGACCCGGTGAGCACCACCTCTGGATCAGTGTGCAGGCCATAGAGAACGGACAGATGCTGCTGGATGTGCGAGACAACGGCCCCGGCATTGAGCCCGAGCATCGCACTCAACTGTTTGAGCCCTTCTTCACCACCAAGGAGGTGGGCCAGGGACTGGGGTTGGGCTTGGCAATCGTACACAGTATTTTGCGTGACCTCGGTGGCAGTATCGAACCTGTTGATCAGGCTGAAGGTGCCTGTTTCCGGCTGAGCATGCCGCTTTACCAACCAAGGAGCGAATAATGATTGATCAGGGCCGCGTACTGCTGGTGGATGATGAGGCGATGGTGCGTGAAGCAACTGCCCAGTGGCTGGAGCTGTCCGGTTTCAGTGTGGAGTGTTTCAGCCGTGCTGAGCAGGCGCTGGAGCGGATAGATCCGTTCTGCCCCGGCATTCTGTTGACTGATGTGCGCATGCCCGGCATGGATGGCCTTGAGTTGATGACCGAAGCGCTCAAGCGTGCACCGGATCTGCCGGTGATTCTGCTCACGGCACATGGCGATGTGGATATGGCTACGGCGGCCATGCGCGAAGGTGCCTACGACTTTATCGAAAAACCCTTTGTGCCCGAGCGCCTGGTGGAGCGGATTCGCCGAGCCTGTGAAAAGCGACGGCTGATGCTGGAAAACCTGCGCCTGCAGCAGAGTCTGGCCAGTCGTTCGGTGCTGGAAGCGCGTCTGATCGGCATTTCACCGGCCATTCAGCGCCTGCGGCGAGAGCTGCTGGCGTTGGCCGAGCTGGATACCAATGTGATCATCTACGGTGAGACCGGTACAGGCAAGGAGCTGGTGGCGCAGTGTCTGCACGAGTACAGCATTCGAGGCAAGAAGCAGTTCGTGCCAATCAACTGTGGGGCCATTCCCGAAAACCTGATTGAAAGTGAGTTGTTTGGGCATGAGGCCGGTGCGTTTACCCATGCGGCCAAGCGCCGTATCGGCAAGTTTGAGTATGCCAGTGGCGGTACCCTGTTTCTGGACGAGATTGAGAGCATGCCGCTGCACCTGCAGATCAAGTTGCTGCGGGCGCTGCAGGAGCATGTGATCGAACGGCTGGGTTCCAATACATTGATTCCGGTCGATCTGCGTGTGGTGGCTGCTGCGAAGGTGGACCTGCGTGGCGACCCCAATTTCCGTGAAGACCTGTTCTATCGTCTCAGTGTCTCCGAGCTGCATATTCCGCCACTGCGTGAGAGGATCGAGGATGTGCCGTTGCTGTTTGCTCATTATGCCGGCCGCGGCGCTGATGAGCATGACCGTGAAGCGCGCCAGCTTAGTGATCATGATCTGGATGCGCTTCAGTCCTACGCCTGGCCGGGTAATGTGCGTGAGCTGAAGAACATCGCCATCCGCTACGCCGTGGACCCGCGTGCCAGCGTGGCCGAACTGCTGTCGCGCCAGACGCCGCTGATCAGTGCACCGCTGGCCGGGCGACAGACCCTGTCGTTGGCTGTTCGAGTGGCTGAATACGAGTCGCAACTTATTCGTGAAGCGTTGGAGCGGCACCAGGGCAATATCAAGGCGGTCATGGATGAGCTGGACCTGCCACGCCGGACGCTGAACCAGAAAATGCAGCGTTATGGCCTGAATCGCAGTGATTTTACAGCGCAATAAGCGATTTTTTGCCTATGCTCAGAGGGCTTAATAGGCGAAATTTAGCTCATCAGGTCAGTGTTGTATGCTGAATGTATATGTAAAACAAAGGGTTGTAAGGGTCGAGTGAGTTGGCCCGGTTCCTGCTTTGTTATTCAGGTCACTAACAACAACGACTGATGACATAACGATAAGGGATACCAAGATGAATCAGAGCAAACGCACCCTGATCAAGGCAATGGGTCTTACGCTGGCCATGGCAACCGTTGGCGGCGCTGCCGGTCTGGCACAGGCTGAAGAAAAACGTTCCTACATCATGGCCACCGCATCCACCGGTGGCACCTTCTACCCGGTTGGTGTTGCGATCGCGACACTGGCGAAGGTGAAGCTGGAGCCTACCATCGGCATGTCCGTTTCTGCCATCAACTCTGCCGGCTCCGGTGAAAACATCAAGCTGATGCGTGAGGACCAGGTTCAGTTCTCGATCCTGCAGGGGCTTTACGGTGCCTGGGCCTGGAACGGTGAGGGTGAGTTGAAAGAGTCCGGCAAGCAGGAGTACCTGCGCTCTGTCACCATGCTGTGGCAGAACGTGGAGCAGTTCGTGGTTCGCACACCCTATGCGAAAACCGGCACCATCATGGACCTGAAGGGCTTTGAGGGCGAGAAGTTCTCCATCGGACCGAAAAACTCAGGCACTGAAGGCTCCGGCCGTACCATTCTGGGCAATTTGGGTATCGACCCGGACAGCTTCAGCCTGGCCTACATGGGTTATGGCCCGTCGGCTGATGCGATGCAGAACGGCACTATTGATGGCATGAACATTCCGTCGGGCGTTCCGACCTCAGCCATCACCCGAGCCTATGCCGCCATGGGTGGTGATATCACCACGCTGGATTTCACCGACGAGCAGATGAAGCAGGCCAACGGTCGCTATGACCTCTGGACCCGTTATGTCATTCCGGCCAACACCTATCCGGGCCAGACCAAAGAGATCAACACCATTGCCCAGCCCAACTTCCTGGCAGTGAATGCGGACGTGTCTGAAGAAGACGTTTATCAGCTGACCAAAACCATCTATGAAAACCTGACCTTCCTCAACGGTATTCATGCCGCTACCAAGGCGATGGCACTGGAAAAAGCGATCGCTGGCATGCCGGTACCGCTGCACCCGGGTGCGGTGCGTTACTACCGTGAAGCGGGCCTCGCAATCCCGGATCACCTGATCGCCGAGTAAGCCAGGCTTGCTCACCAGTCTGTCGATTGCACCCCCGTCAGAGGGCGGGGTGTGCAGTTGTGGTGAATACCGAATAACAGAGGACCGAGTCGATGACCTCAACGCAGCTGAATGATCAGCAGACCGCCGAGCGCCTCAAAAGCCTTGAGCTGACCAAGCGTGACGCAAATTCCGTCAGTGGGCGCTTCATTTACTGGGGCGGGGCACTGTTTGCGCTGGCCCACATCTATTTCAACACCTTGGGAACGCTGTCAGAGCTGTGGGTGGCGGCGATCCACTTTGCCGGTTTTGCATTGATCTGTGCATTGATGGTGCCGATGAGCCGCAAGGCTGGCGACTCGAAGCTGATGCTGGGGTTGGACCTGCTGATCGGTCTGGCGGCGGTGGGGACAACTGCTTATCTGATGCTGTTTGAAGATGCGCTCTATGCGCGTGGTGTCAACTTTATCACCACGGATTGGATCGTATCAATTATCGCCATTGCGATTGCACTGGAGTTGACACGCCGGACTACCGGCTGGTTCATTCCCTGTCTGATTCTGTTTGCCCTGACCTATGTGTTTTGGTGGGGGCAGTATGTACCGGGCATGTTCAACTTTCCGGGCCTGAACCTGGAAACCGTGCTGTACCGGAGTTTCTTCTCGTCCGAGGGGATGTTTGGTTCCATCGCCATGATCTCTTGGACCTATGTGTTCATGTTTATTCTGTTCGGTGCCTTTTTGGTGAAATCCGGTGCCGGTGACTTCATCATCGACCTGTCACGCGCTGTGGCCGGCAAAATGGTAGGTGGCCCTGGTCTGGTGGCCGTGTTTGGCTCGGGCCTGATGGGCTCGGTGTCCGGTTCATCCGTTGCCAATACGGTATCCACCGGTGTCATCACCATTCCGTTGATGCAGAAGGCCGGGTTTCCGCCGCGTTTTGCCGCCGGTGTTGAGGCAGCGGCCTCTACCGGTGGTCAGTTGATGCCACCGGTGATGGGGGCAGGTGCGTTCATCATGGCGTCTTACACCCAGATCCCCTATGTCACCATCATTGGGATAGCGGCATTGCCGGCGTTGCTGTATTTCCTGTCGGTCGGCTTCTACGTGCGGGTTGAGGCCAAGCGCAGCCATGCCCATGCGATTGAGATGGATGCACGCCCGGTGGGTGAGGTGTTCAAGGAAGGCTGGCACTGTCTGTTGCCGCTGGTGGTACTGGTTACCCTGCTGGTAAAAGGTTTTACACCTACCTATGCAGCCGGTATTTCCATTCTGTCCGTGGTAGTGGCGTCCTGGCTGTCGCCGCGCAAGATGGGACCGCGAGCGATTGTCGATGCGCTGGCACAGGGCTCAAAAAACATGGCCACCACCGCCATGCTGCTGATTGCGGTCGGACTGGTGGTGAATGTGGTCTCCATGACCGGCATCGGCAATACCTTCTCATTGATGGTGACCGACTGGGCCGGTGGCAGCCTGCTCATCACGCTGGTGCTGGTGGCGTTGGCATCGCTGGTATTGGGGATGGGCCTCCCGGTCACGGCCGCTTACATCGTGCTGGCGACCCTGTCGGCGCCGGCACTGTATGGCCTGATGGCCGAGCGGGAACTGTTGCAGCTGATGGTCAGTGGCAATTTGCCGGAAGCGGCGCGTACCATTTTCATGCTGGTGGACCCTGCCAGTCTTTCCGCATTGGCCGCGCCCATGAGCGAGGCGCAGGCGATGGGCCTGCTGGAACAGGTGCCGGCAGACTTCAAGGGGCAACTGCTGGAGCAAGCGATGGCACCCGAAAGGCTGGCCATGATCCTGCTGGCGGCCCATATGATCATTTTTTGGCTGTCGCAGGACTCCAATGTGACCCCTCCGGTCTGTCTGACAGCCTTTGCGGCGGCGGCAATTGCCCGTACACCGCCCATGGCGACCGGCTTCACCGCCTGGAAAATCTCCAAAGGGCTGTATGTGGTGCCTCTGTTGTTTGCCTATACCCCGTTTATTGGCGGCAGCTGGGTTGAAGTACTGACCATTTTTGCCTTTGGTATTCTCGGCATGTATGCCTTTGTCGGATTCATGGAAGGCTATCTGGAAGGGCGGCTTAACCTACTGTTGCGTCTGTTCAGCGGTGTCTGCGCTATCGGTCTACTCTGGCCTCATGGCCAGCTGGCCTATGACTTGGTGGCTGCCGTGGCGTTTGTAGGCTTGTTTCTGTTCAGTCGTCGCTATGGGGAAAAGCCGGCCACCGGTGCCGCTACAGAGGCGAGTGCGAACCATGCATGACTATATTCTGATCGGCGCCGGCATTCTGGGGCTGGCAACGGCTCTGGAGTTGCAACAGCGTTTTCCGGGCAAGCGGGTGTTGGTGCTGGAGAAAGAATCCGCTCCGGCGCAGCATCAGACCGGCCACAACTCCGGCGTGATTCACGCCGGGGTGTACTACAAGCCCGGCAGTCTGAAGGCGCGTTTCTGCAAGGCGGGAAATGCCGCTACCAAGGCCTTCTGCCGTGAACACGGCATTCCGTTTGATGAATGCGGCAAGTTGCTGGTCGCGACCAATGCGCAGGAGCTGGAGCGGATGCAGGCATTGATCGGACGCTGTGCCGAGAATGAGTTGTCGATCGAGGTGCTCGATGCCGACCAGCTCAGGGCGCGCGAACCCAACATCACCGGGGTAGGGGCTCTATTCGTGCCCTCGACCGGCATTGTCAGTTACGCCCGCATCTGTGAAAAGATGGTGGAACTGGTACATCAGGCCGGTGGCGAGGTGCGCTTCAACGCCAAGGTGAGACGGATCGAAGAGCACGGGTCCGGTGTTCAGGTGGAAACCGATGCGGAACTGTTCAGCGCAGAGCATCTGATTGCCTGCGCCGGACTCTGGGCGGATCGGATGGTCAAAATGCTGGGGCAGACGCCGGACTTTCGCATCGTGCCGTTTCGGGGTGAATACTTCCTGTTGCCGCCCGAGCACAACCGGATTGTGAACCACTTGATCTATCCCATTCCCGACCCCGATCTGCCGTTTCTGGGCGTACACCTGACGCGGATGATCGATGGCACCGTCACCGTTGGCCCCAATGCGGTGCTGGCGTTCAAGCGAGAAGGTTACCGCAAGCGGGATCTGAGCCTGTCCGAAATGACCGGCATGTTGAGCTGGCCCGGATTGCTCAAAATGCTGGGACGCAACCTGAAGCCGGGACTGGCCGAGATGAAAAACAGCCTGTTCCGCAACGGCTATCTGCAGCTGGTACGCAAGTATTGCCCACAGCTGACCCTGGCGGATCTGAAACCCTACCCGGCCGGGATGAGGGCGCAGGCGGTGGCGCGGGATGGTTCGCTGGTGGATGACTTCCTGTTTGTGAAAACCGATCGCGCACTGGTGGTGTGCAATGCACCTTCCCCAGCAGCAACCTCTGCCATTCCCATTGCGGCACATATCGTTGATCAGTTAAGCGCTAAATTGAATGAGTTGTGAAGCCTGCAGAGTCTTTGCAGAAGGGACTGGCGTCCGCGGCTGATTGCGGATAATCTCGGTGTCACAGCCATGCGCACATGGCTGGCGTCGCTCGGACGGTTCCGGGCGCTGACGTTTATCGAGGCTTATATGACTGACAAGACCGGTGTGCAATCCGTACGCCATTTTTCCCGTATTGATCGTCTTCCCCCCTATGTGTTCAACATCACGGCTGAATTAAAGATGGCCGCTCGTCGACGTGGCGAGGATATCATTGACTTCAGCATGGGGAACCCTGATGGGGCCACACCTCCCCATATTGTTGAAAAACTCTGTGCCGTTGCCCAGCGTGATGATACCCATGGCTACTCGACATCACGGGGTATCCCGCGTTTGCGCAGAGCCATAGCCAACTGGTATCAGACGCGTTATCAGGTCGATATTGACCCTGAAGATGAAGCGATTGTCACTATTGGCTCCAAAGAGGGTCTGGCTCATTTGATGCTCGCAACCCTGGATCACGGCGATACCGTGTTGGTGCCCAATCCAAGCTACCCAATTCATATCTATGGTGCCGTAATTGCTGGGGCTCAGGTCCGCTCGGTTCCACTGGTGCCGGGGGTAGACTTTTTTGTCGAGCTTGAGCGGGCCATCCGCGAGTCGATCCCGAAACCCAAAATGATCATTCTGGGCTTTCCCTCCAACCCCACCGCACAATGTGTTGAGCTGGATTTCTTTGAGCGTGTTGTCGCGCTGGCGAAGCAGTATGACATTATCGTGGTGCACGATCTGGCCTATGCCGATATTGTCTATGATGGCTGGACCGCGCCTTCGATCATGCAGGTACCCGGTGCGCGAGATGTGGCCGTTGAGTTTTTTACGCTTTCCAAGAGCTACAACATGGCCGGGTGGCGTATCGGGTTCATGGTGGGTAACAAAGAGCTGGTACATGCGCTGGCACGTATCAAAAGCTACCACGATTATGGCACCTTCACTCCCTTGCAAGTGGCGGCCATCGCGGCACTTGAGGGCGATCAGCAATGTGTGCGCGATATCGCCGAGCAATATCGGCAGCGCCGAAACGTGTTGGTGAAAGGCCTGCATGAAGCGGGCTGGATGGTGGATAACCCCAAGGCGTCCATGTATGTCTGGGCCAAAATTCCGGATCACTATCGTGAGTTGGGATCGCTGGAATTTTCCAAAAAGCTGCTGTCCGATGCCAAGGTGTGTGTATCGCCGGGCATAGGTTTTGGTGACTACGGTGACGACTACGTGCGCTTTGCCCTGATTGAAAACAGGGATCGTATTCGACAGGCTGTCAGGGGAATCAAGGCCATGTTCCGTCAGGATGGAGTGTCGGGTAAGGATGAGACACCTTGACGTCAAGGTGACATATTCGGGCTCTTGAGGATTATGAGCCAGTGAACGAAGTCAGCCGTAGTATATTCAGCGATGCTAATACCTGATTATTATCAACGGCTGACCCGTATCTTGCTTGCGACAGCTTTAAACGCTTGTTGTCTGACCTTTAATTGGTTAGTTTGGATGGCCAAACGGATTGCAGTAGTTGGAGCGAGCCTTTAGATGGCGCTGTTTAAGACCATATCCGCAACCTCATTTATACGGCACGGATCGTGCTCGTTACACATATGTTCAAGGATTGAACACACTCCTCGCACCAGACGAAACTCGTTCGGGTCCTGCTGTTTTGGTACGGCCCATGATTGATATGTGGCAGCATCGTCTGTCGCTGCGCCAACTGAGCCGGCTGTTGATGGCTGTGGTCCTGTCCATGGTACTGGTGATGACAGGGCTTGCTTCCGTGGTTGCCAAAGGTCCCGAGTTTGAACGGGTGTTCCGTGAGTCCGGTGTCATGATGCTGCTTATTGAACCGGACACCGGCAGCATCGTTGAAGCCAATGATGCCACGGCCGAGTTCTACGGGTATTCGACTGAACAGCTGGAACAGATGACCATCCAGCAGATCAATACCTTCACTGCCGAACAGGTGGCAGAAGAACGGATTTTGGCGCAGGCTGAGGGCCGCAATTACTTTCTTTTCCGTCACCGCCTTGCCAGTGGCGAAATTCGAACCGTAGAGGTTCACTCCCGCCCTTACCATTTCAACGAGCAGAACCTGCTGTTCTCCATCATCAACGATATTACCCCGGGCCGGCATGAAGCCCAGGATCTGTGGCACTACCAGGAGCGTCTGGAAGCGATGGTGGACGCTCAGGTAAATGAACTGGAGCGCAATCGTAAGCTGCAGATCTGGCTGCTGGCGGGTGCCCTGTTGATACAGGCGGTGGTCATTACTGCCCTGGCTCTGAATATCCAGCGGCGACGTCAGCTGGAGCGGGAGCGACGCAGAACAACAGCGGCGCTTGAGCTGAGCAGTGAGCGCCTGAGGGAGGCTCAACGCATTGCCAGGGTGGGCAGTTGGGAATTGAATCACATCAATCAGCGTTTCACCTGTTCTGATGAGATGTACCGGCTGTTGGACCTTGATCCATCTGAGAGTGATTCCAGCTATCGCAAGGCGCTGTCGCGGCTGCACCCTGAAGACAGGCAGCGGATCCGGGATGTGTACAGTAAGGCGCTTAGAAGCGGGAAAACCTACGAGATCAAGCACCGGCTGTTACTGCCGGGTGATATCGTGAAACATGTCAGTGTATGTGCTGAAACCCTGTACACCCCCGAGGGTGAACCCGTGCAGACGCTGGGGACGGTGCAGGACATTACTGAGCAGCAGCTCACTCAGCAGGCGTTGACAGCATTGGCAACCACCTTTGCGCCGCTCGCCGGAGAAGCTTTTTATGAAGCGGTCTGTCGGCACCTTGTTGACGCTCTCGGGCTTGAGTATGCCTTTGTCGCGCGGTTTGAAAAAGACTGTGAGCGGGCCGAAGTACTGGCGGGTTGGTCCGATGAAGGCAGCATCCATTGTTTCAGCTATGACCTGCACGGTAGCCCTTGTTCTGATGTGTTGAAACAGCACCAACTTGTTTGTGCCACTGATATTCAGACGAAATACCCTGAAGATTACATGCTCGCGGAGATGGATGCACAAGCCTATATTGGCAGTGCGTTGCTTGATAAACAGCAGCAAGCGGTTGGGCTGCTGGTTGTTATGAGTCGAAAGCCGTTGCTGCAGCCACAGATTGCAACCAATCTGATTCAGCTCTTTGTAGACAGGGTCAGTGCCGAGATGCAGCGCAATGAGGCGGAGCAACTGATTGCACAGGCGGACCGCTATCGGCAGGTTGTGTTGAAGTTCTCCAGCCGATTCATCAACCTGCCGCTGAATCAGATTGAATCCGCTCTTGATGATGCCCTGTGTGAAATTGGCAGCTTCTTTGATGCTGACCGTTGCTACCTGTTCGAATATGACTTCGAGGGAAAAACCGCTTCGATGATGCTTGAGTGGTGCGCCGAGGGTGTGGAGCCAGGAGCACACAAGCTGCAGCAGCTCCCGATGAGTGAATTCCCCAACTGGATTGCCCTGCATGGAAGAGGCGAGCCGGTTGTCATAGCGGACCTGGAACAGGTTCCTGACCCTTTTATTGTCGAAATACTGAAATCACAGGGTACCAAAAGCCTGATCGGTCAGCCGTTGATGGTCAGGGGCCGCTGCACTGGGTTTATCGGTATATCCTCCATGCGCCACCGAGACAAGTTTGGCAGCGAAACCGTAGCCCTGCTGAAACTGTTTGCAGAGTTGCTGGTGAGCCTGAGACGCAGAGAGCTACATGAAAGCCAGCTGCGCTTGTCTGCAAGCGTATTTGATAATGCCAATGAAGGCATCATGATTACCAACCCTGACGGCAATATTGTCAGCGTCAACAACGCCTTTACCCGCACAACGGGCTATGATGCCGACGAGGTGGTGGGGCGTAACCCCGCCTTCCTCAACTCTGACCTTCAGGGTAAGCACTTCCATGACAGCATGTGGCAGGCTCTGCAGCGTGATGGCCATTGGAGTGGTGAGGTCTGGAACCGACATAAGGCTGGTGAGCTTTATGCCGTACTGCAGAAAGTAAATGCTTTTTATGACGAGGCCGGTCGCCTGCAGGGGTATGTGGCGCTGCTCTCTGATATTACAACCCTGAAGCTGCAGCAAAAACAGCTGGAGCAGATTGCCCACTTCGACCCGCTGACCGGCTTGCCCAATCGTACACTTCTGGCGGATCGTCTGCAGCAGGCCATGGCACAGGCCAATCGTCATGGCACCAGTATCGCGGTGCTGTTTATTGACCTGGATGGGTTCAAGGCCGTGAACGACACTCATAGCCATGCGGTGGGTGACCAGCTTCTGGTACAGGTAGCACGGCGCATGAAGCGAGTGATGCGCGATGAGGATACTCTGGCCCGTCTGGGCGGGGATGAATTTGTTGCCGTATTGCAGAACCTTGAGCATCCGGATGCGAGCACTCCGGTACTCGAGAGGCTTTTGCAGGCTGCTGCCGAGCCGGTCCAGTTGGATGAGCTTGAGCTGGCCGTTTCCGCCAGTATTGGCGTGGTTTTCTACCCGCAGCAGGAATCGCTGGATGCCGACCAGTTGCAGCGTCAGGCAGATCAGGCGATGTATCAGGCCAAGCAGGCGGGCAAGAATCGTTACCATCTGTTTGATGTAGAGCGTGATCGCGCAGTACGTGATCAGCATGAAAGTCTGGAGCGCATACGGGATGCCCTGTACAGCGAAGAGTTCAGGCTGTTTTACCAGCCCAAGGTCAACATGCGGACCGGTGAGGTAATTGGATGTGAAGCACTGATTCGCTGGCAGCATCCTGAACGCGGCTTGTTGCCACCGGCAGCCTTCCTTCCCGTGATTGAGAACCACCCCTTGGCAATCGAGTTGGGCCACTGGGTGTTGTGTACGGCTCTGGATCAGCAGGTCAGCTGGAAACAGGCTGGCATGCGATTGCAGGTGAGTATCAATATTGACGCCATCCATTTGCAACATGCCAGTTTTGTTGAGCGCCTGGACAAAGAACTGCAGCAGCGACCAACGATTCAGCCCGGAGATCTGGAGCTGGAAATTCTGGAAACCACGGCACTGGATGGCGTGGTGCAGATATCGGACATCATTACTGCCTGCCAGCGCCTGGGTGTGGGCTTTGCTCTGGATGACTTCGGTACCGGCTACTCGTCGCTGACCTACCTTAAGCGTTTGCCGGCTGAGCTGCTCAAGATCGACCGCAGTTTTGTGCGTGACATGCTTGATGATCCGGATGACCTGGCAATCCTGGATGGTGTCATCCGCCTGGCTCAGGCCTTTCGACGTTCTGTTATTGCCGAAGGGGTCGAAACTCAGGCCCATTGCCAGGCGTTGCTGGAGCTGGGCTGTGAGCTGGGCCAGGGGTATGCCATCGCCAGACCGATGCCGGAAGATGAACTGCCGACCTGGCTACTGAAGTGGTCAAAGCAGTGGCAAGCCGAAGCTGAAACTGAAACTGAAACTGCGCAGTGATTGCCGCCGCGTTATAGCCAGCGGCGGCGTGCAAGCACATAATACAAAAGCGGCACGACGATGATGGTCAGCAACGTCGACATGGCAAGACCAAACACCAGCGAGATCGCCAGTCCGTTAAAAATCGGGTCGCCAAGAATGAACCAGGCGCCCACCATCGCTGAAATGGCTGTTAGTGCGATGGGCTTGATTCTGACAGCTCCCGCCATCACTACGGCGTCTTCCAGTCCCATCCCTTCATCCTGTAACTGACGAATAAATACCACCAGCAGTATGGAGTTGCGCACAATGATGCCGGCCAGCGCGATCATGCCGATCATGCTGGTTGCGGTAAACTCTCGACCCAGCAGGGCGTGGCCAGGCAGAATCCCAATCAGCGTCAGCGGAATGGGGGCCATGATTACCAGCGGCATCAGGTAAGAGCGGAACTGGGCCACCAGCAGCACAAAGATCATGAACACGCCGACACTGTAGGCCAGTCCCATGTCTCTGAACGTCTCATAGGTGATCTGCCACTCGCCGTCCCATTTCAGTGTGCCAAGCTCCGGCAGGTCGGGCTGGCGAATAAAGAACTGTTCCGGCGCATCCTCCTGCTGATTCAGTGCATTCACCATGCGGAACATGCCATAGAGTGGAGAGTCGATCTCACCGGCCATGTCCGCCGTGACATAGGTTACCGGCAGCAGGTCCTTGTGATAGCGCGCTGCGTCCCAGTCTGACTCAACAATCTGTGCGAAGCTGGCCAGTGGTATCAACAGACCTTCACGGTTGCGCAGTTGCAGCGAAAGCAGTGCCGATGGCTGTGCTTTGTCGCCTTCATGCAGAATGACCCGAATTGGGACCGGATATTTGGCGTGTTCGTCATGCAGGTAACTCAGGTTGTTGCCGCCAAGTGCTGTCTGCAATGCTTGCACTACCTGTGCCTGAGAAACTCCCAGCCGGGCGGCGCGAGCGCGATCAACCACCAGCTGCCACTGTTTCGCCGGAGCTTCCAGTGTTGAATCGATATCGACCAGTCCCTCGATCTGCTGCATCTGCGCCATCAACTGGAGCGACAGCTCCGCACGTCTGGTTGCATCAGCGGCGTATACCTCGGCCACCAGAGGTGACATGACAGGCGGGCCGGGTGGGACCTCGACAATTTTTACCGAAGCGCCAAAAGGCTCGGCGATGGCCTGCAGGGGGTGACGAAGCGATTGAGCAATGTTATGTGATGGGCGCTCGCGCTGACTCTCAGTAACCAAATTGACCTGCAGATCTCCCTGCCAGGGATCGCTGCGCAGATAATACTGGCGTACCAGCCCATTGAAGTTGATCGGAGCCGAGATGCCGGCATAGCTTTGCCAGTTTGCAACTTCAGGTACCGTCTCAAGGTGTTGCCCCAGTGACAGCAGCAGGCGTTGGGTTTCTTCCATCGGAGCGGTTTCCGGCATATCGACAACGACCTGCAGCTCCGACTTGTTGTCAAACGGCAGCATCTTCAGAATCACCAGCTGGAACACCGGCAGGGCGACGGCCAGTAAGGTCAGGCCGATTACCACCATTGCCAGCAGTGCCCGGCGGCCCCGGTGAGCCCCCAAGAACGGAGTCAGCAGTCGGCTGAAAAGCCGGAGTGTAGTCGGGTTGACACCATCACCCGAGCTGCCGGTTTCATTGGCCTGTGCGCCCCGGCGATGGTGCAGCAGACGCAGGGCCAGCCAGGGGGCAACCACAAAGGCAACAACCTGTGAAATCACCATGCCGGCTGATGCATTAATCGGGATAGGGCTCATGTATGGTCCCATCAGACCGCTGACAAAAGCCATGGGGAGCAGGGCCGCCATAATGGTCAGACTGGCCATTATCGTTGGCGCCCCCACCTCGTCTACAGCAACCGGAATGATATCCTTCACCGGATGCAGGGAGTTCTGTATGCGCCGGTTGATGTTTTCGGTGATGACGATGCCGTCATCCACCAGTATCCCGATTGAAAAGATCAGTGCAAACAGAGAGACCCGGTTCAATGTAAAACCCCAGGCCCATGAAAACACTAGCGTCAGCAGCAGGGTTACCAGTACAGCAGCACCAACGATAGTGGCCTGGCGCCAGCCCATGGCAGCCAGCACCAACAACATTACGCAAAGAGTGGCTGAGATCAGGTCTGTAATCAGCTTGCGTGCCTTGACCGAGGCGGTCTCGCCATAGTTGCGTGTGATTACCACCTCAATGTCATCAGGCAGTGCGCGGTTTTTTAGCAGCTGTAGCCTTGCTTCAATGGCTTCGGTGATGTTAATCGCGTTTTCACCGGGCTGCTTGGCAATGGCCAGTGTTACGGCGGGATAGACCTGCCCGACAGTGCCGGACTTTGCCGCGCTTTTGCCCGGACCGAAGCCCAGCATGACGCTGCGATCGGGTACCGTACTGCCCCTGCTGATTTTGGCGACATCACGCAGGAAAACGGCGGCTCCCTGATGCATGCCGATCACCAGGCTGCGGATGCTTTCGACATCTTCCAGCAGCAGGCCTGCCTGCACCGGAATGGAGAGGTTGTCACGGGTAATTCTGACGGGCTGTGAGCTGCTGTTGGCGGCCTGCAGTGCAAGCGCGATATCATCCAGTCCAAGGCTATAGCCGGCCAACAGGGCAGGATCGAAGTGCACGTCAACCCGATCAGGCACACCGCCAACGGTGTAGATATCTCGCGTACCGGGTATCCGCTTCAGTGCCACCTCCAGCATGTGCGCCAGGCGGGTCAGCTCTTCGCCACCGTATCGCTGCTGCGGGTCGTACAGGGTCAGCGTCATGATCGGTACGTCGTCGATACTTCTGGGCTTGACCAGAGGCGGGCTGGCGCCAAGGTCGGCAGGCAGCCAGTCCTGATTGGAATACACCTGATTATAGAGTCGAACCAGTGCCTCCTGACGGCTGACGCCGACCTTGAACTGCACAGTGATCACGGCCTGCCCCTGACGTGATACCGAATAGACATGTTTGACGCCTTCGATCTCGCTCATCACCTGTTCGGCGGGCGTGGAAATCAGGTTCTCGACCTCTGCGGCACTGGCTCCGGGCAGGGCGACCAGAATATCGGCCAGTGTCACGTCGATCTGGGGTTCTTCTTCCTTGGGAGTGAACACCAGTACCAGAATACCGAGCAGTATGGCCAGCAGGGCCAGCAAAGGTGTCAGGCGCGAGTTCTGAAATACACGGGCGATCGCGCCCGAAGGGCCGACAGGAGGCAGTGAAGTGCTCAAGGCCGATACTCCTCGCCCATATTCAATGCAGGCTGTCCGCTGAGTTGCAACGGATTGGCCACTAAGCGCTCTCCCTCACTCAGGCCCGCGAGAATCTCGACCAGGCCACCGTTACGAACACCGGTGCGTATTTGACGCAAGCGAGGATTATCACTGCCATCGAGCACAAACACAGCCCTCAGCTCGCTGCGATGCAGCAGGCTGGTGACTGGAATCCAGAGCGCTTCACGAGTGGCAACCGGGAGGCTGACCTTGACCAGCATGCCCGGAAACAGACGTGCATCGGGTTCATCCAGTGTCATGCGCAGGCGGAAGCTGTGGCTTGTCGGGTTCGCATAGGGGTAGAAAGTCATTTTGCCGGTAGACAGCATATCGCCATCGGGCAGGGTCACGCGGGCCATTCGTTGCTCGCGGGCAATACCGGCATATTGTTGTGGCAGGTCTACCGCTACACGCAGCTGTTCCAGTGAAAGTCCGCTAAGAAGAGGCTGACCAGGATTGACGCTTTCACCCAGTTCTACATGGCGCTCCGTCAAAATACCCCCATAGGGAGCGGTAACACGGGTATAGTCCAGTTGCTTGCGGGCTTCGGCAACTGCTGCCTGAGCACCAGCCAGACGTGCTTCGCTGGCGCTGAGCTTGTTGCGAGCCTGATCCAGTGCCTGGTCCGCGATCAGACGTCGTTCATGCAGCGAGCGGCTGCGACTGAACTGCTGGCGCGCATCGGCAAGGCTCGCTTCGGCTTCAGTGAGAGCAGCCTGGGCCTGCTGCAGCCGCGCCTGCTGCTCGTTGTCTTCGAGCTGTACGATCAAGGCTCCGGCGGGTACTGAATCGTCCACGTCATAGGGCAGAGCGATGACGCGACCACTGGTTTGAGCCGAAACCGTGCTCTGTTGCACCGCTTCAATAACACCATCGAGCTGAACTTTTTCTTCCAGGGCACGTCGCTCGACTAAGACGGTCTCAATAGATTCGGCTGCGGTGACATGGCTTGCGAGGCCCAACAGCAGAACAGTAAGCAGGCGTTGCAGCGATGCAGGTAACATGAGAAAGCCCCTTTGAGTATATTAGATAAATCTAAATACAAAGTGGCAGATCGTCAATGGACGGGTTTCGGTCCTGCTTGCAGGAGCTGTTCACATTCAGTCAGTGGCAGGGGGCGAGCAAACAGATAGCCCTGATAGTGCTGGCAGCCATAGGCTTCAAGGATGGTGCGCTGTTGCTCGGTTTCGACACCTTCTGCGATAACGTCCAGAGACAGGGCGTGGCCCATGGCGATGATGGTCTTGATGATCATGGCATCGTCGTTGTCCGTATCTATATCACGCACAAAAGACTGATCGATTTTAATCTGGTCCAGTGGCAATCGCTTCAGGTACTGAAGTGATGAGTATCCCGTGCCGAAGTCATCCATCGAGAACTTAACTCCATGCTCTCGGAGCCGAGCCATCTTGCTGATGGTTTCCTCAACGTAGTCGAGAACGGTGGATTCGGTCAGTTCAATCTTGAGCTTGCCGGGCGGTACTGTACTTTGTGCCAATGTGGACTCAACCTCGTCTACAAAGTCGGGCTGTCGGAACTGGCGTGCGCTGACATTAACCGCGAGTTGCAGGTGAGCGGTGAGCGGGTTGCCTTGCCAGCGACAAAGCTGTTCACAGGCGGTTTTCAGAACCCAGCTGCCAATCGGTACAATCAGGCCGGTTTCTTCTGCCAGAGGAATAAACTGTGCAGGAGATACCAGTCCCTTTTCCGAATGACGCCAGCGCAGTAGCGCTTCTGCACCGATTGGCTGGCTGCGATGATCGAACTGCAGCTGGTAAAAGAGTTCCAATTCGTTGCGGTCGATCGCCTGGCGCAGTTCGTTTTCAAGTTCGGCACGCTGGCTGATTTCGGCCTGAATCTGTGGGTCGTAAAAGCTGACAGTGTTGCGACCGGCAGCCTTGGCCTGATACTTGGCCAGCTCCGCCTGCCCAAGCAGAGCTTCACTCTCAAACTGGCGGTCGGTAAACAGTGCAATGCCGATGCTGACGCTGAGGAAATGATTGAAGTCCTCGATTGAGTACTCGCCTTCAAGGCCGCAGCGCAACTCCTGTGCGATCTGCTCTGCTTCCCTTGCCGCCAGCGAGCGATTGCTTTGTGGCAGTTCGACCAGAATGGCAAATTCGTCACCGCCGACACGTGCCAGCAGGTCGCCTTCTCGCAATAGAGTGCGTATTTTTCGTGCAAGTTCAATCAGAAATCTATCGCCTGCCTGGTGGCCACGAAGGTCGTTAAGGAGCTTGAAACGGTCCAGATCGACCCATAACAGAGCGTAGTAGTTCTTCATCCTCTCGCTGCTGGTCAAGTGTATCAACTGCTCCTGCAGCATGCGGCGGTTGGGCAACTCGGTGAGTGCATCGTAAAAGATCAGACGATGATTGGCCTCTTCGGCCTGGATGCGGCGCACCAGATCATCACGAAAGCCCAAAAGCACGCCCGCAATGCGGCCAAACTCGCCCTTGGACTTGCGCTGCAGGCGCTCAATGGCGGGTAGCTTCAGGCTGGCATTCTGGTTGTACGCCAGTTGGCTTAGTGCGTCGGCGATGTCCCTTACTCGGCTGCTGATCATGCGGGCCACCACAATCACGATCAGGGTAATCACCAGTGCCGCCAGTAAGCTCATGACCAGAATGCGCAGGAATGTCTGGTCGTAACGGGTTTGGCTTTCCTGCTCTCGTTGCAGGGCACGCTCCGTCAGCAGTACCGAGATTCGGCCGGTAAATTGCGAAAATTCATTGTAACTTTGCTGTGCCGTGGCGAAGAAACGATTGGCGGTATCCGGATCAATGGCGGCAATCTCCGTGGCCATGATCACCATGTTGCGATAGGCTTCGAACTCTTCTGCCAGCCGAGTGACCGAATTGTGATTGACCTCCTTGAGCAGGCTGGACTGTCGCAGGGTTTCAACCCGGGTGTTTATTTCGGCCAATTCATCCACGAAATCCCGGTGGGCGTAATAGACTTCGACCTCAGTCAGTTCACGCTTGCGAGCCCCGTCCAGGACCTTGATGACACGGCTATGGAGGTGGGCGATATCACGATTAAAGCTGGCTTCCTGGTGGATGGTGGCAAGGTCCAGTGCCAGGGCTGCACTGCTGTCCTGTTGTTGCTGGCGTAGACTGTTCAGGGAGAGGTAGCCCAGCAGTATCCCCATGAACAGTACCAGCAGGGCGGGCAGGAGGAACATCATCAGAATGGTTTTGCCCGCGCGCATGAGGCTCAGTCCGCCGTTTTCAGCAGGTGGGCCCAGTGGTCGGGTTCGATGCTGGCAATATAATCAAAGCCACTGCCATCGGCATGGGGGCGAATAATGACCAGGGTGCCTTCGACCGGGAAGTACTGCATCACTTCAACCATGTTCGGGCCGTGGGCAACCATAATGCGATTGCTGCCCGGTATTACCGGCGTACTCATAAGTTCATGCGTGCGCGCAATGATTGGCTGTTTCTCACGGCTGGTCAGCGCTGCAACATACATCAAATTCTGATCTACGCGATAACCGTCGTCACCGAAGATAATGGCGGCTGTCTGGTAGGCTCGGCACAGTGGGCTGCTGTACACCTCGCTGAAAGGGATGTCGGCCAGATGAAACTGGTGGGCGACATCACGCATGATGTCACGGCCAGCATCGGACAGCGGGCGCTGCGTGCTGCAATCGTCAAGATCAATCGGCACCTGATCCGGTTGGCTGGAGTCGGTTGGGCCGTGACGAATGAACAGGACATACCCACCCTCACGAATGGCCTCCAGCTGGGCTGGAGTGGCGGGTGAGGGAGTGAAAGGTTCGGCCTGTGACAGTGTGGCCAGTGCCACAAGTACAAGACCCAGCAGCCGGTGAATCTGCTGTTTCATGAAAGATCCCTCTCGACAGACATGTTTGTATTATCGGACAGTACAACAAAACCCACGTATTTAAAATGGCTTCTACACGGGTATCAATATGATACAACGGGGCTGTGGAGAACAAAGTGGAGGACTTTGCTGATGTCACTGCCTGAATTGCTGCGGCAAGTGCGTGCCTGTCGTATCTGTGTTGACCAGCTGCCGCTTGGCCCCAGGCCAGTGGTGCAGGCTGACAGCAGGGCACGGTTGCTGATTGTCGGGCAGGCACCTGGAGTGAAGGTGCATGAGACCGGTATACCGTTCAACGATGCCAGTGGTGATCGCCTGCGAGATTGGCTTGGTCTGACCCGTGACCAGTTCTACGATCCATCCAGGGTGGCGATTGTGCCCATGGGTTTTTGCTATCCCGGCCGCGGCAAGTCAGGTGACAACCCTCCTCGGCCTGAGTGCGCCCCGGCCTGGCGAGCACAGTTGCTGGCGGAACTGCCTGACATTGAGTTGACCCTGTTGGTGGGGCGCTATGCTCAGGAATGGCATTTGGGCAAGGGTATGAACCTCACCGAGCGGGTCAGTCGTTGGCAGGAATTTGGACCAGCCCGCATACCCTTACCCCACCCAAGCCCGCGTAATAATCTGTGGTTGCGGCGCAACCCCTGGTTCGAGCAGGAATTATTGCCTCAATTGCAGCAGAGAATAGCCTTAATTGTGCCGGATTGAGCCACTTTGGTGATCAGGCTTTGAGTCTTGTCCGCCAAGCGCCTAAAATTGCCGACCTGAATTCAAGGGAGCCACATTTTGTCACTACCGCCATTTGTACCCGGACAGCGCTGGATCAGTAACAGTGAAGCAGAGCTTGGTCTGGGCATCGTCGTCGAATATGCCAACCGCCGTGTCGAGATCCGTTTTCCGGCTGCAGAAGAAACTCGTACCTATGCCGCCGATAACGCCCCTCTCAGTCGTGTTGCCTATGAACCCGGAGACCGGGTCTGCAATATGCTGGGAGATGCGATGGAGGTGGTTGAGCGGATGGAGCATAACCAGTGCTTCATCTACCGTGGCGTTGATGAGGCGGGCGAAGAAGTCATTTTGCCTGAACTGGAGCTTGACAGTGCCGTTCATTTCAGCCGACCACAGGAGCGGCTGTTTGCCGGTCAGATTGACCGCAATGGCCTGTTCAAGCTGCGCGTCGCAATACTTGAGCAACAGCATCGGCTTCGAGCTTCGGCTGCACACGGTTTGTTGGGTGCTCGTGTACAGCTGCTGCCGCATCAGTTCTATATTGCCAGTGAGCTGAGTCAGCGCCTGGCGCCGAGAGCGTTGTTGGCGGATGAAGTGGGGCTTGGCAAGACCATTGAAGCCGGACTTGTAATCCATCAGCGTCTGATCAGTGGGCGTGCCAGCCGTGTGTTGGTTGTAGTACCAGACTCACTGGTACACCAGTGGTTGGTAGAGATGCTGCGCCGCTTCAACCTGATGTTCACGCTGCTGGATGAGGCGCGCTGCGTTGATATTGAACTGAGCGGTCAGGCTAACCCGTTTGAGTCCAGCCAGCTGGTGATCTGCCCGCTGTCGCTTTTGACACGCTCGGATGCGCGCCAGCTGCAGGCCCAGGCAGCCGGCTGGGACTTGCTGGTGGTTGACGAGGCTCACCATCTGGGCTGGAGCCAGGAAGCGCCAAGCCATGCCTATCGTTCCATCGAAGCACTGGCAGAGAAGACGCCAGGAGTTCTGCTGTTGACGGCGACGCCTGAGCAGCTGGGGCCTGAAGGCCACTTTGCCCGTCTGCGCCTGCTTGATCCGGCCCGTTATCCTGATTTGCAGCAGTTTCTTGATGAGGAACACCGTTACCTGCAGCTGAATAGTCTGATCGAACCCTTGCTGGGTGATGACGGGGCCAGTGTCCTGCGGGCTGATGTGCACCTGCGTCAGGCTCTGGCTGAGCGCCTTGGCAACGCGGCGGTAGAGGATTGGTTGCAGCTGCCCGAAGCCCAGCAGTCACAGGCGCTGGATGGACTGATCCGTCAGTTGATTGATCGTCAGGGCACAGGGCGGGTTCTGTTTCGTAACACCCGCGATACTGTCAGTGGTTTTCCTCAACGCCAGTTGCAGGTGCATTCACTGGAAATGCCACCCGAGCTGGCCCTGTTTGATGAGGAGGTGGCTCCCGAGGCCTGGCTGCATCCGGAAAAAATCATCGGTGATGACTGGCTCGAAGTGGACTCGCGGGTTGAATGGCTGGTCGAGTGGCTGAGCCTGAATCGCAACCGCAAGGTATTGGTGATATGTGCTCATGCCGCTACGGCTGTAGCGCTGGAAGATCACCTCAATCTGCGTGAAGGTGTGCGTTCTGCCGTATTCCATGAAGGCATGAGTCTGGTCAATCGAGACCGTGCAGCGGCCTATTTTGCCGAAGAGGAATTGGGTGCTCAGGTGTTGGTCTGCTCTGAAATTGGCAGTGAAGGCCGCAATTTCCAGTTTGCCCAACATCTGGTGCTGTTTGATCTGCCACTGACGCCTGACCTGCTGGAGCAGCGCATCGGGCGTCTGGACCGTATTGGTCAGTGTGATGATATTCAGATCCATGTGCCTGTCTATACCGGCGGTACCAGTGAGGTGCTGCTGCGCTGGTATGACGAAGGACTCAACGCCTTTAGCCGTGTCTGTGCCGTGGGTGATGCACTTTACCGCCGCTTTGCTCCTCGACTGCTGCGGTGCCTGCAGCAGCCAGAGGATGCTGAGGCATTGCAGGCGCTGTTGGATGATACCCGACACGAACGTGAGTCAATGGAACTCGACCTGTCGAACGGTCGTGACCGGCTGCTCGAGTTAAGCAGTTGTCGGCCGGAGCAGGCCCAGCAGCTGCTGGATGAAGTGGCTGCGGCAGAAAACAGTCGTGAGCTGCAGGCGTTTGCGGAAAAACTGTTTGACCGTTTTGGCGTTGATACTCAACCGCACGGGCCGGACGGGCTGGTGTTGCACCCTGGTGATCACATGCTGTGTCAGCTGCCGGGCCTGCCCGAGGAGGGACTGACCCTCACGTTCAGTCGTGAGCGTGCGCTGGCAAGGGAAGATATCCAGTTCATGAGCTGGGAGCATCCTCTGCTGACCGGCACCATGGAGCTGATCGGTCGTGGTGAGTTGGGCAACAGCGCGGTGTGCACCCTTAAACTGCCGCCGCTGCAGGCGGGCACTTTACTGCTGGAACTTGTATATGAGCTGAGCTGTCCGGCACCACGCCAGCTGCAGCTGGAACGTTATCTGCCCAGTGGCAGCGTGCGTCTGCTGCTGGATCAGGAAGGGCGTGATCTGGCAGGCATGATCGGACATCAGCCATTGAATCAGCTGCTGGAAACAGTGACCCGCAATACCGGTCAGAAAATGGTCCGCCTGGCGCGGGAACAGATCAGTGCCCAGTTGAAACAGGCCGACCCACTGGTAGCAAATGCGCTGGTGAAGCTGCGTGGCGAAGCGCTGGAGCAGCTGAAACAGCAACGCAGTGCTGAATATCAGCGGCTGGCAGCCTTGGCAGAGGTCAATCCTATGGTGCGTCCTGAAGAGCTTGCCGCATTGCAGTCAGATACCGAGCAGATGGCTGCCGCGCTGGAAAGTGCCGAGCTAAGGCTGGATGCCATAAGGCTGATTCTTGTGCGTGAATAATCTTCATCAGCGGGATGGGCCCTAAGCTGTTATGTCACACACAGATGTCGTAGTATGGTGTCATATTCTTTAAGTAAAGGAGGGTATCCATGGATATCGCTTCAATGAGCACCGCCATGAGTAACATGCAGACTCAGGCGAGCCATGCCACCAAGATCAACTCGATGGTGAAGGACCAGATTGAGGCAACCGGGCAGCAGGCTCTGCAATTGATACAGAGTGCAGCACCCGTGCCTACAGTCGATCCGACCAGTTCAGTTGGACAGAATATCGATATTCGTGTCTGATTGCTGAATTGCCTCGCATCCAGCAATCAAGGCGCCCATGGGCGCCTTGATTGTTTCAGGGGGTAATGATACACGTCTTCAAAGTGCCTTGTGCGGGCCAAAGCACTCATAATGAATGCGGCTGTCATCCACCCCCAAGGCTTTCAGCTGGCCGGCAATATACTGCATGAAGCCAAGCGGACCACAGAAGTAGAACTGCATGCGAGGGTCACTGATCGTGTCTTTCACGGCGTTCAAATCCAGCAGGCCTTCATGATCAAAGCGTGATTCGGCCTTGTCTGCCGCGTCTGGAATCCGATACCAGACCTGGCTGTTGAAATGCTCATGCTGCTTGCACAGCTGACTGACATGTTCTGCAAACGCGTGATGACTACCGTTTTCGGCCGCATGGAACCAGTTCACACTGGCTCTCTGCTTGGTCAGGCTCTCCAGCATGGCCAGCATTGGTGTCAGGCCAACACCAGCTGAGATCAGAGTCACTGGAGTGTCTGCCTGTGCCTGCAGGTAGAAGTCTCCGGCAGGCGGCACCAGCTCCACGCGGTCACCTGTTTGCATATGATCATGCAAGTAGTTGGACACCTTGCCTTCCGGCTCGCGCTTGACCGAGATGCGGTAACGGTCACTGGCGGGTGCAGCCGACAGGCTGTACTGGCGAATTTCCTGATAGTCAAACCCTTCAGGCTTCAAATAGATCCCCAGATACTGGCCGGGTTTGAATGGCATTACGGCACCGCCATCCACCGGTTTGAACACGAAGCTGGTGATCACATCACTTTCACGGCACTTTTCCACCAACTCAAACGCGCGCTTGCCACGCCAGCCACCGGCCTGCTGCTCACTTTCCTGGTAGATGGCTTCTTCACGGTCAATGAAAATGCCGGCCAGCACGCCGTAGGCTTCGGCCCAGGCATCAATCACGGCCTGTCCGGGGGAGAGCAGCTCATCGATGGTCGCCAGCAGGTGAGTCCCCACGATATCGTACTGTGCGGCCGTGATCTGGAAACTGGTATGTTTCTGCGCAATCTTTTCAACGGCCGGCAGCAGCGCCTCCAGGTTGTCGATGTTGGCCGCATAGGCATGGACCGCATTGAACAGCGCTTCGCGCTGGCGGCCGGACTGCTGATGCGTGAGGTTGAAAATGTCTTTCAACTCAGGGTTGTGACTGAACATGCGCTCGTAGAAATGAGCGGTCATAGCGGGGCCGGCTTCGGCGATCACGGGTGCCGTGGATTTAACGATCTCGATGGTGTTTTGGCTGAGCATGATGCTTCCTTATAAGTGTATAAATTTAACATCTTTATAAAGAGTATCTTGAAAGCATCTTTAATGCAAAGCGTTTAAGTCGGTCTAGAATTCATGGCAGACGCGGTCCCGGCCACTTTCCTTGGCGGCATAAAGTGCCGTATCAGCACGGATACTCATGCTTTTCTGACGATCACCGGGGCGCCAGACAGTGACTCCGATACTGGTAGTGCAGTGGCCAATCAGGGGAAAATTGTGTTCACGGATCGCACGACACAAGCTCTGGGCAAGTGTTTCGGCACTTTCCGCGTTCGTGTTGGGACAGATCACCATGAATTCTTCACCACCCCAGCGGGCAATGACATCATGTTCGCGGCAGTTGCCCCTGAGTATCGTAGCGAAGTCGGTCAGGGTGGCATCCCCGGCGGCATGACCGAAGTGATCGTTGATGCGTTTGAAATGGTCGATATCCAGCAGTAACACGGCAAAATCATACTGCCCGCCCTGTTCTGCGCGGGCGATCTCCTGGTCAAAAACCCGCTCTATATAGAGCCGGTTTTTCAATCGGGTCAGTCGGTCAGTGACTGACAGCTGCTCCAGCATACGGTTTTTCAGCTTCAGCTCTTCATGTGCATCCAGCAGTTGAAGGTTGTTTTCGCGGATGGTGTTGTTGAGCCGTGACAACTTGCGGTTCCAGAGCAGAATCAGTACAAGTGCAAAGGCTGTGGCAAGGGTGATCTGGCCAACCAGCGTGTAGTCGGTTCGCTCGGCATAGGTGGGTGCTGTCATCCAGCGGTTGCCGATCGATTCACGCTGATCGTCCGTGACCGACATCAAGGCCTTGTTCATAATCTGGTTGAGAGTTGCGTCTTCTGCGCGCATTGCAAATCGGGCGGTGTAGTTCGGCTCTATCTGGCCGGAGATCTTCAGATTGGCAAAGAAATTTTGTCCCAGCCCGCGGGCCATGGCTGGCAAGGTGTCTGCCACGGCAAAGATATCGCCTTCGTTCAAGGCATTCAGCGCTGTGGGCAGGTCCGGATAAGTATGCAACTGAAGTTCAGGGTAGGATTGCTGCAACCAGAGATGAGGGTCGTCATTCATGACGACGCCGATGGTTTTCTGCTCAAGCTGTTCGGCACTGCTGACAAACACCTCGTCGAGCCGGGTGGCGATCACCAATGAGGTGTTGAACAGAGGCTGGGTGAAACTAAGGCTTTGCTGCTTGGGCAACAAGGGTGATTTGGAGATCAGATCACAGTGCCCCTGTTGCAGCGCGCTGAGGGCGGTAGCATAGTTGTCTACCGGCACCAGGCGGAAACTAAGACCCGAATGGTTGCGGATTTTTTCCAGCATGTCGGCAAAGGCGCCTACATGGCGGCCGTCTTCGGTGATCTGTTCATATGGCATTCGGTGGCGTTGGACGCAAATACGCAGTGCTGCTCTGGATTCGAGCCAAGCTAGCTCCTGGCCAGTCAGGTGAACATAGTGGGTTGGGTTGTTGGTGCGCGCAATCCACTCTTGCTGCAGTTCCCGCTTTTCTTTTTCGGTCAGGCTGTTCATCGCTTTCTGGAGAATATCGCGCAGCAGCGGCAGGTCTTTGCGCACAGCTAAATGCAGTGACAGCGGTTCGCCACCCTTGATGTTCAGGGTGCTGAGGGTTTTCAGGTTGGGAACACCATACTTCTGACTCAGATGATCGGCGACACTCATCAGCTCAATGGTGGCATCTGCCTGGCCTGTGCTGACCATCATCAGTGACTCAAGGCTGTCTGATGACGCAACCAGGTTGACTCCGGGCACACGGCTGAACTGCTCGTACAGAAAGAAACCGTCGGGCAATACCAGTGACTTGCCTTTCAGCTCTTCCAGGGTGTTGATGGGCTGACTGTCACTGTGCTGATACAACGCCTGCGCAAGTCGCAGGTAAGGAGTTGTAAAATGCATGTACTGCTCACGTTCGGGTGAGCGTACGATATTGGTCATGACGTCCAGTTCGCCGCTGCGAATCATCTGCAGGTAGTCGTCCCAGCGCTTGCCGCTGACGAACTCCACCTGCAGGCCTGCCCGCTCGGCCAGAAGTCGAACCAGGTCAACCGAGTGCCCGCGGGGCTTGCCGTCTTCGTAAAAGCTGTAGGGTTCAAAGTTTTCTTCGTTATGAACCCGGATTGCTGGCATTTGCTTGACGAACTCGCGCTCTTCAGGTGTCAGTGCAACGGTGCGGGCATTTCGAATAAAGCCAAGGGATTCACTGCCAACCCAGAGGTCAATCAGCTTATCCCATTCGCTGTCAGTGATTGCGTCCATTCCTTTCTGCAGCAGTGAGCGGATCTCCGGCCTGTCGACGCGGACTCCAAAGCGTAGGTCTTCGCGGCCCACGTTGCGCAACTGGAATTCGCCCGCCACCTTGATGTTGGTATAGGCGTTACGTGAGGCATAGTGGTAGCCGCTGGTCAGGTTCTGGATTGCCGCATCCACCTCGCCAAAGGCCAGCGCTCGTACAAGGCGCTCGTAATCATCAAATTCGATCACTTCAATATCGTTGTGGGAGCGAAGCTCAGGCAGGTAAAAGATATTCTGCAGTACGCCAACACGCTTGCCGGACAGGTCGGCAAGGCTTTTGTATTCGCCAAAGTGTTTTTGAGTGAACACAACGGTGGGAATTTCAAAGTAGGGCGTGGTGTAGAGGGTGTAGGGGGTGCGCTCGGGTTTGAATGAGATATCGGCAATGACATCGATCTGCTGTTCGCGCAGCATGCGCAGGTTGTTGGACCACTCGCCGGTATGCACGTCGATGCGCATACCGGTTTTCTGTTCCAGCAGCTTAGTCAGGTCAGCGACAAACCCCTTGTGTTGGCCATCCTCAATAAAGGAAAACGGCACAAAGTCATACATGGCGGCCAGTGTAATGGGCTCGCCGCTGTCAATAAGCGCTTGTTCATGCTGGTCCAGCGTCAGATTGTCAGCCCGTGCTGTTGATGCAATAAGCAGTGCCAGTAGAAACAGACTTGCCAGGCAGGCTGAAAGTATACGCGTCACTGTTTCTATCCCTGTCAGTTCGTATCAGATATTGATCAAGTTGACATGATCAGTCGACCTGAGGCAAGCATCGTTGCACTGAACGGATCAATTATTGCGTAGGTTCTGGCTGTGACTGACGCAGTCGAGCCAGACTCCAAAGGCCCAAAATTGGTCCGGGGAGCAGCAGCCAGGGCAGCCAGTGTACCGGGATCATGACCAGCAGTTGGCTGAGCAGTGCCACTGACAGTACCGAGAGTGTATAGCCCATGCAGTTCATCAGCGTCAGGGCGCTGCCGATAACCTCTGCCGGTGCATTCTGGGCGGATAGCGTCGATAGTTGAGGTGAGTCTGCGGATACGCTCAGGCCCCAGAGCAGCCAGAACGCAAACACCAGCAGGAACGGCATTGCGAACATCAGCGGCGAAAGCAGGCAGCAGAATCCTGACAGCATCAGCATGCCGCGGGCGACCGGGCCACTGCCCAAGCTGACAGACAGCTTGCCGCCAATAATGCAGCCGATACTGCCGGCACCCAGCACCAAAAAGCTGAGCAGGCCGATATTGAGATCGGTCTCATGCTCCCGGCTCCAGGCCAGCAGCCAGATTGGAGCAAAGGCCCAAACCGCATACAGCTCCCACATGTGGCCAAAATAGCCGCCGGCGGCAAGCCGCAGCGGACGATGGCGCAGGGCAAGACTCAGTGCATGCCAGCGCAATGGTGCGCCGCGATACAGTGCAGGGCCATCAGGTACCCCCAGCAAAATCATCAGCGCGGCGATACCGGAAGCAGCACCGGAAGCCAGAATAACCAGCTGCCAGTGATCGCCCAATACACCGGACAGCAGGTGCGGTGACGCACTGCCCAACACCAGTGCGCCGACAAGATAGCCGAGTGCACGCCCCAGTCCTTGTGGATACCAGCTGGCTGCCAGTTTCATGCCCACCGGATAGATTCCGGCCAGCATCACGCCGCTGAGAAAACGCAACAACAATAGCTGGTCATAGCTATGGGTATGACAGCCCAGCAGGTAACCGATCAGGGCACTGCTGCCGGCACAAAGTGAAAACAGAATGCGCGGCGAGATGCGATCAGCCAGTGCGATCACGGCAAACAATAATGCACCGCTGATGAAACCCAGCTGTACCGAGTTAGTCAGGCTGGAGACCGCGCTGTCGGGCAAGCCCCAGTCCTTCTGCAGCGCCGGCATGATGGCGTTGCCGGCCAACCAGTTTACGGTACCCAGAAATTGCGCCAGTACCAGCAGCGGCAAAATGCGTGCAGGCCTTTGTATCTCGCTCATTGTGTAATATCCGTTATTTTTATGGCTTTTACTTTACCGGTGCCGTCGGTTGCTGGAAAGAGGCTGCCACCGAGCTGGTACCAAAGTAGCGGGACATTCACTAGAATGCGTCTCCCTGTCTCTTCTGTCACATATAGGTGATGCCCCATGGGGCTTTGGATACCCTTTACCATTCTGGCCGCGTTTATGCAGGCCTGGCGCAACGCCTTTCAGAACCGCCTGAGCAAAGATGTAAGTACCGCTGGGGTTACGCTGGCACGTTTCATCTGGGCCAGCCCCTTGGCCGGGTTTTATCTCTGGCTGCTGTATCGCTGGGAAACGGCGCCCATGCCCGCGTTCACTGGATCATTCATACTGCTGATCGTACTGGCCTCCATTGCTCAGATCATTGCTACAGCCTTGATGGTGGTACTGTTTCGCAAGCGCAATTACGCCATCGGAGTCGGACTGGCCAAAAGCGAGGCCGTGATTGCAGCGGTACTGGGAGCGCTGTTTTTTGCCGCGCCGCTGTCACCGCTGGCCTGGGCCGGTGTACTGATCGGCGCGCTGGCATTCTGGCTAATGACCAATCCCGGTGCCCTTCGAGATGTGTCATTTGGCACCCTGCTAACCGGGCTTGGCAGTGGGCTGGCATTTGCGTTGACCACTCTTTGGGTGCGTGAAGCCAGCCTGTTGCTGGGACTGCCGTTTCTGTACAGCGCAGCCTGGGTGCTGCTCTGTGTAATCGCCACACAAACGCTTATGCTGCTGGCGTGGCTGCTGTTGCGTGAGCCGTATACGCTGATCGTGCTGTGGCAGCGGCCAAAGCTGGTGTTTGCAATTTCGCTGTTCAGCTGTATCGGTTCGTTGGGCTGGTTTACGGCCATGAGCCTTGAAACCGTGGCGCTGGTCAAAACGCTGGGGCAGATTGAGGTGCTGTTTACCTTGATGATTTCGGCGCGCTGGTTCCGGGAGAAACTCAATGGTCGTGATCTGGCGGGGCTGGGGCTGATCGTAGTCGGTGCCCTCTGCGTGATGCTGGCTTGATCGATCCTGCTGTGAGCAGATATTCGTCAGTATGCAAGGGGAGGGGGCACCGATTGACGATGCCCCCTGAAAATCATGCCTGTTGAGTCTGCTTAGCGGTGGCAATCCGAGTTGCTTGACCACAGCGGTTCAGGCCGGATACCACTGCCTTGAGTGAGGCGCTGACAGTATCGGCATCCACGGCCATGCCACAGACGCGCTGGCCCTCCACGTTCAGCTGGACATAGGCGGCGGCTGCAACGTCCGAACCTTCACCCATGGCGTGCTCGGCGTAGTCGACCACATGGATACTGAGCCCGGTGCGGGTCTGCCAGGCACTGATGAAGGCCGCCATGGCCCCCTTGCCCTTGCCCTCGATGCACACCTGTTCGCCGTCGACGCTGATGTCGGCCGCCAGGGTTTCGGCATCTCCACTACGCTCGATGCGGTAGCCGTCCAGACTCACCGGTACCTTGTCCTGTACGAAGTGCTGGACAAGCAGGTCATGGATCACCTGACTGTCCAGCTCACCGCCTTGCTCCTCGGTTTTTTTCTGTACGATCGGGGCCAACTCCAGCTGCAGCCAGCGCGGGATGCTGATGCCGAAATCGCGCTCCAGCAGGAAGGTCATGCCGCCCTTGCCGGACTGGCTGTTGACGCGAATCACCGCCTGATAGCCACGGCCCAGATCCGCCGGGTCGATCGGCAGATAGGCGACCTGCCAGGGCTCGTCATCCTGCTGCTGCTTGAGTGACTTGCGGATCGCATCCTGGTGGCTGCCGGAAAACGCCGTGTAGACCAGCTCACCGATCCAGGGGTGGCGCGGGTGAATCGGCAGGCCGGTGCATTCGGTGCAGACCTGAATGATCTCGTCCGGGTTGGACAGATCAAGCTGCGGGTCCACACCTTGGCTGTACAGGTTCAACGCCAGCGTGACGATATCCATGTTGCCGGTACGCTCACCGTTGCCAAGCAAAGTCCCTTCCACCCGGTCGGCACCAGCCATCAGGGCCAGCTCAGCGGACGCCACGGCACCGCCACGGTCGTTGTGGGTGTGCACCGAGATGATGGCGCTGTCGCGGCGGCTCAAATGCTGGCAGAAATACTCCACCTGATCGGCAAAGTGGTTCGGCGGACCAACTTCGACGGTTGTCGGGAGGTTGAGAATGCAGCGCTTCTGTGGCGTTGGCTGCCATTCGTCCATCACCGCTTCACAGACATCAACGGCATAATCCACTTCTGTGCTGGTGAAGCTCTCCGGTGAATACTGGAAGGTCCAATCCGTCTCCGGGTATTTAGAGGCATACTCTTTTACCCAGCGCGCACCGCGCACGGCGATCTGCTTGATCTCGTCCTGGCTCATGCCGAAGACACGCTCACGCTGGATGCGAGATGTAGAGTTGTAGACATGCACCACCGCCTGCTTCACACCCTTGAGTGCCTCGTAGGTGCGAGCAATCAACTCTTCACGCGCCTGCACCAATACCTGTACGCGCACGTCATCAGGGATCTGGTTTTCCTCGATCAACCAGCGGGTAAAGTCGTAATCCGGCTGACTGGCGGACGGAAAGCCGATCTCAATCTCCTTGATGCCGAGCTTGACCAGCAAATGCCACAGGCGTTGCTTCTGGGCCACGTTCATCGGCTCCAGCAGGGCCTGGTTGCCATCGCGCAGGTCGACACTGGCCCAGATTGGGGCTTCGGTCACCTGACGGTCGGGCCAGGTACGGGTAAAGCCGGTGACGGGTTCAACCGGCTGATATTTGCGATGGTTAAAGTTGGCACTTGCCATGGTTTTGCTCTCCATTGGTTGTGGGGTGGGCCGCTGCATTAGACATTCCGGGTAGGACTGTCATCGCCGTCAGGGCTCGGGTAGAACCCGTTGGCGCCTGCGCGGACCGAAACTGAATATGGGACACATGATAGGGGATTTATGATGTCAGGCGATTGCTAAATTGCGCTATTTTGGTCTATTTTTGGCAATATAAATCTCAAATTTATTTTATAGAGCAATTTTATGTCGATACATGAAGAGAGGGCGACACTGGATCGCTATGATCATGCCATTTTGCGAATTTTGCAGCAGGAAGGCCGCATCAGTAATCAGGAGCTGGCCGACCGTATCGGTCTGTCGCCGTCACCCTGCCTGCGGCGGGTGCGGGCGCTGGAAGAGAATGGTCTGATTCGTGGCTATCGGGCATTGGTTGATGCCAAAAAACTGGGGCTGAACCTCACCGTAATCCTGCATATTTCCATGGATCGGCACACGCCAGAGCGGTTCGAGAACTTTGAGCGCAGGATCGCCGAACTGCCGCAGGTGTTGGAGTGCCTGATCATCACCGGCCAGGATGCCGACTATCAGCTTCGGGTGCTGGTGGAGGACATGGACGCCTACCATGACCTTCTGCTTCACCACATTACACGTATTGAGGGGGTTACGGGGGTGCACTCCAGTTTCGTGTTGCGCAAGGTACTGGAGCGTGGCGTTGCCTGTTGATACGGGGATGCTGTTAAGTCGCCGTCTGTCCCGTTATGCTGATGTCTTACATGGGCGCCATCCGACAGGAGTCTGACGATGCGAACCACCGAGTCACGTTCCGCGACAGAGACGGGCGGGCGCATGGGCACCTTTGCAGGCGTCTTCACCCCCAGCATCCTCACCATTCTCGGCATTATTCTGTTCCTCCGCCTTGGCTATGTAGTCGGGGCGGCGGGGCTTGGACTGATGCTGCTGATTCTGCTGGCAGCGAATCTGATCTCGGTGCTGACCAGCCTGTCGCTGTCGGCGGTGGCTACCAATCTGCACGTCAAGAAGGGTGGCGACTACTACCTGATCTCGCGCACGCTGGGACAGGAGTTTGGCGGGGCGATCGGACTGGTGCTGTTTCTGGCTCAAGCGGTTTCGGTGGGGTTCTACTGTATCGGGTTTGCCGAGGCAGTGGTCGGGATGATCCCGGGCGCGCCGGGCTGGAGTGTTCAGCTGATTGCTGCACTGGCGGCACTGCTGCTGTTCGGCTTTGCCTGGAAAGGCGCCGACTGGGCCACTCGGTTGCAGTTCGGCATTATGGTGATCCTGGCTCTGGCATTGGTATCCTTCTTCATAGGAGGCGTAGAGCGTTTCGATGCCGAACAGCTGTCGGCCAACTGGTCAGCACCGGGTGAGGTTGATTTCTGGCTGCTCTTCGCAATCTTCTTCCCGGCTGTTACCGGCTTTACGCAAGGGGTCAGCATGTCGGGTGAACTGCGTGATCCCGGGCGCAGCATTCCCAATGGCACTTTGAGTGCTGTGGCACTGTCGATACTGGTCTATCTCTTGGCGGCCTTTCTCTTTGCCGGAGCGTTGCCGGCAGAGGTGCTGAGCCAGGACTATGCCGCCATGCAGCAAGTGGCGGTGTTTGCGCCCTTGATTCTGGCCGGTGTGCTGGCGGCAACGCTCTCGTCAGCCATGGCCTCGTTCATGGGAGCGCCACGCATTCTGCAGTCGGTGTCGCAGGACCGTTTGTTCCCGCTGCTCAACCCTTTTTCCAAGGGCAGTGGTGCCAGTGACAATCCACGCCGCGCGTTATTGCTGTCGGGCGTGGTTGCGTTGATGACCATCGGCTTGGGTGAACTTGACCTCATTGCACCTGTGGTGTCGATGTTCTTTCTTATCTCCTATGGCTTGATCAACTACGCGACCTGGTTTGAAGCACAATCCGCGAGCCCATCGTTCCGTCCCCGTTTTCGTTTCTATCATCCCTTGCTCAGTCTGGCGGGGGCGCTGGCCTGTCTTGTGGCCATGCTGGCAATTGACCTGCTGGCCGGAATGGTGGCATTGGGTATCATGGCGCTGATCTATCGCTATCTTCAGCTGAAAGCGCCCCTGCCACGCTGGGCGGACGGACGGCGTTCGTATCACACCCGGCAGATACGTCAGCATCTGCTTGCGATTCGCAATGGCCCTGACAGTCCACGTGACTGGCGCCCGAATATTCTGCTGTTTTCTGACAGCAGTCATCGCCGCTTGCCACTGTTGAAACTGGCGGCAGGGCTGGAAGGTGGCAGTGGTTTCGTCACTGCCGTGAAAATGCTGGAGGGTGAAGGACTCCGGTTGCGCCGCCAGCGTGATGAGGTAGAAAAAGTGCTGGCTGACGATATCCAGCGTGCAAGGGTCGATGCCTGGCCGCTGGCGCTGACAGTGAATACATTCGATGCGGGGCTGCGGACCTTGCTGCAAGGCTTTGGTCTCGGCAGCCTCAGAGCCAACCTGATACTGCTTAACTGGCTGGAACATGATCCTCGCACGTTATCAGCTGAGGCCACACATATTTTTGCCCGTCACCTCTGGACCGCTTTCCATGAGGGCTGCAGCCTGCTGGTGTTTGATGGTGATGAAAATCGCTGGGCTCAACTGGAACAGATCCCGCCGGATCAGCGCCGCATCGATATATGGTGGTGGGGCGATGCGTCCAGTCACCTGATGCTGTTACTGGGCCATCTCATGTTGCGCACGCCCGAATGGGAAGGTGCCAGCCTGCGGATTCTGATCGCCCGCAGCGATGAGGACGACCCAACCGCGACACCGGATGATGTGCGCCACTACCTGGAGCAGAGTCGCATTGATGCGCGGGCTGTACTGATTGATCATACCGACCCCGGCGCACGGGAGCGCTATTCGCTGGATGCATCTCTGGTGTTTCTGCCGTTCAGGCTGCAGCGCAACGAACCGGTTGACCGTTACGGGCAGCCCCTTAATGTCGCGCTTGAACCCCTGCCGCTCAGTGTGGCGGTACTGGCCGCCGAGGATATTGATCTGGATGCCGAACCGGAAGAGGGGGAAGCGGCCGAGCGGGCTCGTGCTCTGGACGTCCTGAATGATGCGCGTCGCTTGGCCGAATTAACTGCCGGCGATCTGGAGCAGATGGAGGCCGATTTGGCTGCTGCTGAAGTCGATACCACTCTGGATCAGGCTGAGTGGGCGCAACGGCAAAACGATCTGGAACAGGCTCGGCGCCGGGCGCTCAAGGCTCGTGCCCGAGTTGAGACAGCTCACCAACTCGCAGTACAGGCGGGGGTGCCAGAAGAGATGTTGAAGGTCTGATTTACCAGGCTTGTAGCCGCTCATGGCGGATCAGCTGTGCCAGCTGCTCGCAGCCGGGTACTTTGCTGCGATAGCGAAGCTCGATGTAGACCGGGGGCAATTCCGGCAGGCCAAGCTGCGAACCAATGCTCTCCATCCCTTCTGCAAGCGCGCCCTGAGTCCTGACCGTCACACCCAGTCCGGCCCGCACCGCTGCCATCAGGCTGGTAAAGCTGGTGGTTGAATACACGGTACGCCAGCTGATATTGGTGGCATCCAGCGCCTGCAAAGTCGCCTCACGGAACAGACAGGGCACATTCAACAGCACCAGTGGCAGAGGGCGGTTTTTCGACCACTGATAGCCTGCCGGCCCAATCCAGATGAGTTGTTCGTAGCCCAACAGCTCACCGCGCACCTGACTGCGATCACGGCGGAGAATCAGGGCCAGGTCGTACTGTTCGTCGTCGTAGTCCTCACAGACGCTGTTGCTGTAGTCGGTCTGCACATTCAGGCGAATGCCGGGGTTGTGTTGCTTGAAGCGGGCCAGAATGGAGGGCAGCATGCTTTCGGTCAGCGACAGAGACACTCCTATACGCAGCTCGCCTTCTGCACTTTGCTCGGTGATGGCGGCCAGTGCGTCTTCCTGCAGCGCAAGCAACTGGCGCGCATAGCCCAGCATGGTCTCGCCGGTTGAGGTCAGCACGCGCTTGCGCCCCTCGGTACGGAAGAGCGCCACATCCAGTTCCTGCTCCAGACGGCGAACCTGCTGGCTGACGGTGGACTGGGTTTTGTGCAGGCGTTCGGCAGCGCGGATAAAACCATCTTCATCGACCACTGTGACAAATGTGCGCAGCAGCTCGGTACTCAAGTTAGGCTGGGGCATGGTCTATCCATTATGAATAACGATCAATACGATCTAAATTAATCGTTATTCATAATACAAGGGCGGGCCTAAGCTGTCATCAAGGATCACAGGGAGGCTTTGATGATGGTTGCCGCTACAGATTCGCAAACACGCAAGGTTCGCCGCTGTCACAATGGCAGTATTGATATGTCATTCTACCTGCCACGAGGCCGTCGACTTCGCGCTGTTGCGTGCATGCGACTGCTTAAAAGCTGTGTACTGGGGGTGACAGGCATCTTTAAAGCAGTAAGCCGCACAGTGCCAGCCCCGCCTGACCGCTGGCGAGCACCTGCAGAAACAGTTAAAGCACCACCGGGTCGGTATAGCTCTTCTCGTTGATGTATGTGTGACAGTGTGGGGTGCTAAGTTCCGTTAACTTGGCTGCTTTTGGGTACGGTAACGGTTGGGGCTGACGCCCAAGTGTTCTCGAAACATCAGGATGAAAGGGGCTGGAGCACTGTACCCCAGCTCCAGCGCAATCCGGGTGACGCTCATCTCCGTGCCCAGCATCTCTATGGCTTTCATCAGGCGCAGACGAGCATACCAGCCTTGCAGAGTGAGTCCTGTTTCACGACGGAAGTGCCGCTCCAGTGTGCGGGTCGACATCGCCATTTCGGCTGCAATCTGATTCAGACCGGGTCGTTTTCCAGGGCGTGCATAGAGCCGAGTGCAGAGTTTGGCCAGTCGGGTATCGGCGGGCCAGGGCAGGGTGTGCCCGCGTTGTGGCAGACGTCCCAGGGTTTGCAGCATCAACTGGATTAAATTGTGCTCATAGCCGTGCAGTGGGTATTCCACCTCAAAGTTGGCCGCAGCCAGCATCAGTTCACGCATCAGCGGGGAAACCTCAAGTACCAGAGGTATCGCTGTGTCGAGTGCGTTAAATCCTGTTTCGATATAGAGGCTTTTCAGCTCGGCACCGAATTCGGTATAGGTACTGTGCTCGACCCCTGCCGGCAGCCATACGGCTGTGCCCGACGGAACGAAAAGGCGCTGGCCTTCAAGGTTTGTCACCAAAGTACCTGAGGTGGCGTAGAGCAGTTGGTGCCAGTCGTGTGTATGTGGCGGGAACAGGTGTTGAGGCGGCATCAGCTGCTGGCGAACATAGACCTGGCGTGGCAGTGAGTGCATCTCGGGTGGCGAGAGTTGTGTGATTGTATTATTCATCGCTCAGGCCTGTATTCATGGTTGTCGAGTTTCATATGTAATCTGTCATTTTATATGAAGAATAGACTATCTCTGTCCTCTAATCTGATGAACATCAGAAAACAGGAGGGTGGAGAATGCTGACCGAGAAGGTAAAGGTCCTGATTGCCAGCGTGATGGCTGTGGTCATCACGGTAGGGATAGCACGTTTTGCCTATACCCCGATGATTCCGGAAATGATGTCAGGTGCCGGGCTGAACAATGCTCTGGCCGGTATGCTGGCCACGGCCAATTATGCGGGCTACTTCAGTGGTGCCTTGTTGATCTCGTTTATCCGCTCGTCGGGCCTGAAAATATGGCTGTACAAGGCCGGCTTGTTGGGCGCGGTTCTGACCACTGGCCTGATGGGGTGCACAAGCCAGGAGTGGCTCTGGTATCTGCTGCGTTTTCTGTCGGGGTTGAGCAGTTCTGCTGGCGTACTGATCGGTGCTGGCCTGTTGATGAGCTGGCTTCTGCGACAGGGGCATAAGCCCGAACTGGGTATTTTCTTTTCGGGGCTGGGAATCGGTATTGTCATGACGGCACTGCTGGCGGAGATGATTCGACTCCGCTTCAGCTGGGACCAGCAATGGATGATCTACGGGTTTTCCGCCCTGATCCTGCTGTTGCCGGTTTGGTGGTGGAGCCCGGACTACCGCCGCTGCCTGCCCGCCAGTGCAGCCGCGCCAACTTACGAAGCACGAAGGATCAGTCCATTCATGTTGCTGCTTCAGTTGGCCTATTTCTGTGCCGGTGTGGGCTATGTGGTGACGGCGACGTTTCTGGTCGCCATTGCGGAAGCTTCGCCCCTGCTGGAAGGCCGTGGTTGGCTGATCTGGCTGGTGACCGGCATTGCGGCGGCGCCTGCGTGCTGGCTGTGGGATTTGCTGGTGCGCAGGCAGGGAGACTGGCTGGCACTGCTGCTGGCTTACCTGCTCAATGCGGCCAGTGTGCTGTTGTTGCTGATGACAACCGGGCTGGCAGGTGTCATGTTGAGTGCGATCATCTACGGCGTCAGCTTTATCGGTATTGTCAGTATGACGCTGGCAATGGTGGGGCGGCTCTACCCGGAGAATCCCTCGCGGCCGATGGGACGGCTCACCTACGGCTACGGCATCGCGCAGATGCTGGCGCCCATGATAGTCGGTTATCTGGCGCAGTCGGAAGGCAGCTACAAGAGTGGGTTGCTCATCACGCTGGTGGTGATTATTGTCGGTGCAGTGTTGTTGGCAGGGGCCTGGTTTGTGCAACAGCAAGGCATGGAGTCTGACGATACGGCACAGTCGTCCGTAGATGTGTTGGACTATGAGGGACGATGCGGGCGCCCTGTGGCAACCCGCAGAGATTCAGCTTCAGGCACTGAGTTTAGCTGAGATTCGGGCAACGTGTGCGCCCTGAAAGTGGGCCATGGTCAACTCTTGCTCTGAAGGTGTGCGTGAGCCGTCGGCACCCGCAATGGTGGCAGCCCCCAGCGGTGAACCGCCATGTACGGAACTGATATCAGTCATCTCCGGCAGCGCATAGGGCAGCCCTACCACGACCATGCCGTGATGGAACAGGGTAGTGTGGAATGACTGGATGGTGGTTTCGTTGCCGCCACCGGTGCCGGTACTGGTGAAAACACTGCCCACCTTGCCGACCAGCGCTCCCTTTGCCCACAGCCCACCGGTCTGGTCTAGGAAGTTGCGCATCTGGCTGGCCATGTTACCGAAGCGGGTCGGCGTGCCGAAGATGATGGCATCATATTGGTCCAGCTCCTTGGGATCGGCGATGGGGGCCGCCTGATCCAGCTTAACGCCGGCGTTGCGGGCAACCTCTTCCGGCATCAGTTCAGGAACGCGCTTGATGACCACCTCGGTATCCTCAACTGACTGGGCGCCTTCTGCAATGGCCCGGGCCAGGGTTTCAATGTGGCCATAGGATGAATAGTAAAGTACAAGAATTTTGCTCATGATTGCATCTCCTGAGTTTTATTGACTGACAGCTTCACGCTGATGTGGCTGGTTAAGATCCAGAGTCGGGCCGACAGGCACCACACCGGTCGGATTGATGGTGTGATGGCTGCGGTAATAGTGGTGCTTGATGTGTTGCATGTTGACCGTCTCGCTCACACCGGGCCATTGATAAAGCTCACGTACGTATCCCCAGAGGTTAGGGTAGTCGACGATCCGTTTCAGGTTGCACTTGAAGTGACCGTGGTAGACGGCATCAAATCGAATCAAGGTCGTGAACAGACGCCAGTCTGCCTCGGTGATCTGGTCGCCCAGTAGATAGCGATGGGAGCCAAGCCGGGTATCCAGTGCGTCCAGGGCTTCAAACAGGGGGTGAACAGCCTGTTCGTAGGCTTCCTGAGTGGTTGCGAACCCTGCCTTGTATACACCGTTGTTGATGCGGTCGTAAATCTCACTGTTCAGCGTGTCGATCTCACTGCGCAGCAGTTGAGGGTAGTAATCCCCTGGGGCGGCACCAATCTCATCAAAGGCGGAGTTCAGGATGCGGATGATCTCCGCTGACTCGTTGTTGACGATGGTCTGACGCTGTTTGTCCCAGAGTACCGGAACAGTGACGCGGCCGGAGTAGTTCGGATCGGCTTTCAGATAGAGCTGGTAGAGGTAATCCAACCCATACAACTCATCACCGGTTGCCCCCGGTTCTGCTGCAAAGGTCCAGCCGTGGTCACCCATGTAGCTGTTGACCACCGATACCGAAATCATCTCTTCCAGGCCCTTCAGGTGGCGGAAAATCAATGTCCGGTGCGCCCAGGGACAGGCCAGCGATACGTAAAGGTGGTAACGCCCGGGCTCTGCCTGAAAACCGCCTTCGCCGCTGGGGCCAGGCTGGCCGTCGGCAGTAATCCAGTTACGGAACTGTGACTCCGATCGCATGAAGCGACCCTGATTGGATTCGGTGTCATACCACTGGTCAACCCAGCGGCCATCAAGCAGTAAGCCCATGATAATCTCCTGATTGTCAGTGAGGTCGGTTAATTGAATGTCCTGGCTAGATCGACTTCAGAGCCTAGCTCTGACGCTGATGAAGCATCCGGTCCAGAGACAGGTTGCCCCCGCCGCTGATCAGCAGGGAAACGGACATGGCCAGCAGAGACAGAGCAAACTCGTAACCGTTGTTTGAGACGAACAGTCCGTGACCAATATGTACGGCGAAAATGGCGACCAGCATGGCAAAGGCCAAAGCTGCTGCTGCCGGGCGTACCAGCAAACCAATTAGAATCGCCAGACCACCGAAGAATTCCGCACTACCCGCCATCAGTGCCATCAGATACCCTGGCTCAAGTCCAATGGACGCCATCCACTGACCTGTGCCTTCAAGACCGTAACCACCGAAAGCGCCGAACAGTTTCTGTGCGCCGTGTGCCATGAAAATAATGCCTGCCGGGACACGCAGTGCCAGGGGAGCAAAACTGTCGGATGTATTCAGCAGGCGGGTGATCAGTGAGGCGTTCATCGTGTTTCTCCACGTGTTTGATAGGTTGAGTTAACTATAGTTGTCATGCGATTGATTAAAAATGACTAAAATTAGCTCGTATTGATCAAATTTATAGATAATTTAGTGGGCTGTTCTGTCTCAGGTTAAGGCTAATATCTGAATAAACTGTTCTTATATACAGTCTTTATCGACATGTGTTGTCTGATCTCTTACTCTTGGCATTCCCAGGCCAATGCCCCGAATATCATGAAGCTCTACATCGCCGAAAAACCCAGTCTTGCCCGTGCCATCGCCGCTGTTCTGCCCGGCCCACAGAAGAAGGAGGAGGGGCTGATCCGCTGTGGCGGTGATCAGGTGGTGAGCTGGTGCATCGGCCATCTGCTGGAGCAGGCCGAGCCTGATGCCTACGATCCGGCCTACAAACAGTGGCGACTGGAACATCTGCCCATCGTACCCGGTGAATGGCAGTTGAAGCCGCGCAGCGGTGTGGCCAAGCAGGTGGCGGTGCTACGCAAGCTGGTGAAACAGGCGGACCAGATCGTCCATGCCGGTGACCCGGACCGCGAAGGCCAGTTGCTGGTGGATGAAGTGATCGACTTTCTCAAGGTACCGGCTACCAAGCGGGCACAGATGCAGCGCTGTCTGATTTCGGACCTGAACCCCGAGGCGGTGCGCCGTGCCATTGCGCGGCTTAAGCCTAATCAGGACTTTGTACCGCTGTCGGTGTCCGCATTAGCCCGTTCCCGCGCCGACTGGCTGTTCGGTATCAACATGACCCGGGCGCTGACCATCAAGGGTCGCAGTGCCGGCTATGACGGCGTGTTGTCCGTGGGACGGGTACAGACACCGGTGCTGGGGCTGGTGGTACAGCGTGATGCCGAGATTGCCGCCTTTGTGCCCAAGCCCTATTACGAAGTGGATGCTCATCTGCTCACCGAGCGGGGCGAGCGTTTTACCGCCCGCTGGCAACCCAGTGAAGCCTGCGCTCGTTTTCAGGACGAAGAGGGGCGGGTGCTGTCAAAGCCGCTGGCCGAAAACGTGGTGCAGCGCATTACCGGCCAGCCAGGTGTGGTCACCAAGGATGAACGCAAGACCGGCCAGCAGGCAGTGCCGCTGCCCTATAACCTGTCGTCGCTGCAGATCGACTGTGCCAAACGTTTTGGTCTCAATGCCCAGCAGGTGCTGGATGCGGCCCAGGCACTGTATGAAAAACATCAGCTGATCACCTATCCTCGGTCCGACTGCCGTTACCTGCCTGCCGAACACTTTTCCGAAGCGCCTCGTGTCACTCAGGCGATCGCTCGTACCCTGCCGGAGTTGGCGGGAGCGGTACAGAAGGCCGATTTGAGCCTCAGGTCCAAGGCGTGGAACGACAAAAAAGTAGAAGTGCATCATGCGATCATCCCCACCAGCAAGGCGGCGGCTTCGGATCGGTTGAGCCGTGCCGAGCTGCAGGTGTACAGCCAGATCGCCCGTCAGTATCTGATGCAGTTCTACCCGCCTTGTCGCTATGCCGATCGGCGTGTCGAGGTGGAGATTGCCGGTGGCCAGTTTGTGGCCAAGGTGCGTCAGATCACCGATCCGGGCTGGAAGGCGTTGATGGGCAAGGAGGCGCAGGAGGAGGACGAAGGTCAGCTGCCCGCGCTCACGGTGGGCGAGTCACTGCACTGTGAACGTGGTGAGCTGCTGGAAAAAATGACCCAGCCGCCCAAGGCGTTCACCGATGCCAGCCTGCTGGCGGCCATGACCGGCATTGCGCGCTTTGTGCAGGATGCAGAGCTGCGCAAGGTGCTGCGCGATACCGATGGCCTTGGCACCGAGGCTACCCGTGCCGGTATTATCGAATTGTTGTTCAAGCGCGGTTTTCTACAGCGTCAGGGCAAGCAGATTCACGCCACCGAGGCGGGCAAGGCACTGATCGCGGCATTGCCGGAGGAGCTGAGCCGACCGGACATGACCGCACACTGGGAATCGCAGCTGGATGCGATCAGCCGCAAGGCATTCAGCTATCAAGGGTTCATGCAGCCGCTGGAGCAGGCGCTACCGCAGCTGATCGAGCAGATCCGGCCCCAGGCAATGAACGGCATCAAGGCTCCGGCTGGACGCAAGGGTGGTGCAAACCGAGGCAAGCGAAGCGGCAGCCCGCGCAGGAAGGGATCACCCACTGCTCGGCGCAAGACGGCAAAAGCCGGCTGAGTTATATGGCAGAGCGTGATTTTGGGTGCTTGAGCCGCTACCCTTAACAGATTAAGTATCAGCCACGTGATAACAAGCGAGACACAGAGCATGCTGGAAAAACGCGACTTCTATATCAACGGCCAATGGGTGGCACCGACTCAGGCCAATGACCTTGAGGTGATTGACCCCTCCACTGAAAATGTCTGTGCCGTCATATCCCTGGGCACTCAGGCCGATACCGATGCCGCTGTGGCCGCGGCCCGCACCGCATTTGAAAGCTGGAGTCAGACCACCAAAGAGGAGCGGCTGGCGCTGCTGGAAAAGCTGTACAGCCGCTACAAGGCCCGTTCTCAGGAGATGGCCGAGGCGATCTCGCTGGAGATGGGCGCGCCGATTGCCCTCGCCCAGAGTGCTCAGTGGGGGGCGGGTGCCGGCCACCTGAAAAATTTCATTCGCGTGCTGCGCGAATATGAATTCGAGACCCCGTTGGGTGAGCATGCACCGGGCAACCAGATTCTTCGAGATCCGATCGGCGTGTGTGGTCTGATTACGCCCTGGAACTGGCCGATGAACCAGGTCACTCTGAAAGTGGCGGCGGCACTGGCAGCGGGTTGTACCATGGTGCTCAAGCCGTCCGAGATTGCGCCGCTTTCGGCCATGCTGTTTGCCGAGATGATCGATGAAGCCGGTTTACCGGCCGGTGTGTTCAATCTGGTGAACGGTAATGGTGCCGGTGTCGGGACTCAGCTGTCCGGACATCCCGATATCGATATGATCTCGTTCACCGGCTCGACCCGTGCCGGTATCGCCATCTCCAAAAATGCGGCTGACACGGTTAAGCGAGTCAGTCTTGAGCTGGGCGGCAAGGGGGCCAATATCATCTTTGCCGACGCGGATGAGAAGGCGGTAGTGCGTGGTGTTCGCCACTGCTTCATGAACTCGGGGCAGTCGTGCAATGCGCCGACCCGTATGCTGGTTGAGCGATCCATCTATGATCACGCGGTACAAACGGCCATTGAGGTGGCAGCCAAAACCGAGGTCAATCAGGCGTCACTGGAGGGCAAGCATATCGGACCGGTGGTCTCCAAAGCCCAGTTCGACAAGATTCAGGGGCTGATTCAGCAGGGCATCGATGAGGGTGCACGGCTGGTGGCGGGTGGTACCGGCAGACCGGACGGAATGAGCGAAGGCTACTTTGTGCGCCCCACCGTATTTGCCGATGTTACCAACGAGATGACCATTGCCCGTGAGGAAATCTTTGGCCCGGTGCTGTCGATCATCCCCTTTGACAGCGAAGAAGAAGCGCTGCGCATCGCCAATGACAGCCCCTATGGTCTGACGCATTATGTGCAGACACAGGATGCCGACAAGGCCAAGCGTGTGGCGCGCAAGTTGCGTTCGGGTATGGTACAGATGAACGGTGAATCGCTGGGTGGCGGAGCGCCCTTTGGTGGCTACAAGCAGTCCGGCAATGGTCGCGAGGGCGGCCCCTGGGGGCTGGAGGAGTATCTGGAAGTGAAGGTCGTGACCGGCTGGAGCTGATTTTTCTGGCCCCACTGGCCAAACGGCAGCCCTGTACCGGTAAGACGGAACAGGGCTGTTGTTTCAACCGTCCAGGTGTACCAGTCGATTCTGTACCCAGGGGTGATCGCGCAAGCGCTCTGACATATGGTCAAGAAATGCGCGCACCCGTGGGTTAAGGTTGCGGCGGCTGGCGTACAGTGCGTTGATCTCCAGTGGGTCTAGGGTGAACTCATCAAGCACGCGCACGATGCGACCGGTCTTGACCAGTTCACCGCAGAACACCTCAGGCAGACGCCCAATTCCCATTCCCTGCAGGATCATTTCCCGCACGAAACTCATGCTGTTCGTTCTCAGTCGGCCGCCCATGGTGACCGGTTCGTTGTCATTCCAGTTGGTAAAGCGCAGGTGATCAAAGGGCTTGAGCAGGCTGATGCACTGGTGATGAGCGAGGTCATCCGGTGTCTTGGGCATGCCGTGCTGTTCCAGGTATTCAGGCGTTGCAAAAAGTCCCCGGTGCAACCCGGCAATATGACGTGCAATCAGGCTGGAGTTAGGCAAAGGGCCAAGTCGCAGAGCCAAGTCGACCCCTTCCTCAATCAGGTCAACGGTCCGGGTGCTCAGCTCGACATCCACTTCCAGTTTTGGGTAGGTCTGCATGAAGCTGGTGATCACTTCGTTCATCATGAACACACCGATCTCGGTGGGCATGGTCAGGCGCAGACGGCCACGCAGCTCGGTTTTGGATGCACTGATGTCGTCCTGAACGGCTTCCAGATCATCCACCAAAGGCTGCGCCCGGTTGAACAGCTCCTCACCTTCCGGCGTGAGCTTGAGTTTGCGGGTGGTGCGTTGTATCAGCCGGATACCCAAGGTGTCCTCCAGCTGCGCGATACGGCGGCTGATGGTGGACTTCTGTACATTCAGGCTGTCGGCTGCGGCGGTAAAACTGCCGGTTTCGACAACACGGATAAACAGGCTGAGGTCATTCAGATTCATCAAACTCTCCAGAACAGAAAAGAGACCCGGACCTAGCCTCGCGGATCACGCGCGAAGGCCTCGATGGCCTGAATAATGGCCGCCACTCCATTGCCGCGGGATGGGCTCAGGTGACGGCGAATATCCAGCTGATCCAGAACAGCACCGAGATCAGTGCTCAGCAGCTCGGCCGGTGTAAGGCCGTTGATACGGTCGAGCAGAAGCGCCAGCAAAGCTCGCAGAATACGGGCATCCGCATCGGCCTGACAGGCCAGCCGGCCAGCGTCATCCAGTGCCGGGACAAGCCATACACGCGATTCACAGCCATGCAGACGGTAGCAGTCCTGCTTGAGAGCGTCGGGGAGCCCCGGCAGGCTTTGACCAATGTGCATCAGGGCTTGATAGCGGGCGTTCCAGTCTGTTGCAGAGTATACCCTCTTAATCAGGTTTTGGGAGGTTTTTTGTTCGATAAATGCAACGGTGGTTGAGGTTGTCTGGCTCTGTATCAGCTGATCGAGGCAGCTGGCGAGCTGTTCGGCTTCATCCAGTCGGTTGTAAAAGGCAAAGGATGCACGCAGTGAACCCGGCAGTCCTAATGATCGCATCAGCGGCATGGCGCAGTGGTGACCGGCGCGAATGGCAATACCGTGACGATCAAGCCAGTGGGCCACATCCTGCTGGTGGAAACCTTCAAGTTCAAACGACAGCAGACTGACTCGATCACTGCCAAAAGGCAGCTCACGGAAGCCTTTAAGTTGCGAGCAGCAGTCTCGTGCGTGCTGTAGAAGTGTCTGTTCATGCCGTTCCATGGCCGTACGATCCTGCTGCTGCAGGTATTCAATGGCGGCTGCCAGCCCTATGGCGCCCTCGATATTGGGCGTACCGGCCTCAAAGCGAAACGGCAGATCGGCATAGGTTGTTCCGCTGAAACTGACATCGCGGATCATCTCGCCGCCACCTTGCCATGGGGGCATCTGCTCAAGCAATTCTCGGCGTCCCCAAAGGGCGCCGATGCCGCTGGGTCCAAACAATTTATGGCCAGAAAAGGCGTAGAAATCACATCCGAACCTGGTCAGATCAATATCAAAGTGAGGCAGGGCCTGTGCACCATCCACCAGCGTGACAGCACCGGCATCGCGGCCAAGCCTGCACAGCTGTTCAACGGGATAGCGCGTGCCCAACGCATTTGAGACATGACTCAACGCAATTAGTTTTGGGCGTTTCTGCAGCAGCAGCTGATAGGCTTCAAGATCCAGATCACCATCAGGCTGCAATGGGATCACTTCAATGCGTGCGCCCACCGTTTCGGCCAACATCTGCCAGGGTACGATATTGGCGTGATGGGAACTCTGCTGCAGCAGAATCAGGTCATCGGCGCGCAACTGGTTACGACCCCAGCTCTGGGCGACCAAGTTGATCGCTTCAGTGGTGCCGCGTGTCCAGATAAGGAAGGCAGGATCGTCAATGCCGAGCCAGTTAGCCAGGGTGGTGCGGGCCTGCTCGAAGGCAGTTGTGGCCTGTGCTGACAGCGCATGGCTGCCGCGATGTACATTGGCGTTGCTCGTCTTGTAAAAGCGACTGATGGCTTCGATGACGACACGAGGCTTTTGGGTCGTGGCTGCATTATCGAGGTAGATCAGTGGCTGGCCATGTACTCGCTGCGACAGCAGCGGGAAATCCCGCCGCCAGCGCACAGGGTCAGAAGGGCGGGAATGGGTCAAGCCGTTGCCTCTGCTGCCTGAGATCGGTCAAGCTGACTGCGCCAGCGCGCATATAGCATGGCCGCGTTAAACAGCGTTACCAGCAGTACACAGTCGATGATGCCGAGCCAGCGAGTGGGTGGCACCAATGCGGCAATTACGGCTTCAAGGAAGTAGAGCAGAAGCACAAAGCATAGCCAGGCATGACCACGCGGCTTTCCTGAAATCACAACCGGTGCAAAGGCTGCAAGCGGCAGAAAGTGCACCAGCCAGATAACCCATGGATTGTCGCCCTTTGAAGGTGACAGCCAGAGATACCAGAGAGTGAACAGCAACAGCAGGCCGAAATAGCTCAGTAGAACCAGTATGCGGCTGATGCGGGTTTTCAGTTCCAAGGTGCTCATCAGACCTCCCGATGCAGTTTGAGTGCCAGCTGAGCCAGGCGTCGGCCCTGCTTGGCCGCCAGCGCCTTTTCATGTTCATCGAGTTCAGAGCGCTCACTCTGACCACTGACGTGGGTTGCCCCGTAGGGTGTGCCGCCAGTCTGAGTTTCCAGCAGCTCGGTTGCGCTGTAGGGCAGCCCAGCGAGCACCATGCCGTGATGCAAAAGAGGCAGCATCATGCTGATCAATGTGGTTTCCTGTCCACCATGCAGGCTGGCACTGGAGCTGAAAACGCAGGCTGGCTTGTCGATCAGGGCACCGGAGAGCCAAAGGCTGCTGGTGGAGTCGATAAAGTACTTGAGTGGCGCTGCCATATTGCCAAAGCGGGTGGGGCTGCCCAGCGCAAGGCCTGAACAGTGGGCGAGGTCGGCTTCGATACAGTAGATGTCGCCACTGTCGGGGATGTCGGACGCAGTCGCCTCGCACACGGTCGATACAGGCGGGACCGTGCGCAGCCTTGCTTCCATCCCGGCCGCTTCAATACCGTGGGCTATCTGATGAGCCAGGGCACGGGTCGCGCCACTGCGGCTGTAATAGAGCACCAGAACGTATGGCTGACTCACGCCAAAATCTCCAGTACCGCTTCCGGCGGGCGACCGATGCGGGCGCGATCGCCGTTGATGACGATCGGGCGCTCAATCAGTTTGGGGTGCTGGGTCATCGCCTTGATAATGGCGGCATCATCCAGCTCCGGGTTGTCCAGACCGGCCTCTTTGTACTCGGCCTCTTTTACGCGTAGCAGCTCCCGCGGGCTTATGTTCAATGCTGCCAGTACTTGTTTCAATTCGTCAGCCGTTGGGACATCCTTCAAATATTCCCGCACCTCAGGCTCGATACCCTGTTCCTGCAGAAGTTGAAGGGTCTGGCGTGACTTGGAACAGCGTGGATTGTGATAGATGCTAATCGACATAAGGGCTCCGTTTCGGGCTTTCAATACAGTCTCTGGGGCCCTATTGTATAGGGCATAACCTTGTTTAGTTAAGAGAGAGTGTATGCAGAAGGGATCCCTGCCTGTGGTTTTGGTATTCATTCGTTCACTGGCACGTCAGTTTCAGGCCAATCAGGGCATCCTGAATGCGGCGGCCCTGACTTATACCACGCTGTTTGCCGTTGTTCCCTTGATGACGGTGTCTTACTCGATGCTGGCAGCTGTACCGAACTTCAAAGGGGTTGGTGAGCAGGTTCAAGCCTGGATCTTTGCCAATTTTGTGCCTGCTACCGGTGAAGTGGTACAGGACTATCTGGGTACCTTTGCCTCGCAAGCGCAAAGTCTGACCGTAATCGGTATCGTGTTTCTGGTCATTACCTCAATCATGATGATGAAAAACATCGAGGCGGCCTTCAACCGGATCTGGCGAGTGGCCGAGCCGCGCAAGGGACTGTCGAGCTTTCTGCTCTACTGGGCCGTGCTGAGCCTGGGTCCTGTCCTGATTGGTCTGGGACTGCTGCTGACCTCCTATATCGCCAGCCTGTCCATTATCACCAGTGCCACCGAGGTGGTTGGACGGGCACGACTGCTGTCAGTCTTGCCCCCGATATTTTCGGCCCTGGCGTTCATGCTGCTGTATGCGGCAGTACCCAATTGTCGCGTACCGTTGCGAAATGCGGCTCTTGGTGGTCTTTTTGCGGCTGTCCTGTTCGAAATCGCCAAGCGTGGCTTTGTCCAGTTCGTCACTCTATCGCCGTCCTATCAGCTTATTTATGGTGCTTTTGCGGCAGTGCCTCTGTTTCTGGTCTGGATCTATATCAGTTGGGGAATCATTCTGCTGGGGGCTGAACTTACACGGTTGCTGACGGTGAGTCAGGTCAATAAGTACCGGACCAATGAGCCTCACCTGTATACTATTTTGGCCGTGCTGCAGCGCCTCTGGCGCGCGCAGCAGGAAGGTGAGCCCGTACCTGATCGGGTGTTGCTCAAAGAGGTTCCCGGGCTTGATCAAGGGCGCTGGGATGATTACGTACAGTTGCTCAGTGGCGCCGGACTGATTCGGCGTACAGAGGGTGGGCAGTATCTGCTCAGTCGTGATCTTGGCAGTTATACCCTGTTGCAATTGCAGCAGGAGCTGCCCTGGCCACTGCCGGACCCGTTGCCCGAAGAGGGTGAGCACTGGCAGCGAGAACTTCAGCTAAGGTTGCGTCAGTTGCAGGTGCAGCGGGGCGAAGCGCTTAACCTTAGCCTGCAGTCACTGTTTCGTGACAATGACAGACAACACGAACTGGAAACACGGGAGTGATGATGGCAAAAATCTGTGTGCATGCGCGGATAACCGGCCGGGTACAGGGTGTATGGTTCCGTCATTTTACCCGCGAACAGGCGGAGGCAAACGGTCTGACCGGTTGGGTCCGAAATCTGCCGGACGGGTGTGTCGAGGCACTGCTGTGCGGTGAGGAAAAGGCAGTACGTCACGTAGAGGCCTGGCTCAACACTGGGCCGGAATTGGCCAATGTGGCGGATGTCAGCTCTGATGATCAGTCTTTCGATGACAGCCTGCAGGCGTTCGAGATTATCGACTGAGCGCTTTCTTGAGCCATTGTGCCAGCTGGAGAGCCCGTGGCGATGCGGTCTCGCCGGGCAGCCAGAGGCTGAGTCTGGCATCGGTCTCAATAAAGCCCCACGGGGCTGCCAGCCGGCCGGTTCGCAGATCCTCTTCCACCAGATATTCAGGTGCAATCGCAACGCCCAACCCCACCAGTGCGGCCTCTAGCATGTAGTTGAGATGCTCGAATGATTGCCCAATGGTCAATTCAGATACGGCCAGATTTTGCGCATGGCACCACAGCGGCCACGCCTGTGGCCGCGACAGGGTTTGCAGCAGTGGCAGCTGCAGCAGGGCAGCTGGGTCCGGCTGTGAGGTTGATGGTACCAGTTTGGGGTGCATCACCGGACCGATTCGCTCCGGAGCCAGATCAATCACCAACTGATCGGATGGCCAGGGCGGGCTGGCAAATCTCAGCGCTGCATCTATCCCGGGCCTCAGAGTCTGCTCTTCTTCACTGGCGGTCAGATGCAGCTCAAGCTCAGGGCAGTCCTGTTTGAGCTGATCAAGGCGTGGGATGAACCAGCGGGCGAGAAAACTGCCGCTGCAGCTGAGTACCAGTGGAGCGCCGGCGGCCTCACGTTGCAGCGCATTGCAGGCGCGTTCAAGCTGTGAGAATGACTCCTGCGTTGTACGGTAGAGGCGGTGTCCGCTGTCGGTCAGTTCAATGCCGCGGCCAACGCGCCGAAACAGCTGTACACCGAGTTGCTCTTCAAGTTGCCGGATTTGACGGCTGACCGCACCATGGGTGACGTGCAGACACTCAGCGGCGCGCGTGATACTCAACTCGCGTGCAGCCGCATCGAAGGCACGCAAGGCGTTGAGCGAAGGCAGGGAATGCAGGGATCGTGTCATTTTATCTGTTACTTTTTCTCACAAATATGTGTGATCTTATCGTTTTTTAATCGTCATTGCATGTACTAGACTTGCCGTCAAATCCAGGCTTTTTGGAGTAACACACATGAGCACAGACAACACTCTCAGGCAGGGTCCCGACGCCAGCGGCTTTTTTGGCCGTTTTGGTGGTCGTTTTGTAGCCGAAACCCTGATGCCGCTGATACTCGAATTGCAGGCGGAGTATGAGCGTGCCAAGCAGGCCCCGGCCTTTCACGCCGAGCTGGAGAATTTGCAGAAGGATTATGTCGGTCGCGAAAGCCCGCTTTACCTTGCCGAGCGCCTGACCGAGGAGTTGGGTGGAGCCAAAATTTACCTCAAACGCGAAGACCTTAACCATACCGGCGCACACAAGATCAATAACTGCCTGGGGCAAATTTTGCTCGCCCGCCGCATGGGCAAAAAGCGCATCATTGCCGAGACTGGTGCCGGCATGCACGGTGTGGCCACCGCAACCGTTGCAGCTCGTTTCGGCATGGAGTGCGTGATCTACATGGGCAGCACTGACATTCATCGTCAGCAGCCCAACGTGCAGCGGATGAAACTGCTGGGCGCCAAGGTCATTCCCGTGACCAGTGGTACCGGCACGTTGAAAGATGCGATGAACGAAGCGCTGCGTGACTGGGTGACCAATGTCGACAGCACTTTTTATATCATCGGCACGGTAGCGGGTCCGCACCCCTATCCGGCTATGGTACGCGATTTCCAGGCTGTCATCGGTGAAGAAACCCGGCGCCAGGTCATGGAAAAGGAAGGGCGCTTGCCGGATACCTTGATCGCCTGTATTGGCGGTGGCTCCAACGCCATGGGGCTGTTTCACCCGTTCCTGGATGACGCATCGGTCAAGATGATCGGCGTGGAAGCCGGTGGTGAAGGGCTCGACAAGCGTCATGCGGCCAGCCTCAAGGGCGGTGAGCCGGGTGTGCTGCACGGCAACCGTACCTTCCTCTTGCAGTCCGAAGACGGCCAGATTCAGGATGCACACTCGATCTCGGCCGGTCTGGATTACCCGGGCATCGGTCCTGAACATGCATGGTTGCATGACATCAAGCGTGTTGAATATGTGGCCATCACTGACCAGGAAGCGCTGGAAGGGTTCAAGGCACTGTGCAAGTACGAGGGCATCATCCCGGCGCTGGAGTCATCCCATGCCATCGCCTATGTCACCAAACTGGCACCGACGCTGCCGAAGGACCATATCATCGTTATCAACCTGAGTGGCCGTGGTGACAAGGACATGGCAACCGTAACCGAACATCTGGCAGCCGAGCTGGCGCAGTAAGGGGTATAGAATGACAGCAAGCAATACCGCCAGTCGCATGGAGCGCCGCTTTGCCGCGCTGAAACAGGAAAACCGTGCGGCGCTGGTCACCTTTGTTACCGGTGGTGACCCTGACTATGACAACAGCCTCAAAACGCTGCTCGGACTGCCGGGCGCCGGTGCGGACATTATTGAGCTGGGCATGCCGTTTACCGATCCAATGGCAGACGGTGCGGCCATTCAGTTGGGCAGCCAGCGTGCACTGGCCGGTGGCCAGAACATGGTCAAGACCCTGCAGATGGTACGCGAACTGCGCAAGCAGGATCAGGATACGCCTGTGGTGCTGATGGGGTACTACAACCCGGTCTACCGCTACGGCGTGGAAAAATTCCTGCAGGAGGCGGCTGAAGCCGGTGTGGATGGACTGATTGTGGTCGATTTGCCGCCGGAGCATGATGATGAGCTTTGTATTCCTGCCCGTGAAGTGGGTATCCACTTCATTCGTCTGGCAACACCGACCACCGATGCCAAGCGCCTGCCGGGTGTACTGAACAATACCTCCGGCTTCCTGTATTACGTTTCCAGTACCGGTGTAACCGGTGCCGCCGCTCCTACACCCGAGAAGGTGCAGAAAGAGGTGGAAGCAATCAAGGCACATACCGAAATTCCTGTGGCTGTGGGGTTCGGTATCCGTACACCGGAGCAGGCTGCGCGGATCGCGGGTTTCGCTGATGGTGTAGTGGTGGGCTCGGCACTGGTTGACTGCATCGCGCAGGCCGAAACGCCGGAAGCGGGTACTCAGGCCGTGCTTGCGCTGACACGTGAGCTGTCTACCGCCGTGCGCACAGCTCGACAGTAAAACGGTTTAACGGATCTTCAATCCCGGATCTGCAGTCAACAGCTGCCGGTCCGGGATTTTTGTGTTTGGCTCACGCCATATTCAACACCTTCTGCCCCGAGGGGCGCTGACGCATCCGTTCCAGATATTCCTTTACTGCTCCGCTCCCGATCAGTTCGTCACCCAGCGGCAGCCTGGCGACATAGTCCAGAATCGGTGTCAGCAGTGCATCAGCCATGCTGTAGTCCCGACCGCAGATAAACGGGTTGTCTGCCAGCAGCTCGCGCACACGTTTAAGCACGGAGCGGGCAGCCGGCAACCTTTCCTGTACCTTGTCCAGACGAACCTGGCCGTCTGCCCCCTTGGGAAATGCAAATTCCAGCACGATATCGCGTAACAGCGCCTGGTCAATATAAAGTGCAATTTCGGCACTGCGTTCATCTACACGTGCGCGCTCAAGAGGATCGGCAGGCTGCAGGGCAGGGCCATCAAAGCGTGCATCCAGGTATCGACAGATGGTACTGGTTTCTATCAGTATCTGACCGTCATGCAGCAAAGCCGGCAGCTTGCCGTAGGGATGGATTGCGAAATGCTCGGGACTTTTGGAACGGATCTCCGTGCTGGCGGGAGCCATGCCGCAGGTATAGTGGATACCTTTTTCCTCGCAGCAAAGCATGACCGAACGGGCAAAGCTGCTGAATGTTGGGGCAAAGATGTAGACGCTGCTTTCCATTGGGTGTCTCCTTCGTGTTGTGAAAGACTGCAGTCTGGTACGAACTCAAAATATGTTAAAGAACATATTGTTGTCCTGTGGCATGCTGTATCGGAGTCCAGCAGGAGAATTGACATGCCATGGCCTAGCACGCGCCGTGCCGAGAGTCGTGATCGGATATTATTCAGTGCCGAAAGGTTGTTCACCAAGTCCGGCTTTGACCAAGTCAGCATCGACCAGGTGATGCAGGATGCAGGTATGACCCGAGGTGCCTTTTATGCCCACTTTCGTTCCAAACAGGAGCTGTATTCCGAAGCGATTCTATCGGCTGCATGGCGTATGGGCGCTCAGCATCCGACCGATGTCGAGACGCTGATTCGGGCTTATCTGAGCCCCGAGCACCTTGGGCAGAAGAAAGGAAGCTGTCCGCTGGCGTTTCTGGTATCGGATATTGGTCAGCGCGATCAGCCGGTACGGGACAGCTACACAAAAGTATTCAGTGCATTGGCTACCAAGGTTTCTGGCGTACCTGATGCGGAGCCCGATGCAGCTGCGTTGAGGGCTTTGGTGCTGATGGTGGGTGGTGTGGCGGTTGCGCGGGCGCTAAATGATCCGATACTGGTGGAGAGGGTGCTGGCAGCCTGTCGTGAGGGTGCCTTGTCGGAGACGGCGTCCGTGCCGCTCTAAAATGGTGTCCCCGGCTGGCTCCCGAAGGGCTCCGACCCGGGCGAATGTGGGGTCAGTCTACTGCGTGGGCACAGTTCCGGCAGTAGTTGACCTCGATAATGGGGTGGTACAGGTCTTCAATCGCGCACAAGTCGGCACGGTATTCTTCCGGCGTCGTATTGCCATGGGTCACCACGGCGGCAACCAGTGTCCATGCTCCCTGTCCGACCGACCAGACATGCAAGTCGACGATGGTGGTATCGTCGTGTTTGCGCAGTTGTTCGAGTGCTGCATGGCGGATCGTATCGGGACCTTCCCGATCCAGCAACACGCCGGAAGTCTGGCGCAGCAGCCCCCATGACCAACGCAGAATAATCAACGACGCGACCAGTGCAATTGCCGGGTCCAGCCAGGTCCACCCCCATAGCCAGGCAGCGGCCAAGCCCGCAATGGCGGCAACGGAGGTGAGGACATCGGCCATGATGTGTACCAGAGCCGCACGCAGATTCGTGTCCTCATGGTGTTCGTGTGCATGTTCACTGTGGCTGTGGCTGTGATGGTGCTCGTGCTGGCCGGACAGCAGCCAGATAGAGACCAGGTTTACTGCCAGACCAATGATCGCCACGATCATCGCTTCCTGGGGCATGAGTTCGGTTGGTTTCAGCAGTCGATGAATCGACTCGTAAATCAGCCAGAGTGTTGAGACACCCAGTAGCAAAGCACTGGTATAGGCGGCCAGGTCGGCAATCTTGCCGCTGCCCAGACTCAGACGGCGATCGTGAGCATGGCGGCGCGATAGATAGTAGGCGAGTGCAGCCAGGCCTAATGCCATTGCATGCCCCGCCATGTGAATACCGTCAGCAAGCAGTGCCATGGAGCCGGTAACAAGACCGGCGATCACTTCTGCCAGCATGGTGACCAGTGTTAGCAGAGTGACCAGAGTGGCGCGCTGTTCGGCCTTGCGCTTGTGTCCTTGACCGAAGTCGTGCGGATACTGAAGTTGATCTGCCGTCTGACATTCCAGGGAGGAGGGGGTCTGTTTGGACATGACAACTCCGAAAGTCGATTACACAGGTGAAGCTCACGAGTGTATCAGGGATTCGGGTAAAGCGAGAGGCGGTAGCAGGAGGGGAAATCGGGTGCCCGAACGCAATTCGGGCACCCAAGGAATCAGCTCATGCGGCTGAGCAGGAATTCCAGCGCGGTATCGGCCGCAATATCCTGAGACTCGGCGTCACGGCGACCCTTGTATTCCAGTGTGCCGTTTTTCAGGCCACGATCGGAGATTACCAGTCGGTGAGGCAGTCCCATCAGCTCCATATCGGCAAACTTGACGCCTGGGCGCTCCTTGCGGTCATCCAGTAGTACATCAACACCCGCCTTGCGCAGCGCATCGTAGAGCTCATCCGACTTGGCGCGCACCTCTTCCGACTTGTCGTAGTTCAGCGGAACCAGTGCCACACTAAAGGGCGCTAATGCCTCTGGCCAGATAATGCCGTTATCGTCATGATTCTGCTCGATAGCAGCAGCCACCACGCGTGTTACGCCGATGCCGTAGCAGCCCATGCTCATCACCGTGGCCTTGCCGTTTTCATCCAGCACGGTTGCGCTCATCGCTTCGGAGTATTTGCGCCCCAGCTGGAAAATGTGTCCAACTTCGATACCGCGACGGATCTGGATGCGGCCCTGGCCACATGGGCTTGGGTCACCTTCGACCACGTTACGGATGTCAGCCACCTGCGGGGTGGGCAGGTCACGTTCCCAGTTGATGCCGAAGTAATGTTTGTCGTCAACATTGGCGCCGGCGCCAAAGTCAGACAGTGTTTCAACGCTGCGGTCGATGATGCAGGGAATCGGCAGGTTGATCGGTCCAAGTGAGCCGGGCCCAGCACCAATGACGCCACGAATCTCGTCATCTGTGGCGAAACGCAGGGGAGCCTCAACGCCGTGCAGTTTTTCGGCTTTCACTTCGTTCAGCTCGTGATCGCCTCGCACCAACAGTGCGACAAAGTCAGCATCAATCTCATCGCTTGCCGCCACGATCAGTGTCTTGACCGTCTTCTCAATCGGCAGGTTGAACTGCTCTACCAGCTGAGCAATGGTTTTGGCGTTGGGTGTGTCGACCAGCTGCATCTCTTGCGTTGGGGTCTGACGCTGGCCCAGTGCCAGTGCTTCAGCCATCTCGATGTTGGCGGCATAATCACTGCTGTCGGAGAAGGCGATGTCGTCTTCTCCGGACTGAGCCAGAACATGGAATTCGTGTGACGAATCACCGCCAATAGAGCCGTTGTCGGCCAGCACGGGGCGGAAGTCCAGACCCAGACGGGTGAAAATGTTGGTGTATGCCTGGTGCATGATTTTATAGGTATCGACCAATGAATCCATATCGGCGTGGAAGGAGTAGGCATCCTTCATGATGAACTCACGCGAGCGCATGACACCGAAGCGAGGACGGATTTCATCACGGAATTTGGTCTGGATCTGATAGAAGTTCGTTGGCAGCTGTTTGTAGCTTTTGATTTCGCGGCGAATCAGGTCGGTAATCACCTCTTCGTGTGTCGGGCCGACACAGAACTCGCGGTCATGACGGTCACGCAGACGCAGTAGTTCGGGGCCATACTGTTCCCAGCGGCCTGATTCCTGCCATAGCTCAGCAGGTTGAATGGCGGGCATCAGCACTTCCTGAGCACCGGCAGCGTCCATCTCTTCACGCACAATGCGCTCCACCTTGCGCAGGGTGCGCAGGCCCAGCGGCAGCCAGCTGTAAAGGCCGGAGGCGACTTTGCGAATCAGCCCGGCACGCAGCATCAGCTGGTGGCTGATCACCTCGGCGTCAGAGGGAGTCTCTTTCAGGGTTGCAATCAGGTATTGGCTAGCTCGCATCGATATGCAGTCCGTTTCAGAATGAAAATGGCCCCCATTTTAGGGGGCCGGACGCAGGCTAACAAGTGTTCTGGTGTCAGGCGGCCTGACAGTGTTGTTCGACAAACTGGATAAGAGCGTCAAGCTGGTGTTCGTTAAACACCGGCAAGCCGTTGCGAATCAGCTCATCGGCCGCCACACCGGGGGCGTTTGTGAGCGTGCCCGTGAAGCTGCCATCGTAAATTTCCTGGTTGCCGCAGGAAGGGCTGCGGGCTTTCATCAAGGCGCAGCAACAGTCATGTTTGTGTGCCAGTTCAAGCGTTTTCTCGGCCCCGCTGAGAAACTCGGGAGTTACATCGTCCCCGGTGCTGGTTGTGATCAGGATGGGAAAGCGGGTTTGGGTCTCAGCCGGGGGCCGGGGAGTGGGCAGGCCACCAAGGGTTTCTGGGCAGACGGTTACCAGTTTTCCCTGCTGTTGCCAGCGCTTGAGGATCGGGTGGTCAAGCAGATTGTCGCGGCCGTCATAGCGCACCTTGGCCCCGAGCAGGCAGGCGCTGATCAAAACTTTACTCATAAATACTCTGCACAATCGTGTTTATTGTTATTTTAGCGCGCGTATTTTACCGCTCTGTTGCAGTCAGGGCCAATACCACCAAAGTCAGGACTGCATGATGCAGTCCACCAGGTAGCGCTGTCGCTCCGCAAGTCTGACCGCATCGTTGTTCAGTTTCAGTGTTAGCGCGGCGTCAGCCACCGTACGCTGAGCGCCTTCACTGATAAGCTCGATCTGTTGGCTAACCTCACGCACGACACTGCTTTGCTCTTCGCTGGCACCGGCAATGCGAGTGGCCATGTCACTGATCAGCTCTATCGCCCCAAGAATTTTTGCCAATACAGCACCGGTCCCCTCGATCTGTTCAACACTCTGTTCCGATAGGGTGCGCTTTGCATCCATGGCGGAGACAATGGCGCCTGTTTGTTGTTGCAAAGCGCCTATCATTTTTTGAATTTCCCCGGTTGCCTGCTGGGTACGCTGTGCCAGCTGGCGAACTTCATCGGCTACAACGGCAAAACCACGGCCGTTCTCACCAGCGCGTGCGGCCTCAATCGCGGCATTCAGGGCCAGAAGGTTGGTCTGTTCGGCAATATCACGAATCACATTGATGATGGAGCCGATCCCTTGGCTCTGCTGCTGCAGGGCCGCTACAGAATGGGTTGTGTCCGCAATCGAGTCAGCCAGGCTGCGGATGCCGGAGACCGCTGCATCTACGACCTGTTGCCCCTGGCGGGCGCTGGACTGTGCAGCCTGGGTCTGATCGGCGGTGTTGGCGGTGCTGGTGGTCATCTCCTGAATCGTGGAGCTGATCTGATTCATGGCGGTTGCCAGTTGAATAAGTGAAGATTGCTGCTCCTCGATTTCATTGCAGGTGCGGCTCATCACATCGATGCTTTGATGCGCCCCACTGAGGACTTCTCCCGAAGCGTTTTGCATCCGCATCAAAACCGAGTCCAGCTGAGACTGCAGCATCTGCAGGCTCAGGTTCAGCTGACCAATATCGTCATGGGTGCCGGTATAGATCAACTGCTTGATAGGGTGGTTGACCAGTGTACGACTCTGTCGTACCAGGGCTCGCAGCGGCTTGCATAGCCAGGTTGTGCTGATAAAGAGCAGCAGCAGGGTAGTGGCGACTGCAGCCCAGTAGAGAGGCTCGGACATATACTGCCAGAGTCCAGCCAATAGCATGGGCAACAGGCAGAGGCTTTGTGTGATCCAGAGCCGTCCGCGCAGATCCGGCAGAGGCCAGCGCAGTGCAAGGGGCATTTTGCCCTGGCGGCGCAGGCGATAGATGGTGGCGGCTCGTTCGGTCGCGATTCTGGGTGGAATACGGAAAATGCATTGGCATTCGATAATGCGGCCCTGTTCAATGACCGGGATAACGTAGGCATCGAGCCAGAGAGGGGAGCCATCACGGCGAGCAAGCTGCAGCATTCCCATCCAGGGCTTGCCTTTGCCAACGGTACTCCAAAGGTCCTTGATCGGTCCTTCGGGCATTTCATTGTGGCGCAGGGATTGGAGCATCTGCCCTGTTAATGACGGGCGCTCATGGCCACTGTATTCGATAAAGGCGTGGCTGGCTTCACGAATTTCACCCTCGGGGCCGGTGACGAGAATCAGGTTATTATCCTGGGGCTGGGTCTTATTATTCTGTTCCATATTGATCCGCTGTTGGCTGGTCGATTGGGGTACGGACCCTGCAAATTACAGGCCACCCTGAAGATCGATTTTGACCCTTGATTGCAACGAAAAATAGCCATTCAGTGCAGCATTTGGTCACTTCATGCAGTTGCATAATGATGATTTGATCAATTTGGTCAGGAAGGTTTACGTCAACGACAAGCAGTTATATATTCGGGATATCCCTTAAGGGAAACTGCTGCTTCCCGGCTCCGATAATAAAGATAAAAAGAGGGGAATACCCATGAGTAACCAGGCTTACAAGCCATTCTATGACCAGTTTGATGCCCAACAGCTGGCCGCCCGGATTCTTCAGGGCGACTTGACCCAGGGGATCAATGTCTGTGTCGAAATCTGCGACAAATGGGCGTCTGATCCCAACCGAATTGCGCTGAACTACCAGGGTGTAGAGCGCCCCCCCGAAAGCTGGAGCTTTGCCAGGCTGAAGGCTGAGTCGGCCCGTTTTGCCAACCTGCTGTTGCAACAGGGTGTTGGCAAGGGAGACCGAGTGGCCGCGCTGTTACCGCGTACGCCGGAGCTGCTGGTGGTGATTCTTGGCACGCTCAAGGCAGGAGCGGTATATCAGCCGCTGTTTACAGCCTTTGGCCCCGGCGCCATCGAATACCGTCTGGACAAGGCCTCAACCCGTCTGGTCGTAACCGATGACCAGAACCGTTTCAAGCTTGATGACGTTAAAAACTGCCCGCCCATTGTGCGCGTAACAGCTGCCGGGCCTGACAATCATCAGGATATTGACTATCACGGCAGCCTGGCGGCCCAGTCGGAACAGTTTGAGCCTGTGCTGGTGAGCGCCGACGATCCGATGCTGCAGATGTTTACCTCCGGTACGGTTGGCAAGTCCAAGGGGGTTGCTGTGCCGGCGCGTGCGCTGCTTTCATTTCATGTCTACATGACCTGGGCGATTGATCTGAAACCTGAGGATCAGTACTGGAATGTTGCTGACCCGGGTTGGGCCTATGGGCTCTATTATGCGGTAATCGGCCCACTGCTGTTGGGCGCGACCACGCACTTCAATGAGAATGGTTTCACCCCCGAGACCACCTATCGCATGATCCGTGAGTACGGCATCACCAATCTCGCGGCCGCTCCAACGGCCTATCGCATGTTAATGGCGAACGATCATGTCCTGGCCAAAGATGAGCAGCTGGGACTCAGGGTAGCCAGCAGTGCCGGCGAGCCACTTAACCCCGAAGTGATTAGTTGGGTGGGGCGCCGTCTGGGTTGCCCGGTAATGGATCATTATGGCCAGACTGAAACCGGGATGACCTGTTGTAACCATCATGCTCTGGAGCACCCGGTACGGGTAGGGTCCATGGGCTATTCATTGGCCGGCCATCGCGTGGTTGCACTCAACGGTGAGTATGAAGAGGTGGGGCAGGATGAAACCGGTCAGCTGGCCGTTGATGTTGAGCACTCCCCGCTGTTTTTCTTCCAGGGCTACACCTGGGGCGAGAAGGATCCTTTCCATGGTCGTTACTATCTGACCGGTGATGTGGTGATCAGCCACGGCGATGGCAGTTACTCCTTTACCGGGCGTGACGATGACATCATCACGACGGCTGGCTACCGTGTGGGGCCGGCGGATGTGGAGAGTACCTTGCTGGAACACCCAGCGGTGGCGGAGTCCGGCGTGGTAGGCAAGCCAGACAGTTCTCGCGGGTCCGTGATCAAGGCCTATGTGGTGATTAAGCCGCAGTACGACCCCGATGAGACACTGGCCGATGAACTCAAGGAGCTGGTACGAAATCGGCTGTCGACCCATGCCTTCCCGCGTGAAATAGAGTTTGTGCAGGAGCTGCCGAAAACGCCCAGTGGCAAAATACAGCGCTTTATTCTGCGTAACCAGGCGCGGGAAGAGGCTGATCAATAAGAATATGATAAGGAGTGACCCGATGCAGGTCATGGATTTTGATGAGATGCAGCTGTTCCTGCGTGACCATTTTCCGCAGGGAGAGCAGTATGGTCGGTTGGATTCTCTGGGCGATGGTTGGGCCGAAATGAGACTGGCAGTGGGTGATGATCATTTGCGACCCGGTGGTACGGTTTCAGGCCCGACCATGATGGGATTGGCGGATGTGGCGCTGTATGCGGCACTGCTCAGCCGAATTGGCCCGGTCGCCCTGGCTGTGACCATCAATCTCAATATCAATTTTCTGCGCAAGCCCAAAGCCAATGTGGATCTGTTGGCCCGTGCCGAAATGCTGAAGGTGGGCAAGCGGCTGGGGGTGGGTGAAGTTTATATCCGCTCCGCCGGTGAAGATGACCCGGTGGCCCACGCGACCATTACCTACTCGATTCCGGAGGGGGCATGAGTTCAATTCAATGGCACGATGAGCAGGTCGAGCTGAGTGAAGGTGTGAAGCTGCAGCTGCGTTGGGGACGCCAGCCATCCGGTAAAGGAAGGCCTGTACTTGTGCTTCTGCATGAGGCGCTGGGTTGTATCGACATGTGGAAACGGTTTCCACAGCAGTTGGCTGAAGCGACGGGGCTGGATCTGCTGGTGTTTGAGCGTCGGGGGTATGGCCGCTCAACACCCATTACGTTGCCGCGCCCGGATGATTATCTGCTGCAGGAAGGACAAAAATGGCTGCCGCAACTATTGGACCGGCTTGGGCTTGATCAGGTGATTCTGTTTGGTCACAGTGATGGCGGCTCCATTGCCATGATTGGTGCCGCCAGCTGTCCCGAGCAGGTAAAGGCAGTGGTTACGCTGGCGGCTCATATCTATGTGGATCACCTGACGCTGGCCGGAATAAAAGAAGCGGTGAAACGTTACCATGGCACCGATCTGCCGGAGCGCCTGGCGCGCTATCATGGTGATCGGACAGATCTTATTTTCCGCGCATGGTGCGAAACCTGGCAGCGCCCGTCCTGTTATCAGGCCTTGAATCTGCGACCGCAGCTGGCCGAGATCCGCTGCCCGTCACTGATTATGCAGGGCGATCGGGATGAGTATGGTGTGCCAGAGCAGGTGACTGACAGCTGTGCGGCCATTGGCCCGCAGGCCGAAGCTGCGTTCATAGCTGACTGCGGCCATGTGCCCCACCTGGAGCACCCTCAGGCGGTGATCGATCGCACGCGCGTCTTTCTGGCTGAAGCTGGATTGGTCTGAGCCCTAGAGCGCCAGTCGGCTGTGCATCTGCACCAGCTGTGCCAGACTTTCTGCCCTCATCTTGCTCATTACACGGGAGCGGTGAACTTCCACTGTTTTCGGGCTGATTCCGAGGGTTTCGGCAATCTCACGGTTGGAGTTACCGGTCACCACCAGCTCCATCACCTCACGCTCGCGCCGGCTCAGCGTTTCATACAGCTCCTGCAGCTCTCGCTGTTCGTTCTGTTCGCTGAAACGCTTGCCGGCTTCGGCCATCGCCTTGTCGACCAGGCGTAGCAGCACCTCGTCATCGAATGGTTTCTCAAGAAAGTCGAGAGCGCCGTTTTTCATGGCGTTGACGGCCATGGGTACATCACCGTGGCCGGTAATGATGATGACCGGCAGACGAATGTCACGCTCCAGCATCAGTTGCTGCAATGCCAGACCGTTGATTTCCGGCATGCGAACATCCAGCAGCATGCAGCCGGAGCGGCCGTCGTACTGGTCAAGAAAGAGTTGCGCCGACGCGAAGCTCTCGACGTTGTATGGGGTGGACTCCAGCAGCCACTGCATGGAATCTCTGAAGTCCGCATCGTCATCGATGATAAAAACGGTTGCCTGTGAGTTGGTCATGCCTGCCCCTTGAGCGGGAGTTGAAAGTGAAACCGGGTGCCACTTTGACCATCGCTCTCAACCCAGAGCCGGCCACAGTGGCTTTCGATAATGGTATGTGAAATGGACAGCCCCATGCCAAGCCCGTTTTCCTTCGAGGTGATAAACGGCTCAAACAGGTTGTCCAACTGGGCCGGGTCGATGCCTGGCCCCTGGTCGATGACGCTGACCGTAATACGTTTGCCTTCGACTCGGGTCCGAATGGTAACCGGCTTGGGGCTGATGTCAGAGTCGCTGTAGGCTTCGATCGCGTTGCGAACCAGATTGAGCAAAACCTGCTCGATCTGAAGGCGGTCGGCTTCAAGTATGGGGTTGTCGGGGTCGAGGTCGAAGTCGAAGCGGATGCTGTTGTCGAGCGCTTCCTGATTGAGGAATCGAGTTACCTCGATGCAGGTCTCATTGACTGGGAAGCTGACACGCTGGAACTCGGTGCGACGGACAAATCGACGCATGCGCTTGATGATTTCGGAAGCGCGCCTGGCCTGGGCCGATATCAGTTCCATGGAGCGAGTAACCTGAGTCAGCTCTGTGATCTGGCCTTCTTCGAGCCTGCGGAAGGTGCCGTTGCAGTAATTGATAACGGTCGCCAGCGGCTGGTTGATCTCGTGAGCCAGCTCGGTGGCCATTTCACCGACCGACAGCAGGCGTGACATGTGAGCCATTTCCAGCTGCTGGCGCTTTGCCTTTTCTTCCGCCTTGCGCTTGAGCGTAATGTCGCGGGCAATGATGGAGTAGTACTCCACCTGCATGTTTTCGGCACGGTTGCGGTGGGCAATGATTTCACGAATTTCAGCGATGCGACCGGGGTTGCCGGCCGGGTAAAGCGGGATGCTGCCGTACCAGGTCCCGTACAGGGCAGCATGTTGCAGCGCAGGCTCTACCAGTGTGTGCAGCACATCCTGCGGGAACAGCTGGTTAAGGTAGAACACCGCCAGATTTTCGCGTTCGGCACCGAAGGTGCGGTAGGCCGTTTCATTCATGTAGGTAAGCTGCAGCGTGCGGTGGTTGCAGAACAGGATAATGTCCGAGGATGCTTCCACGACTCGCGCCAGTCGTCGGGTCGCTTGCTGTGCCAACTCACGCTCGGTGACATCGCGGGATACGCAGATAATCTCGACAGGGTGTCCAAGCTCATCACGAATGGTGCGACTGGTGGTTTCCAGCCAGATGTAGTGGCCGTCCCGGTGCTGAAAGCGGTATACATTGGTATACATGCCGCGGCGATAGCGAACTGAATCGGCTCGTTTCTTCAGGTTGTCGGCATCGTCCGGGTGAAACAGGTCATAACCCGAGGTGCCGATGATTTCGTCCGCACGATAGCCCAGCATGCGCTCGATGGCAGGATTAACATCGATGAAGGTCCACTCGGGCGTGGGTGTATGGCGCGAAATCATGTCGGTGGACTGTTCGGCCAGCAGACGATAACGGTCCGCTTCCTGCAGACAACGCTGCAGTTCCTGCTCAAGTGGTTGCATGCATTTTCCTTATCATTTTGCGCATCTTGGCCGGCACAATCTTATGATTTTAGGTCCTATTGTGTAATAAGGGAAAATACGTATCATGAGATGACTGGATGGAATCAAATCAACCGAGGATGGCTCCCCAAAGCACTGGTGGAGAGGAACCTATAATGACAATGAATAACCATAATCCTTACGCGCTGGGACTGGATCAAAACCCGGCCAACTACGCCACACTCAGCCCGCTGAGCTTCATTGCTCGCACTGCTGCAGTTTATCCAAACCGAACCGCTGTGGTGCATCATAAAGTGCGCCGCAACTGGGCCGAGACTTACAGCCGCTGTCGCCGTCTCGCCAGCGCACTGAGCCAGCGCGGCATCAGCAAGGGTGATACGGTTGCCGTCATGGCACCCAATCTACCGGAGGTGTTTGAAGCTCACTTCGGAGTGCCCATGTGTGGCGCAGTGCTGAACGCACTGAATGTTCGTCTTGATGCTGAAGCGATCGCGTTCATTTTGCAGCACGGTGAAGCTAAGGTGATCATCGTGGACCGTGAGTTCTCGGACGTCATTGCCAAAGCTATCAAAATCGCACGCATCAATCCGATCCTGATCGATATCGATGATCCGTCCTACGAGGGTGGCGAGTTGATCGGCGAATGCGATTATGAGGCTTTCATTGGCACAGGTGACGCCGAGTATGAATGGCAATTGCCCGCCGATGAGTGGGATGCCATCACGCTGAACTATACCTCTGGCACCACCGGCGATCCCAAGGGCGTGGTCTATCACCACCGTGGCGCCTACCTCAATGCGATCAGCAACGTGGTGTCATGGAACATGGGCGACCAGCCCATCTATCTCTGGACCCTGCCGATGTTTCACTGCAATGGCTGGTGTTTCCCCTGGTCCATTGCCGCGGCTGCCGGTGTCAGTGTCTGCCTGCGTCATGTACGGGCAGATGATATCTACCACCTTCTCAAGACAGAAAAGGTGGACCACTTCTGCGGCGCCCCCATCATATTGAACATGCTGAACAATGCCTCTGATGAGCTCAAATCCGGTATTGAGCATCAGGTGAAAGTGATGACGGCAGGTGCAGCGCCGCCTGCCTCGGTTATCGAAGGTATGGAAAACATGGGTTTCAGTGTGACTCATGTGTACGGTTTGACCGAAACCTATGGCCCCTGTGTGGTATGTGCCTGGCATGATGAGTGGAATGAAAAAACGGTTAACGAACGTGCCCGATTGAAATCCCGTCAGGGCGTGAAGGCACCGATGCTTGAAGGGTTAATGGTCGCCAACCCCGATACCCTTGAGCCTGTGCCGCAGGATGGTGAAACCATCGGCGAAATTTTCATGCGCGGCAACCTGGTGATGAAGGGCTATCTGAAAAATCCGACAACCACTGATAAGGCGTTCGAAGGTGGCTGGTTCCACTCCGGGGACCTGGCTGTCTGGCATGCCGACGGCTATGTCGAGATCAAGGACCGCTCGAAGGACATTATCATTTCGGGCGGGGAAAACATCTCCAGCATTGAGATCGAGGATGTACTCTACCGTCATCCTGCAGTGATGGAGGCGGCCGTCGTAGCGCAGCAAGACGAGAAATGGGGTGAAATCCCCTGTGCCTTCGTCACTCTTAAAGCAAATGCTGGTGAGCTTTCTGAAGCAGAACTCATTCAGTTCTGCCGTGACAATATGGCGCACTTCAAGGCACCCAAATGCGTGGTGTTCTGCGAACTGCCAAAAACCTCAACCGGCAAGATCCAGAAATTTGTTTTGCGTTCACAAGCAAATCAAAAATAATGAGCAGGATCAAAAAGCTGTAGCAGATTGAAGCCGCCTTTTGGCGGCTTTTCTGATAATGTTGGCCCTTCCCTGAACCCGCCGTGCTCGGTAAGGTCCAATATGGCGATTAGAAAAGGGATTTTGGGAGTGCCAAATGAAGGAAAGAACCCGAGCTAAGGTTGCGGCAACCGTTGCCGCCGCCACTCTCAATACCCAAGTACTCAAGGTGACTGACTTGGATGAGGGGACTGTTTATCGCATTCGCGCCCTGATGCGCCATGGACGTGTTGATGGGTTTGATTGCCACTCGGAGCACCATTTCAAGGGCATGAGCAGCCATTCGATGAATTTTTATGACTACGAGGCGAAGGCTCATGTGCATTTGAAATTGGTCGGAAGCAAGATACTCGGTTATGACCTCGCAACCGAAACCGCATTTAATGGCCAAGTGCACGGCCGTCTGATCAATCTGTATGACTATGAAACCGAGCAAACCTACCGTTTCACTGTTTAATGAGGGCGCCTGACTCTGATCAAGCGCCCTCATGTTTTCAGCTTTCCCGGCGATCAACCATGAAGGTGCCTTCGCCCGTGGCAACCAGTGTTTCGCCTACATGCACGTCAGTTCTGCACTTGACACGACGACGACGTTCATCAATTTCGGTTACAGTCAGGCTTGCACGCGCCGTGTCACCGATATGGACCGGCGCCTTAAACTTCAACTGTTGATCCACGTAGATCGCCCCTGGCCCTGGCAGTCGTGTGCCTGCTACGGTGGAGATCAGTGCTGCACTGAACATGCCGTGTACGATACGCTGCTTGAACGGTGTGGTTTTAGCGTATTCATCATTGATGTGAATCGGGTTGTTATCACCGGAAATACCGGCAAACAAAATCACATCCGCATCGGTGATGGTCTTGGCATAGGAGGCGCTCATACCCACTTCGAGGTCTTCCAGATAGTAACCGTGCAATTCCTGCATCTCATGATTCTCTTGTTGGCTTTTGGAGTGAGGCTGATTGTAAACCCGGGTTGACAGTATAAAAGGACCATATGAAAGTTTTCCTGCTTATCAAACCCGTGCTACATGCTAGAATAAGTGTATTCCCTTATAAGGACCGGTGCCACTGCCTGTGAGGCACAAACCGGTATGGCTGCTTCAAACGATTAACGAGAAGGTATCCAATGGCTGATTACAACGCACCACTGAAAGATATGAAGCTGACGCTTGACCATGTTGCGCGTATGCCTGAGCTGGCGCAGAAACCGGGCTTTGAAGATGCATCGGCCGATATGGTCGATGCAATTCTGGATGAGGCTGCTCGTGTGGCACGGGATGTTGTGGCTCCGAGTAACTGGGAAGGAGACCAACAGGGTGTGCAGCTGAAGGATGGAAGTGTCGTCTGCCCGGAATCGTTCAAGGAGGCCTATCAGCAATATGCCGAGGGGGGCTGGGGATCACTCCAATTTGACCCGGAATACGGCGGTCAGGGCTTGCCGTTTCTTCTGTCTATTCCGGTGATGGAAATGTGGCACTCTGCCAACATGGCATGGGGCCTGTGTCCGATGCTGAGTCAGGGGGCGGTTGAATGTCTGGACCTGAATGGCAGTGATGAACTTAAGGAAAAGTACCTGCCCAAACTGGTTAGCGGCGAATGGACAGGTACCATGAACCTGACCGAGTCCAATGCGGGCTCTGACCTGTCGGTTGTACGTGCCAAGGCGGAACCAGAGGGTGATCACTATCGCGTCAGCGGGGAGAAAATTTTCATCACCTGGGGCGACCACCAGATGGCTGAAAACATCATTCACCTGGTGCTGGCACGTTTGCCTGATGCTCCCGCTGGCGTGCGCGGTATTTCCCTGTTCTTGGTGCCCAAGTATCTTGTCAATGAAGATGGCTCCCTGGGGGAGCTGAATACGGCTGGCCCTCTGTCGCTCGAGCACAAGCTGGGCATTCATGCCTCGCCGACTTGTGTCATGGGTTTTGATAATGCCGTTGGCTATCTGGTTGGTGAGCCGAACCGGGGTCTGGCCTGCATGTTTACCATGATGAACAACGCGCGTTTGAGCGTGGGGTTGCAGGGTGTTTCCATCTCGGAGCGCGCCTACCAACAGGCATTGCAGTATGCATTTGAGCGTATACAGGGACCGGCCGTCGGGACGAAAGAACCTGGCCCGATCATTCGGCATGCTGATGTGCGACGCATGCTCCTGACCATGAAGACCCTGACCGAAGCTGGTCGAGCCATTGCCTACGATGCCTGCGGCAGTCTTGATTTCGCGCTCAAGGCGGATACCGAAGAACAGAAGGTCCTTGAAAAGGCTCGTGCCGCTCTGCTCACGCCCATCGTCAAAGGCTGGTGTACCGAAGTGGCTCAGGAGGTGACCTCACTGGGTGTACAGGTACATGGTGGGATGGGATATGTGGAAGAGACCGGCGCCGCACAGCACTTCCGCGATGCCCGTATCCTGCCGATCTATGAGGGAACCAACGGTATCCAGGCACTGGACTTGGTGGGTCGAAAAACCTTGATGGACAAGGGCGAGGCACTGTCAGCACTGGTACAGGAGATGCGCAGTAGCGTGGCCGCATGCGACCCGTCTCTGACACCTCAGGCAAAACAGCTTGAAGAAGCGATCGCGGGGCTTGATCGTGCCCGTGAACAACTGCTCAAGGGTTCGGTGGATGACGAGCAGTGGGCCGGTGCCGTGGCGTACAACTTCATGATGCTGGCAGGCTACGTCTGCGGTGGTTGGCAGCTTCTGCGTCAAGGGAACGCTGTGGTTCGCCTGATGGCTGAAGGTGAAGATGACCCCTATCTGCAGGCAAAACTGGAGAGTGTCCGTTTCTACATGGCACAGGTGCTGCCACGCTGGAAAGGGCATGCCGACATGGTGGCTGACGGCAGTCGTTCCATCATGGCATTGTCTGAGGAGCTGTTCGCCAGCGCCTGGGAATAAATTTCATCCTGCAGGCAGATCCGGCTGGATCTGCCTCTTGCTGCAGGGCACAATCTGACACTTGTGGATATAACGATAAGGAACCACGATGTCTCATCAGGCCCAACGTCTGAAGGTTCTGTTTGCCGGAATTTTCAGTCAGATCCTCTGTATCGGGATTGCCCGATTCTCCTATACCCCACTGTTGCCCGTGATGCAGGAGCAGACCTGGATCGGCGATGCCGAAGGTGGCTGGATGGCTGCCATCAACTACGCCGGCTACATGTGCGGTGCCTTGATTGCGGCTTCATTGAGCGACCTTCAGCTCAAGGACAGACTTTACCGCATTGGCCTTGTCATGGCCGTTGTGACTACGGCAGCCATGGCATTGACAGAAAACATGCTGCTCTGGTCCTTGCTGCGTTTTCTTTCCGGTCTCAGCAGTGCCGGCTCCATGCTGATCGCATCCGGCCTGATTCTGAACTGGCTGATTCGCAATAACCATCGCAGCGAGCTGGGTATTCACTTTGCCGGTATTGGTCTGGGTATCATGTTCGCTGCCATAGTAGTGGAGATCATGCTCAGGCTGTCTCTGGGATGGGATGAACAGTGGCTCTGGTTTGCAGTGCTTGGGGTAGTGCTGGCTGCTCCGGCCTGGCACTGGATGCCAAGACCTGAACCCCTTGGCCTGGGCGGCAGTGGCCCATCAATGCTGGATCAGCCGCCGGGTAAACGCTTCATGTGGCTGATGATGATGGCCTACTTCTGTGCCGGTTACGGTTATGTGATCAGTGCGACCTTTATCGTCACCATTGTTGAGCGAGAGCCCGCACTGGCCGGCATGGGGCAGCTGGTATTTCTGGTGGTGGGACTGGCTGCGGCCCCTGCCGTAATGGTGTGGGACCTGATTGCGCGCCGAATGGGCTATCTGGGGGCGCTGTTGCTGGCCTACCTGATTCAGGTTGTGGGCATTGTCATACCGGCTCTGAGTGAGAGTCTGGCTGCTATTTTGCTGAGCGCAGTGCTTTATGGAGGAACCTTCATCGGTTGTGTCAGCCTGGTATTGACCATGGCGGGCCGGTTATACCCATCGAAGCCGGCCAAGTTAATGGGCAAAATGACCCTGTCCTACGGCGCAGCCCAGATTATCGCTCCGGCGCTGACCGGTATGCTGGCCGCGCAGAGCGGGGATTACAACACCGGCCTTTGGTTGGCCGGTGGGTTCGTAACACTGGGTGCCGTGCTGATACTGCTGTTGCGTTTCACCGACCGTACTGCCGCTGAGCTGGATCAGAGCAACCGCTTGGTCCGTGGCTGATTCAGGCGCTTGTGCTGTCGCAGGCTGACTGCCGCGGCAGCAGCCAGCGGCCGAGCACAAAGCCGCTGACGGCGCCGGCAAACATGATGGACACCATGGGCAGGGGAGTGCCGTCCCCCAGCAACCCGGTCAGAATCCCGCCAACCGCGCCGGTCGCGAAACCGCAGGCCCCGATCAGAGCCGTAGCGGTTGCAGCCGTGTGGGGGAAAAACTCACTGGTACCCGCCATCGCATTCGACATCACAAATCCCTGCATGCCGATAAAGAGCATCACCAGGACCAACACCATCCAGACGGGGGCGGGTGTCAACAGATACCCCAGCAACAGAGCGGTCGCTGCCAACAGTTGAACCTTTTGTGCACCTTGCAGCAACTGTTGAGGGCTAAAGCGGTGCAGCAAGCGAATATTGATGCGATTGCACAGCAGCAGAGTGACGATATTCGCTCCAAACAGAATTGGATACACGCTGGGTGATATGCCGTAGTAGCCGATATACATCCCGGGTGAGGCCGTGATAAAGGCAAACATGCCAGCGTAACTGGCCGCAACCGAACACAGGTAGCCCAGTGCATTTCGGTTTTGCAGCACACTCAGATAGTTGCGCAACGGGTTTGACAATGGGCCTTCGCGGGGTGCCAATGTTTCAGGCAGGCGCATGAACAGTGCCACGGAGAGAATCAGTCCATAACCAAACAAAAACATGAAAATACTGCGCCAGTCGCTGATCTTGAGAATCAGCGCCCCTATCACGGGCGCCAGCAATGGTGCCGCCATGATGATGCTGGCCATGCGGCTCATCGCCTGAGCGCTTTCGCGGCCGGAATGGCGATCCCGAATGATTGCCATTGAGTTGACCACGCTGATGCCGCCGCCAAAGCCCTGAAGAATCCTGGCCAGCCAGAGTGCATGCGCGGAATCTGCCAGCATGGCCCAGAAGGCGCCCAGCATAAAAATACTCAGGCCGGTAAAGACCGCTGTGCGTCTGCCGAAACGGTCAGAGTAGGGGCCGCCGAAGAGCTGACCAACGGCAAATCCTGCCAGGAAAAGACCGACGGTCAGTTCGATATCATGAACAATGACGCCAAGATCACTTGCAATCGCAGGAATGGCGGGCAGATAGGCATCCGTTGACAGCGGGGCGAGCGCAGTCAGTCCAGCAAGCATCAATATCAAACCCGGAATATGGGTGGTCTTGGGTGTCATTGAAGATCCTCATAACTGCAATAGCGGCGTGTTTGCACATGGGTCTTAGTGAGATGTGAAACCGTGCAAGGGAAGCAATCCGTGTGTACTCGGAAAGTGTAGTGTAATATACATTACACAATATTGACCTGTCCATTGCGTTCGGTCGTGCTGACAGGGCAGCAGGCCTGATATAATGGCCCCACATTCAGACGCAGAATTTGCCATGAACAAAATGCAGCAGGATGAAAAAACAACGGCGTGCGGGCTGACCCCAAAAGGGCTGGAGCGACAGAAGCGCATTCTCGACGCCGCTCGGGAAGTGTTTCTGGAGCAGGGATACGACAATGCCAGCATCAACGACATCATGTGTCGGGCCGGTGGTTCGTTGAGTACGCTCTACAGGCTGTTTGGCAGCAAACTGGGGTTGTTTGAAGCGATGATGGAACAGACTTCAAACCAGGTGTTTGCTGCCTTTCAGGCATTTGAATGCTCAATCAAACGGCAGGAAACTCCCGAGCAGGCACTCAAGCGTTATGCGCGACTGCTGCTGGAGCGTGTTCTCTCACCTGAGGCTGTCGGCCTATATCGTCTGATCACCACCGACTGCAGTAGCGAGCGAGAGCAGATACAGCAGCTTTTCTATGCCCAGGGCCCCAAGCGTATCAACGAGAAGCTCGCCGGCTACCTGCGTGTTCAGGTTGAGCAGGGTGTGCTGCAGATTAATAATCCGGAACTGGCTGCCTTTCAGTTTGTAGACATGGTGAAGGGCCAGTTCCAGTTGAGAGCGATGCTGGGCATGACGATAACCGATGGCGAACTCGATGCAGCTGTAGAGCAGGCAGTGGATATATTTCTGCGCGGAACTACTCCGCGCTGATCCTTTCGCACAGGCCCGCCCTGATGCTGTTGCCAAAACCTCGAATAGGGTATCTTAGGCGCAATTTGTACCCGAACACAGATGGACACTGAATCCGCATATGATTATCAAACCGAAAATCCGTGGCTTTATCTGCACTACTACCCATCCTGTCGGCTGTGAGGCCAATGTACGTGAACAGATCGCATACACTCAGGCACAGGGCAAGATTGAGAGCGGCCCCAAGCGTGCGCTGATCATCGGCTCTTCCAGTGGCTACGGCCTGTCATCTCGCATCGCAGCGGCCTTTGGCAGTGACGCCGCGACCATCGGGGTGTTTTTTGAAAAGCCGGGCAGCGAACGCAAGACTGGCACGGCCGGCTGGTATAACGCAGCCGCTTTCGACAAGCTGGCCAAGGAAGCCGGACTCTATGCCAAGAGCCTCAACGGTGATGCCTTCTCACACGAAGCCAAACAGAAAGTGATCGACCTGATTAAACAGGATCTGGGTCAGATTGATCTGGTGGTGTACTCGCTGGCGTCACCGGTGCGTAAATTGCCGGATACCGGTGAGGTGATTCGCTCTGCGCTGAAGCCGATCGGTGAGCCTTACCGCTCGACCGCCATCGATACCAACAAGGACGTGATTACCGAGGCCGAGATTGAGCCGGCTACCCAGGAAGAAGTCGATAACACCGTCAAGGTGATGGGCGGCGAAGACTGGGAACTCTGGATCAAAGCTCTGGAAGAGGCCGGTGTGTTGGCCGAAGGCTGCAAGACCGTTGCCTACAGTTATATTGGCACCGATATCACCTGGCCGATTTACTGGCACGGCGCCCTTGGCAAAGCCAAGCAGGATCTGGACCGCGCCGCTACCGAACTGAACAGCCAGCTTTCTTCGGCGCATCAGGGGCAGGCCAACGTGGCTGTGTTGAAGTCGGTGGTTACTCAGGCCAGTTCTGCAATCCCGGTCATGCCGCTTTATCTGTCCATGGTGTTCAAAGTGATGCGTGAGCAGGGTGTGCATGAAGGCTGCATGGAGCAGGTGCATCGCCTGTTCAATACCGGCCTGTACGGTGACACTGCCCAGATTGATGAAGGCAACCGTTTCCGCATGGATGATTGGGAGCTACGTGAAGACGTGCAGCAGGCGTGCCGTGATCTTTGGCCGCAGGTCACCTCCGAGAACCTGTTTGATGTGACCGACTATCAGCTGTACAAGGATGAATTCCTGAAGCTGTTTGGTTTTGGCATTGATGGCATAGACTACGATGCTGATGTGAATCCGGATGTACAGTTCGACGTGGACGATATCTGATTTCAATACCCGTTTGTCGGTAACAGACTTTTCAAGCCCCGCTGTGAGTGATCACAGCGGGGGCTTTTGTTTTTGCGCTCTGCAATGTCTGGCGTACATGGAGGACAGGCCGGTAAAGGCCAGCTTGAATCAGGCTATCGAACGTAAACCCTATATTCAATACGGCTGTTATAGGCGCCTGCTATGGTGAACATAAAGATAATCAACCGTACAGAGTCGGTTTAGGCTGCTAAGTTGTAAGACAGACAATATCAAGGCAACACTCAACATCAAATCCAAAGGGAAGACTGATATGAGCCAGAATAATAATTCCACCGGCAAATGTCCGGTGATGCATGGTGCCAACACGGGAGCGTCTGACAGCGTCATGGAGTGGTGGCCCAAATCACTGAATCTCGACATCCTGCACCAGCATGACCGCAAGACCAACCCTCTTGGTGAAGAATTCAATTACCGCGAAGAATTCAAAAAGCTGGACCTGGAAGCGGTTAAAAACGATCTCAAGGCTTTGATGACTGACAGTCAGGACTGGTGGCCGGCTGACTGGGGCCACTACGGCGGCTTGATGATCCGTATGGCCTGGCACTCGGCCGGTACTTACCGTATCGCCGATGGCCGTGGTGGTGCAGGTACCGGCAACCAGCGTTTTGCACCGATCAACTCCTGGCCGGACAACGGTAACCTGGACAAGGCGCGTCGTCTGCTTTGGCCAATCAAGAAAAAATACGGCAACAGGCTCTCCTGGGCCGACCTGATAATCCTGGCCGGTAACATGGCCTACGAGTCCATGGGCTTCAAGACCTTCGGTTTTGCCGGTGGTCGTGAGGATATCTGGCATCCTGAGAAGGATACCTACTGGGGCTCTGAGAAAGAGTGGCTGGCACCCTCCGGCAGTGAGGGCAGCCGTTACTCCGGTCAGCGTGATCTGGAAAACCCGCTGGCAGCTGTAATGATGGGTCTGATCTACGTTAACCCGGAAGGCGTTGATGGCAAGCCTGATCCGCTGAAAACTGCACATGACGTACGGGTTACCTTCGAGCGCATGGCGATGAACGACGAGGAAACCGTTGCCCTGACCGCCGGTGGTCATACCGTGGGTAAGGCACATGGTAATGGCGATGCCGCCAATCTGGGTCCCGAACCAGAAGCAGCCGGAATTGAGGAACAGGGTTTTGGCTGGATGAACCACAAAACCCGCGGTGTTGGTCGTGATTCAGTCACCAGCGGTATCGAAGGGGCCTGGACCAGCGAGCCGACCAAGTGGGACTACGGCTACTTCGACATGTTGCTCAACCATGAGTGGGAACTGACCAAAAGCCAGGCCGGTGCCTGGCAGTGGAAGCCGGTGGACATCAAGGAAGAGGACATGCCGGTGGATGTAGAAGATTCTTCCATCCGCTGCATGCCGATGATGACCGATGCCGATATGGCGATGAAGATGGACCCGGAATACCGCAAGATCTCCGAGCGATTCCAGAAGGACCCGGCATACTTCGACGAGGTTTTTGCTCGTGCCTGGTTCAAGCTGACCCATCGTGATCTGGGGCCGAAGAGCCGTTACCTGGGGCCGGATGTACCGGCCGAGGATTTGATCTGGCAGGACCCGGTCCCAAGCGTGGATTACACCCTGGACGATGCCGAAGTTACCGATCTGAAAGCGAAAATTCTGGCCAGCGGCCTGAGTGTATCCGAACTGGTTGCCACCGCATGGGACAGCGCTCGTACCTTCCGTGGTTCCGACTACCGCGGCGGTGCCAACGGTGCACGCATTCGTCTGGCACCGCAAAAGGACTGGGAGGGCAATGAGCCGGAGCGGCTGCAGAAGGTGCTCAAGGTGCTGGAAGGCATTCAGTCAGATCTTGGCAAGCCGGTCAGCATGGCTGACCTGATTGTTCTTGGCGGTACCGCAGCGGTTGAAAAGGCAGCCCGGGATGCCGGTGTAAATGTAACAGTGCCGTTCGCGCCGGGCCGTGGTGACGCCACGCCGGAGATGACTGACGGGGATGCGTTTGACGTGCTTGAGCCCCTGCATGATGCCTATCGCAACTGGCTGAAGAAGGATTATGTGGTTTCTCCCGAGGAGATGATGCTGGATCGTACCCAGTTGATGGGGCTCACAGCTCCTGAGATGACCGTACTGGTCGGTGGCATGCGTGTACTGGGTACCAACCACGGTGGCAGCAAGCATGGCGTGTTCACGGATCGTGAGGGTGTACTGACGAACGATTTCTTCGTCAACCTGACCGACATGAGCAACAGTTGGAAACCGACCGGCAAGAACAGCTATGACATCGTTGACCGCAACACCGGTCAGACGAAATGGACAGCGACCCGAGTGGATCTGGTGTTCGGTTCAAACTCCATTTTGCGCGCATACGCCGAGGTGTACGCTCAGGATGACAACAAGGAGAAGTTCATCAAGGACTTCGTCAATGCATGGACCAAAGTGATGAACGCGGATCGCTTTGATCTGAAATAATTGTCTGGCCCGCCAGGGCCGGATCAAGTGCCAAAGCCACGGCCAGTCATACTGCCCGTGGTTTTTTGTGGCGGCACTCAACTGCGCGCCGCAACCAGCTCAATCACCCGAATGGCACCCGCTTCAAGATTCAATACCAGATTTTTGCCCATATCTGCGAACCGTGAACCCAATATCAATGCAGGCGAAAGCGCCGCTCGGCCCACATGCCCCGAATCCTCTTTTTGCAATTGACGTTGTCGCCAGGCCAGTGCCTCATCGCTCCAGTCATCAAGCTGGATATTGGCAAAACCAGCCTGCTGCAATTGCTGCTGCAGTGTCTGTGCAGTCACCAGATGTGAATGTACCGCATCCTCGGCCCAGGGGACCGGGTAGCGCATCTGCTCGGGCTGTGGGCCGCAGACCACTTCGTGCATCAGCAATGTCCCGCGGGGCTTCAATACACGCCAACATTCGCTCAGAACCCTGGAGTTGTCCGGCATGTTGAGAAAGCTGTGCTGAAACAGAACCAGATCCAGACTTTGGTCGGCAAAAGGCAGGTGGTGAGCATCCCCGGTGATAATCGGATTGCTGACCGGAGCGGAGAAACAGTCATTCAGGCCAAGGTTGAGTTGGTTGAAGCGGTGGGTGATATCCAGCCCGATCATGCTGAAACCCATGGCGGACGCCTGACGCATCAGCCCACCGGCGCCGGAACCGATATCAAGAATGTGACGGTGCCTGTCCAGATCAAGATGACGCAGCAGGCGCTCTGAAGCCTTGATGCCGCCGATGTGCAATTGATCCAGTGGTGCCAGCTGAAACAGGTCCGCTCCTGCGGGGTACGCTGAATAAACCTGCTCCAGTATCCATGAAGGATCAAGTGACTGATCGTAGTGCTTGTCGATACTCATAACTGAAAACGCCGGCCAGTGGCCGGCGTTGGGTCTCCTTCAGGTAGCTGAATCAATCATCCAGACCCAGCTCGGCAATGGACATTTCGCGCATCTTGAACTTCTGTATCTTGCCGGTGACCGTCATCGGGAAGGCATCGACAAACTTGAAGTAACGCGGAATCTTGAAGTGAGTGATTTTGCCTTTGCAGAACTCACGCAGCTCCTCGGCTGTGACGTCATCGGCATGCGGGTGAAGCTTGACCCATGCGATCAGCTCTTCACCGTACTTCTTATCCGGTACGCCCGTAACCTGGACTTCCGACACGGCCGGGTGGGTGTAGAGGAACTCTTCGATCTCTTTCGGGTAAACGTTCTCACCGCCGCGAATCACCATATCCTTGATACGGCCAACGATTTGGATATAGCCCTCGTCATCCATGGTGGCCAGGTCACCGGTGTGCATCCAGCCGGCTTCATCAATGGCTTCGGCAGTGGCCTTTTCGTTGTTCCAGTATTTCAGCATGACGCTGTAGCCACGGGTGCAAAGCTCACCAATTTCGCCGCGAGGTACGATCTGTCCGTTACCCGGGTCTACAATCTTGCTCTCCAGATGCGGCTGAGTCCGCCCTACAGTTGATACGCGCTTTTCAATGCTGTCCTTGGCACCGGTCTGGGTTGATACCGGGCTGGTTTCGGTCATGCCGTAGGCGATCTGAACTTCCTTCATGTTCATTTTGCTGATCACTTGCTTCATCACCTCGGTGGGACAGATGGAACCCGCCATGATGCCGGTACGCAGGGTCGACAGGTCAAAGCTGTCGAATTCGGGGTGATCCAGCTCGGCAATGAACATGGTTGGCACGCCGTAAAGAGCGGTGGCTTTTTGTGAGTGGACTGCCTTGAGCACCGAAGTCGGATCGAACCCTTCGTCTGGATAGATCATGGTCGCACCGTGGGTGATGCAACCCAGGTTACCCATCACCATGCCAAAACAGTGGTACAGCGGCACCGGAATCACCAGTCGGTCTTCGCTGGTAAAGCCCATGCTCTCGGCAACGAAAAAGCCATTGTTCAGAATATTGTGGTGCGACAGGGTGGCACCCTTGGGGAAACCGGTGGTGCCTGATGTGTACTGAATGTTGATCGGATCATCAAACTGCAGTGTGGCCTGCAGGTCGGCCAGCTCGTCTTCACTGACATGATCCGCCAGTTCCAGCATGTCGGCCCAGCGCCACATGCCAGGGTGTTTCTCGTCTGACAGGTTGATGATGCACTCCAGATCAGGCAGTTTCTGTGACTTCAGTTTGCCATCGGCACAGGCTTTAAGCTCAGGTGCCAGCTCGTACAGCATGCCGCGATAGTCAGAAGTTTTGAAGCTGTCAGCGGTGATCAGGAAGCGAGCGCCTGACTGGTTGAGGGCATATTCCAGCTCATGGGTACGGTAGGCCGGGTTGACGTTGACGAGGATCGCACCGATTTTGGCCGTGGCGATCTGGCTGACCGTCCACTCGGAGCAGTTCGGCGACCAGACGCCGACTCGATCCCCCTTGCGGACCCCCATGGACAGGAGTGCACGGGCGCACTGATTGGCGCGCTGCTGCAACTCGCGGTAGCTCCAGTGCACATTTTGGTGCAGCACAATCAGTGCGTCGTTATCCGGGTAAGTATTGGCAATCTCATCGAACTTGTCACCGATGGTCATGCCGATCAGCGGTTTTTCAGCGGTGCTGCTGGTGTAACTTGGTAGTGGTTTGCTCATCGCTATGACTCCGATTTTTGTTGTTATCCGGACAGATGAATAGGTGTAACCGCTTAGCGGAATCGTCCGTGGTATTCAGGGTTTGGCTGCATGTCCACCGCGCTCGCAACGCGGTTGGTCATGTTGTAGAAACCGGCAATATTGGCAATATCCCAAATGCCACGCTCGCTGAAACCCGCATCACGCAGTGCTTGCCGATCCGATTCCAGGATCTCGGCAGGGGTTACGGTCAGTTTATGGGCAAAGTCGAGCATGGCACGCTGACGTGGCTCAAGGTCGGCAACGCGATAGTTCATCACCATCAATTCACCCAGGGTCGGGTTACCCGAGTATTCACGTACTGCGGCACCGTGGGCTGTCATGCAGTAAAAGCAGCCATTATGTGATGAGACGACGACGGCGATCATTTCTCGTTCCAGTGGGCTGAGCTCACTTTCACCAAACATCAACTCGTTATAAAAGCGAGTGAAAACATCAAACTGAGCCATGTTTTGGCTGTAGGCCTGTAAAACATTAGGTATCAATCCCAGTTTTTCATCACACTTGCCAAAGTATTTCTGTACGTCTTCCGGCAGTTGGTGTCGCTCGGGGATCGGCAGTTCGAGCGCGGTAATATGATCGGGCTGAGACATCCTGTTTATCCTCCTGTTATTGTGATGCGGCTGACCTTGGGGTGCAGTCGCCCATCGCTTGTGCAACCTTGGAACCGTTGTGACGTCCCAACTGCTGTGTAATCCAGTGACCGGTATTGACCACAGCCTGAAGGTCTACGCCAGTATCAATGCCCAACCCCTGCAGCAGATAGAGCACATCTTCGGTTGCCACATTGCCGGATGCGCCTCTGGCGTAGGGGCATCCTCCGAGGCCTGCAGTGGAGCTGTCGATCACGGCGATGCCTTCTTCCAGCACCGCATACAGATTGGCCAGTGCCTGACCGTAGGTATCGTGGAAATGCGCGGCCAACTGGCTGATCGGGACAACTTTTGTGACCGCTTCCAGCATCCGCTTGGCCTTGAGTGGCGTGCCCGTACCGATGGTGTCACCCAGCGAAATCTCGTAGCAGCCCATGTCGATCAGGTCACGGCTGACCCGGGCCACCTGGACCGGGTCAATATCGCCCTGATAGGGGCAGCCCAGTACGGTTGAAACATAGCCACGCACGCGAATTCCTTCGCTCCGCGCCTGTTCAATCAACGGGGCAAAGCGCTCAAGACTTTCGGCGATGGAGCAGTTGATGTTCTTCTGCGTAAAGGCCTCGGAGGCTGCGCTGAATACCGCAACCTCCTCAACGCCGGCGGCGATGGCGCCTTCCAGCCCCTTCAGGTTGGGGGCCAGGGCCGAATAGGTGACACCGGGCTTGCGCTGAATGCCCGCCATGACCGCGCTGGCATCACCCATCTGTGGTACCCACTTGGGAGAGACAAAACTGGCGGCTTCGATATGGATCAGGCCGGTGGCACTGAGCCGGTTGATCAATTCAACCTTGACCTCGGTGGCGATCACCGGTCCCGGCTCATTCTGTAGGCCGTCCCGTGGTGCCATCTCGACGATGCGGACCTGTTGCGGGAATGCCATCAGGCGGCCTCCTCTGAGTCGAGTTCAAGTGCGATCAGCTCTGCACCTTCCGACACCAGATCACCCTCGGCAAAGAACACCTCACTGACGCTGCCATCAGCCGGCGCCTTGATTGCGTGTTCCATCTTCATTGCCTCCATGATCACCAGTGTCTGGCCCGATTTGACGCGATCACCGGCCTTCACCATCACCGCAACCACCGAGCCGTTCATGGGTGCCTGAAGTCCGCCTTCACTGGCCTGATCTTCGAGACCGAACTGCTCACGGTGCAACGCACAGTGGAAGGTTTCACCTTCATGGAACAGCGCCAGCTGATCCTGATGCAGATCGCCACAGATGCTGAAGCGATGACCGTTTACGGTCGCCTGCAGGCGATCATCGTCAAGGCTGGCGCGGACGTCGTAGCAGCTGTCACCAATGCGGATTTCGTAATGATCGTCCTGTTCCAGAATGCTCAGACTGTGCTGAACATCATCGCTGAGCAGGTTCATTGGTCGTGCATAGCGTGAATTCAAACGCCAGCTGTTTTGACGCGCAAAGGGTGAGAAGGGGTCCGCGGGCAGGGTCTGTTCAGCCTTGTTGCGCAACAGGAAGAAGCAGGCACTCAGTACCAGTCCCAGGTTCTCGTCCAGACGTGCAGGCGGGAACAGCAGGGCTTCATGCTTGCCGATAAAGCCGGTATCCAGCTCTTCGTTGCGGAAGGGCGCCGAGTCGGCCAGTGCATGCAGGAAGCGGATGTTGGTCTTGACGCCGCCGATCCGATACTCCTCCAGCGCCTGCACCATACGGTTGATGGCGCGTTCGCGACTGTCATCCCATACGATCAGTTTGGCAATCATCGGGTCGTAGTGGATGCTGACCTCGTCACCCTCGACCACACCGGTATCCACACGCACGTGGGCATTTTCATCCGGAGTGCGCAAGTAACGCAGGGTGCCGGTGGCCGGCAGGAAGTCATGGTCCGGGTCTTCGGCGTAGATACGGGCTTCCAGGGCATGACCCCGCAGCTTTATCTGATCCTGCTGCAACGGCAGCGGCTCGCCATTGGCAACACGCAGCTGCCATTCCACCAGGTCCTGAGCGGTTATCATCTCGGTGACAGGATGTTCGACCTGCAGACGCGTATTCATCTCCATAAAGTAGAAGGAGCCATCCACGTCATACAGGAACTCGACAGTACCGGCACCCACGTAGTCGATCGCTTGGGCGGCGCGTACGGCGGCTTCACCCATTGCTTTGCGGGTCTCGGGGCTGAGTCCCGGAGCGGGTGCCTCTTCCAGTACCTTCTGGTGACGGCGCTGAACAGAGCAGTCACGTTCGGCAAGGTACACACCGTTGCCTTTACTGTCACAGAACACCTGAATCTCGACGTGGCGGGGCTGGGTCAGGTATTTCTCGATCAACATGTCCGGGTTGCCAAACGCGTTTTTCGCTTCGCGCTGGGCAGCGGCCAAGGCATCGTCGAATTCGCTCATTGCCTCAACCACGCGCATGCCTTTGCCGCCACCACCGGCGACCGCTTTCAACAGCAGCGGGAAGCCGCATTTCTTGGCTTCGACACGCAGAAGCTCCGGAGACTGGTCGTCGCCGTGGTAACCCGGTACCAGAGGAACACCGGCATCCTGCATTATCGCCTTGGCGGCAGATTTGGAGCCCATGGCAGCGATGGCAGAGGCGGGCGGACCGATAAAGACGATATCATTGGCTTCACAGGCCTTGGCGAAGTCGGTGTTCTCGGACAGAAAACCGTAACCCGGATGAATGGCCTGAGCACCGCTGGATTTGGCGATCTCGATGATTTTGTCGGCACGCAGATAGCTTTCACTGCTCGCGGCCGGGCCCAGGAGGAAGGCTTCGTCCGCCATGGCAACATGGCGCGCATGACGGTCCGCTTCCGAATAGACGGCAACACAACGGATGCCGAGGCGGTGGGCGGTCTGAATCACTCGGCAGGCGATCTCGCCGCGATTGGCAATCAGAATCTTGTTAAACATGGCAAATTAATCCTCGATCCAGTTCGGTGTGCGTTTGTCGAGGAAGGCGCTAAGCCCTTCCTGACCCTCTGCGCTGACACGGATATCGGCAATGCGGCAGGCCGTGTCATCGATGACCGACTGGTCAATGGTTTTCTGGCTGACGGCAAAAATCAGTTCTTTTGCGGCATGCATCGCCTGAGGGCTGTTGCGGCGCAGCTGGGCAATGAAGCGGCTGCAGGCTTCATCGAGCAGATCGGCGTGGGGCACAACCTGATGCACCAGTCCGGCGTCAGCCGCGATTTTGGCGCTGAAGGGTTCAGCGGTGAGGAAGTAGCGGCGGGACAGCCGCTCGCCCAAAGCCCGCACCACATAGGGGCTAATCACGGCCGGGATCAGGCCGATTTTGACTTCGCTGAGGCAAAACGAGCTCTGCTCAGTGGCGATGACGATATCGCAGCAGGCGGCAAGCCCAACGGCACCGCCGTAAGCGGCGCCCTGAACCAGCCCGATGGTGGGTTTACTGTGATTATTCAGCACTTCCATCAGTCGGGCCAGCTGGCCAGCATCCTCAAGATTTTCCTGATGGCTGTTCTGCGCCATCCGTTTCATCCAGCCCAGATCAGCTCCAGCAGAAAAATTGCGGCCATTGGATCGCAGTACCAGTACCCGTACCTCGGGACTCCGGTCAGTGGATTCCAGTGCCTCGATCAGGGCCGCAATGATGCTGTCGTCAAAGGCGTTGTGTACCTCTGGCCGGTTCAGCGTCAGGGTTGCAACCCCCTGGTCTGAGATCTGCAGCAATACGGCGTTATTGTTATTGTCCATAGCGCTTTCCTTATTATGTCTCGACCGGTTACATGCGGAAGACGCCGAAACGGGTGTCGTCAATCGGCTTGTTCAATGCTGCTGAAAGTCCCATGCCGATCACGTCACGCGTCTGGGCCGGATCGATGACGCCGTCATCCCAGAGGCGGGCACTGGCGTAATAGGGATGGCCCTGGTGCTCATAGGTGTCGATGATCGGTTTCTTGAATGCCTTCTCTTCATCCGCTGACCAGGTTTCGCCGCTGCGTTCCATGCCGTCACGCTTAACGGTTGCCAGCACACCGGCGGCCTGCTCGCCGCCCATGACCGAGATACGGGCGTTGGGCCACATCCAGAGGAAGTTGGGGCTGTAGGCGCGTCCGCACATGCCGTAGTTGCCGGCACCGAAACTGCCACCGATCAGTACGGTGAGCTTGGGCACATTGGCACAGGCAACGGCTGTTACCATCTTGGCACCGTGTTTGGCGATACCTTCGGACTCAGCCTTCTGCCCTACCATGAAGCCGGTAATGTTTTGCAGGAACAGCAGAGGAATTTTGCGCTGGCAGCAGAGCTCGATGAAGTGGGCGCCTTTCTGCGCTGAGTCACCGAACAGAATGCCGTTGTTGGCGACGATGCCAACCGGGTAGCCATGGATATGAGCAAAACCGGTCACCAGCGTTGTGCCATAGTATTTCTTGAACTCATCAAATTCGGAGCCATCCACGATGCGGGCAATGACTTCACGCACATCGTAGGGTTTGCGCAGGTCGGTGCCGACAACGCCATAGAGCTCGTCTGCGGAGTAGAGTGGGGCGACGGGCTTGCGCAGGTTGAGATCACTCAGCTGCTTGCGGTGGTTGAGGTTTTTTACACAATCGCGGGCGATCTGCAGCGCGTGTTGATCATTTTCAGCGTAATGGTCGGCAACACCGGAGACCTTGCAGTGCACATCAGCGCCACCCAGGTCCTCGGCACTGACCACTTCACCGGTCGCGGCTTTCACCAGAGGAGGGCCGGCCAGAAAGATGGTGCCCTGGTTGCGCACGATGATCGATTCATCCGCCATGGCAGGAACGTAGGCGCCACCGGCGGTACACAGGCCCATTACTACCGCGATTTGCGGAATGCCCTTGGAGGACATGCGGGCCTGATTGAAGAAGATGCGACCGAAGTGATCACGATCCGGAAACACGTCATCCTGACGGGGCAGGTTGGCACCACCGGAGTCAACCAGATAGATGCAGGGCAGGTGGTTCTGTTCGGCGATTTCCTGAGCGCGCAGGTGTTTTTTCACCGTGACCGGGTAATAGGTGCCGCCCTTTACCGTGGCGTCGTTGGCGATGATCATGCATTCCACACCGCTGACGCGACCGATACCGGTAATGATACCGGCGGCCGGTACCTCTTCCTCATACACGTTGTAACCGGCCAGCTGAGACAGCTCAAGGAAGGGTGAACCTTCGTCGATCAGGGTGTTGATACGCTCGCGGGGCAGCAGCTTGCCGCGTGACAGGTGGCGTTCCTGGTTTTTAGGGCCGCCTCCCTGTTCAATCATGGATACCTTGTCGCGCAGGTCGGTGATGGCTGCCGCCATGGCGTCGTGATTGGCACGGAACTCGTCCGAGCGTGGGTTAACTTTACTGTGCAATTGAGTCATCAGGTCGCTCCCCGTTTTGCCGGGCAGACGGGCTGCCCGGACGGTGTCGATTATTCTTGTTGGTTGAGGAAAGCTTATTTGTTGAGGAACAGCTCACGGCCAATCAGCATGCGGCGAATCTCGGAGGTGCCGGCACCAATCTCGTACAGCTTGGCATCGCGCAGCAGACGACCAGTCGGGAATTCATTGATGTAGCCGTTGCCGCCCAGCAGCTGGATGGCATCCAGTGCCACCTTGGTAGCCATTTCGGCTGAGTAGAGAATGGCTCCGGCGGCATCCTTGCGGGTGGTTTCGCCGCGGTCGGCAGACTGGGCCACCATATAAACGTAGGATTTGGCAGCGTTCATTTGGGTATACATGTCAGCCACCTTGCCCTGTACCAGCTCAAACTCGCCGATGGCCTGACCGAACTGCTTGCGATCGCGGATATAAGGCACCACGATGTCCATCGCCGCCTGCATGATGCCCAGCGGGCCACCGGACAGTACCAGACGCTCGTAGTCCAGCCCGCTCATCAGCACCTTAACGCCGCCGTTCAATTCACCGAGGATGTTTTCCTTGGGTACCTTGGCGTCCTGGAATACCAGCTCGCAGGTGTTGGAGCCGCGCATGCCCAGCTTGTCCAGCTTCTGTGCCTGGGTGAAACCTTCGGTATCACGCTCAACAATAAAGGCGGTGATACCCTTGGGGCCGGCAGCCGGGTCGGTCTTGGCGTAGATCACATAGACGTTGGCATCGGGGCCGTTGGTGATCCACATTTTGTTGCCGTTAAGCACATAATGGTCACCGGCATCGCGCGCGGTGAGTTTCATCGACACCACATCGGAACCCGCGTTGGGCTCGGACATCGCCAGGGCCCCGATATGTTCACCGCTGATCAGTTTGGGTAGATATTTGGCGCGCTGCTCATCGTTACCGTTGCGGTGAATCTGGTTGACGCACAGGTTGGAATGAGCACCGTAAGACAGGCCAACGGAGGCGGAAGCACGGCTGATCTCTTCCATGGCAATAACATGGGCCAGGTAGCCCATCTCAACGCCACCCCATTCTTCCTTTACCGTAATCCCAAGCAGACCCATGTCGCCAAACTTGCGCCAGAGATCGTTCGGGAACAGGTTTTCGTGGTCAATCGCTTCGGCACGGGGAGCAATTTCCTGAGCGGCGAAACTGTTGATCTGTTCGCGCAGCATGTCGATGGTTTCGCCCAGTCCAAAGTTCAGTTCAGAATATGCAGAGATCATTATGTCCACCTTTGATTATGATGCCGTGATCCAGTCACTCGGTCGTCATCTTTTTTTGTTGTAGTTCGGTTAGTGCTTCGCGGCAGCGGGTTTCTGCGCTGTCCAGTTCAAGCTGTACCATTGCAATGTCATTCAGCTGTTGCTCCAGTTCCGCACGTTTGGTCGTGATGGTCTTGAGCATCAAGTTGAGCTGTTTCTCGCTGCCGCTGAGTGTTTCATCCCAGAGATCAAACAGCTCCCTGGTCTCGGCAAGAGAGAACCCAAGGCGCTTGCCGCGCAGAATCAGTTTCAGCCTTACCCGATCCTTACTGCTGTAAATGCGCGTCTGTCCACGACGTGTTGGGTGCAGCAACCTCTGGTCTTCATAGAAGCGGATGCTGCGAGTTGTTACATCAAATTCGCTGGCCAGTTCGCTGATGGAGTAGGTCCTACTCATGTGGCTCTGAATCCTGTTGCTTATCGTGTATATGCAGGCTAAATGAAGTTTACGTTAACGTAAAGTGTCGAGAAATTAATTTTATTGCGCAATGTGTACAGAGCTTTATGGTTAACCTATTGAAAATATTGATATATGTTGTAGTTTTATCTGTATTCGAACTGCTTGTTTAGACTAAAGTAGTAATTGTATTCCCCTAAGGTAAATTGCTAGTTTGCGTCCATACCTTACGTTCAAGTAAGAATCCGACGCCTAGTGCGAAAGCCAGCATAAAAACAACAAAGAGGCTTGGTTTACACATGAGTGCAGACTACGTTCTCGAAACTCGTAACCTTGTAAAAGAGTTTAAGGGTTTCACCGCGGTAGATGACGTCAACCTTCAGGTGACACGCGGAAACATACACGCCCTTATCGGCCCCAACGGAGCCGGTAAGACTACAGTTTTTAACCTGCTAACCAAGTTTTTGATCCCCACAACGGGTCAGATTCTATTCAATGGCCGTGACATCACGTCCATGAGACCGGCTGCCATCGCTCGTGCGGGTGTGGTGCGCTCATTTCAGATATCCGCGGTGTTTCCACACCTTACGGTACTGGAGAATGTGCGTATTGCGCTGCAGCGCAAGGAAGGCAATAGCTTTCATTTCTGGCGCTCCCAAAATGTACTCAACAAGCTCAATGATCGAGCAGTTGAGCTGCTTGATTCTGTCGGGTTGGCGGAGTTTGCGGACGCACAAACGGTTGATCTTTCCTATGGTCGCAAGCGCGCCCTGGAAATTGCTACCACGCTGGCGCTTGAACCTGAGTTAATGTTGCTTGATGAGCCGACTCAGGGTATGGGCCATGAAGATGTGGGGCTGGTCGCCGACCTCATCAAGAAAGTATCTGAAGGTCGAACCATTCTGATGGTTGAGCATAACCTTCATGTTGTCTCCAAACTTGCGGACAGAATCACGGTGCTTCAGCGCGGTGCCATTCTTACGGAAGGTGATTACGCGACTGTTTCGGCTGATCCGCGTGTTCGAGAGGCCTATATGGGTACGGCTGCCAGTGAGGAACAGGATCGAGCCAACGAACAGGCAGCCAAGGATGCGGCAGCGGCAGAGGAGACTCGGGCATGAGTACTTATGGCGAGAAATTGCGCATCGATGACCTGCACGCCTTTTATGGTGAATCCCATATTCTGCATGGCATCGACATGAATATCATGCAGGGCGAATTGGTTACGCTGCTGGGTCGAAACGGTGCCGGACGCAGTACCACCTTGCGTGCCATTATGAATATGGTGGGACGCCGTACCGGTTCGATCAATATCAATGGGAATGAAACCCTCAATATGCCAGCGCACAAGATTGCACACCTTGGGCTGGGTTATTGCCCTGAAGAGCGGGGCATCTTTTCCAGCCTTAACGTGGAAGAGAATCTTTTGCTGCCGCCGGCAGTGCGCTCCGATGGCATGAGTGTTGAAGAGTTGTACGAAATGTTCCCCAATCTGTACGAACGTCGATACAGTCAGGGGACCCGCCTTTCTGGCGGGGAGCAGCAGATGCTGGCTCTGGCGCGTATTTTGCGCTCGGGTGCCAATATTCTGTTGCTGGATGAGATTACCGAAGGCCTTGCCCCGGTAATCGTGCAGAAGCTGGGTGAGGTACTGGTCAAGCTTAAGGAGCGAGGCTTGACCATCCTGCTGGTGGAGCAAAACTTCCGTTTTGCTGCCCCCATCGCCGACCGTCACTACGTTATGGAACACGGTCATATCGTTGAGGAAATTCAAGCCAATGAGCTTGAAGCCAAAACAGAGCTCCTGAACACCTATCTTGGGGTTTGATCCCTTAACTGAGAAATAAAAATAACAATGCTCGACAGGAGAGTAACGATGAAAATGATGAAAAAGACCCTTCTCGCTGCGTCCGTTGCCGCTTTTGCGTCTTCAGCTGCCATGGCCAATGTCTCTGATGGCAAGGTCAAGATCGGTGTGCTGGCTGACATGGGCGGTGTGTATGCGGATATCTGTGGCGAAGGCTGTGTGACCGCGATCAAGATGGCAGCCGAGGACTTCGGTGGCAGCGTTCTGGGTGCGCCGATTGAAATCGTCAGCGCCGATGATCAGCTCAAGCCGGATGTGGGCTCTGCCATCGTGCGCAAATGGCTCGAGAATGAGCAGGTGGATGCCGTAGGCGGTCTGGTGGCCTCTTCGGTGGTACTCGCGGCGACCAAAGTGACCACTGATGCCAAGAGGATCGCCATGATCTCCACGGCGGCCTCCAACGCACCCACCACCTCACACTGCTCACCCTACAACGTACACTGGACCTATAACGTCCAGGCACTGGCCAACGGTACGGTCAAACCGATGGTCGATAGCGGCAAGAAAAAGTGGTTCTTCATCACTGCGGACTATGCCTTCGGTCATGCACTGGAGAAGGTGGCGTCGAAGGTTATCGCCGATAATGGCGGTGAAGTGGTCGGGTCGGCCCGTGCGCCTCTGTCTACGACTGATTTCTCTTCCTATATCCTTCAGGCGCAGTCTTCCGGAGCTGACGTAGTGGCGCTGGCCAACGCAGGTAACGATACGGTGAACTCGCTGAAAGCGGCGGCCGAATTTGGTCTGACGCAAATGGTAGATGTGGCCGGTCTGCTGGTATTTACGCCAAACGCCCAAGCGATGGATCCGACTGTAGCGGGTGGCATGCGAACCACCACCGGTTTCTACTGGGATTACGATGATGAAACCCGTGCCTGGAGCAAGCGCTTCAAGGAGCGTCATGGTTCCATTCCGGCCATGGGCCACGCTGGTGCCTACTCCATGGCGATGCACTACTTCAAGGCGATTGAAGCTGCCGGTACGGATGAGTCCGATGCCGTTATCAAGAAAATGAAAGAGATGAAGCCGGATGACTTTTTCTCCCGCAATGCAACGCTGCGCAGCGATGGTCGCATGGTTCACGACATGTACTATGTTGAAATCAAGAAGCCTGAGGAGCGCAGTGATAACGATGATATCTTCAAGGTCATCAGTGTGATCCCGGGTGATCAGGCTTTTGCTCCGGTACTGCCTGAGTGCGACTTCAAATAACAATAAGAGTTAAACCCTGCAACAACTCTGCCCTGCTGCCCTGAATCGGGCGGCAGGGCAGCCTGACGGCTGCTTCTGGCCGCAGGATCAGGCAGGTGAGAACGGGACAAGGCTATGGCGACATTTCTCGGTATCAATCTCTTTGGTCTTTTCGGCCAGCTGCTGGTCGGTCTGATCAACGGGTCATTCTATGCTCTGCTCAGCCTGGGGCTGGCAATCATCTTTGGTCTGCTCAAGATCATCAATTTTGCTCAGGGTGCCATGTACATGTTGGGTGCCTTTGCTGCCTGGATGGCGCTAAACTACTTCGGCATCAACTATTGGGCTGCACTGGTGATAGTGCCGCTGGTGGTTGGCTTTGTCGGTATCTTGATGGAGCGGTTTTTGATCCGTCCCATTGCCAATGAAGATCATCTTTACAGTCTGCTGCTGACCTTTGGGGTTGCGATGATTCTGCAGGGGCTGTTTACCCATCTCTACGGCTCCTCAGGTATGTCATATACCATTCCTGACTCATTGCGTGGGGGTACCAAGCTGCCATTCATGTATTTGCCGGACTATCGTCTCTGGATTATCTGTGCCTCGGTCGTGGTCTGTGGCCTGACCTGGTGGATGATTGAGAAAACCAAACTGGGCGCCTATCTGCGTGCCGGTACCGAGAACCCGCAGTTGATGCAGGCATTTGGTATTAACGTTCCCTTGATTGTGACACTGACCTTTGGCTTCGGTGTGGGTCTGGCCGGCCTTGCCGGTGTCATGGCTGCCCCGATCTACTCCGTGTCACCGGATATGGGTTCCAACATTCTGATTGTGGTGTTCGCCATTGTGGTGATCGGCGGTATGGGCTCCATTGGTGGTGCAATACTGACGGGTCTCGGCATGGGGGTCATCGAAGGCTTGACCAAGTATTTTTACCCGGAAGCGTCCAATACCGTCATCTTTCTGGTCATGGTGGTTGTATTGCTGGTGAAACCGGCCGGTCTGTTCGGTAAGGAAGCCTGAGGGGGTTATGATGAAAGTAAACAAACTCTATGTAGCACTTCTGGTGCTGGCGGTAGTGGCTCCCTTTTTCCTCTACCCGGTATTTCTGGCCAAGCTGCTCTGTTTTGCGCTCTTTGCCTGTGCGTTCAACCTGATGCTGGGGTATGTAGGGCTGCTGTCATTCGGTCATGCTGCCTTTCTGGGTACGGGGGGGTATATTACAGGCTGGCTGATGATGAACTCCGGCATGACGCCTGAGCTGGCGATCATCTTGGGAACTGTTGCGGCAGGTGCCTTGGGGGCGGTATTCGGCAAATTGTCGGTGAAGCGTGAGGGGATCTACTTCGCCATGGTGACACTGGCATTGGCACAGCTGGTCTTCTTTATATACCTGCAGGCGCCGTTTACCGGTGGCGAGGATGGTATGCAGGGGGTACCGCGTGGAAATCTGTTCGGATTCATTGATCTGTCCGACAACATGAACATGTATTATTTCGTACTGGCCGTGTTTCTGATTGGTTTCTGGGTGATTCATCGCACCATCCATTCGCCTTTTGGCCAGGTGCTGAAAGCGATTCGTGAGAATGAAGCGCGTGCTGTTTCCCTGGGCTACAACGTCAATGACTACAAATGGGTTGCCTTTACCATTTCAGCCGCACTGGCCGGTCTGGCCGGTTCGACCAAGACTCTGGTATTTCAGCTGGCGTCACTGACCGATGTGCACTGGCACATGTCCGGTGAGGTGGTACTGATGACGCTGGTAGGTGGTGTCGGCACCATTCTGGGTCCGGTTGTCGGTGCCGGTGTGATCGTGACCATGCAGAACTACCTGTCCGGTGGTGAGTTGGGGAACTATGTACATATTATCATGGGCTTCATTTTCGTAATCTGTGTGCTGGCGTTCCGCAGCGGTATCGTTGGCGAGTTGCAGAAAATGTGGAAACGCAATTTCGGCTAAGTCGAGAGTGTCGAGCGATTCGCCCGTCGGAGATGCCCCCGGCGGGCGTTTTTTGTTGCCACTCTTCAGCGGTGATCCGCTTGGCGTGAGGCAACGTATCAACTAGGATCACGTGACATCAAGTCTCGTCTATTTGCCCTGATCGCAAAGCATCAGGGCTTTTGTTATTCAGGGAGCTGTAATGGGCTATCGCGGAGTAAAGGGCTTCAGTCACGACCAGAAAGAATTGACCGGGGTGCTGGTCACCAACCTGGGGACACCGGATGAGCCTACACCCAAGGCCTTGAGGCGATATCTGAAAGAGTTTCTCTGGGACCCTCGTGTGGTTGAAGTGCCACGACCGATCTGGTGGTGTATTCTCAATGGCGTCATTCTGAACATCAGACCGCGCCGTTCGGCCGCAGCCTATAAAGAGGTCTGGACCGACCAGGGGTCTCCGCTGCTGCTGCATACACAGGCGCAGACGGCAGCACTGCAGGAACGAATGCACCATCGTTTTGGCGAAAATGTCATGATTGAATTCGCCATGCGGTATGGAAATCCTTCCATTACCAGCGTGATAGAGCGCATGCAACAGGCCGGTGTGAGGCGTCTGCTGGTGTTACCTCTTTACCCGCAGTACTCCGGTGCCACTACAGCTTCAACCTTTGATGCTGTTGCCGAGGATTTTCGTACCCGTCGATGGTTACCGGAATTGAGGATGGTGAATCACTATCATGATGAAGCAGCCTATATCGATGCGTTGGCGGCTTCGGTTGAGGCGCACTGGAAGCGTCATGGTCGGGCTGACCGTCTGTTAATGTCCTACCACGGTATACCCAAGCGCTATCTTCTGCAGGGCGATCCCTACTTCTGCGAGTGCCACAAGACTAGTCGTTTGCTTGCCGAGCGGCTTGGGCTGGAGCCCGGCAGTTGGATGACCACGTTTCAGTCACGTTTTGGTCGAGAAGAGTGGCTCAAACCCTATACGGATGAAACGTTGAAGGGCTTTCCACAACAGGGAGTCAAATCGGTACAGGTGATCTGCCCCGGCTTCTCGGCCGATTGTCTGGAAACCATCGAAGAGATCGGACAGGAGAACCGGGAGTACTTCATGGAGTCTGGTGGCGAGCGCTATGAATACATCCCTGCGTTGAATGCAGAACCGACTCACATCGACGCATTGGAAAAACTGATCCTGAAGCATCTGCAGGGCTGGGATTTGTCACCTGCCGATGAAGGCAAAAAGTGTCAGAAACTTGCGCAGGATCAGGGGGCGGAGCGATAGGCGCAGGCAATGCTTCACAACAGGAATGGTCTCAATATTATGGATTGATTGACCGCTCCGGTATGACAGGATGATCCGGAGCCAGGAGCCTTTTATGGATTTGGCACAACTGTACGAACACCTTCCCGACGCCGTCTATATTGTCGATTCCGAAACCTCGGAGATCATCGGCTGCAACCGTGCGGCCTGTACTGATCTGGGTTATAGCCGGGAGCAGGTGCTGGGCCATTCGGTACTGACCCTGCAGCGAGATGTGACAGGTATGGATCACTGGCACAAGATTGTTGCAAGTGCACGGGAGCATGGCTCGTTTGTGTTTATAGGCCATCATATCTGTTCTGATGGCTATGAATTGCCGGTTGAAATTCGTGTTTCGATTGATCAGGTCGATGGACGTGAAGTGTTTATTTCTGTTGCGCGCGATATCAGCAATCGGATGCAGCAGTTCTGTCTGGTACAACAGGCGCCGCAAAATGTGTGGCAGGGCCTTCATGATGTGGCAGATGGCGTGTGGGACTGGCAGGTGGACAGTGGGCAGCTGTATTTCAGCCCCAATCTCAAGCGTTTGCTGGGCTATGGCCCGGATGAGATGCAGCCGCGGCTGGAAAGCTGGAAAAGTAACATCCACCCGGAAGATGCCCCCCTTGTGCTGAGCATTCTTGAAGAACACCTGCAGGGACGGCGTCATCTGTTTGAGGCGGAATACAGGCTCAAGAACCGCAACGGACACTACTTGTGGGTGCGAGACTGTGGCCAGGTACGCGAGCGTGACGAGCAGGGCAAACCTGTCCGTGTGATCGGAATGGTGTTCAACCTGACCGATCTCAAAATGCAGGAGCTGGAGCTGCAGAAGCAGGCCGACTACGATGTCTTGACGGGGCTGTTCAATCGGCGTCGTGGTGAAGGTTTGGCCGAGCAGCAGATAGCACTAATGCGGCGTCAGCGTCGGCCACTGGGATTGGCTCTGGTCGATCTGGATGACTTCAAACAGATCAATGATCTGCATGGGCATTTGGCCGGTGATCAAGTGCTCCAGCATGTTGCTGCCTATATCGATGAGTTTACCCGACGCTCGGATGTTCTGTTCCGCTGGGGCGGGGAGGAATTTGTGCTGGTGTGTCCTGATACTGATGCCGATGGCATGAAAAGCCTGATGCAGAAGCTTTGTCACGGCATTGCTCGCGTAAGTTTGCCCGACGCGCTGAAAACACTGGATCTGACAGCCAGTATTGGTGTCTCCCTCTATCCGCGAGATGCGACCAGTCTTGTGGACCTGGTCGCTCGTGCTGACTCGGCCCTCTACGCGGCAAAGCATGGAGGCAAGAATCAGGTTGTGCTTTATGACGACCCCCGATGCTGTGAAGGCTGTTCAGCCAACGTACGATGAACGCCCCAGTCGTATCGCACGGTACTGACTGGGAGAAATCCCCATCATTTTTCTGAAAATGCGTGAGAAATAATAGGCATCTTCATACCCTACCGCCCATGCAATCTCTTTGATGCCCTTGTTGGTTACATCCAGCAAGTGGCAGGCTCGTTCAATCTTGAGCTGAATGAAATGGTTAATCGGAGTCGTACCGGTCAATGCCTTGTACTTCTTGATGAAGTGATATTTGGACAAGCTGACGGCGGCTGCCAGGGTATCTACATCGATCTGTTCATGCAGCCGCGCCTGCATCAAGCTGTGAATTTTCTCCAGATCAAGCGACTCCTCCTGCTGTTGCCGCGCCAGAGGGCGTAACAGCGCAATATGTGTCATTAGCTGGCGCATTTGATTGGCGCTGTGCAGGTAAGACGCCAGATGGTGACGTGCCTGGCGTGTGTCCAGCAAGGCTTCAAAATCCGATACCAATCGTGAATGGATCCCCAGTGGCAGCAAGGGGGAGCCGGGGTCCAGCGCCAGTTGATCAATGAACGCCTGGGAGAGCGCGCCATCGAAATGGATCCAGTAGATACTCCAGGGGTCGCGCTGGTCGGTCCAGTAATGATGAGGCGTGCCACGTGGCAGCACCAGCAGGTCCCCGGCACGAATGATTCGGCGTTTGCGGTCGGTGCCGTACTCGACGCGTCCGCTGCCCTCAAGACAGTAGATCAGCAGAAAGTCATCATGCTGTTCACGGCGCATTTCGTGTCCCCGTGCGAGCTGGTAATAACCGATCCCAAGCGGATACAACTGCTCGCTGAGTGGGTGTGTCGCTAGTTTCGAAACCATCTGCCGGGGCAGGACGAAACGGATGCTTTCCGGGGGCAGGGGCCAGCTGGATGGGGTGCTCATGAAATCCTTAGTCTTTGGTTTTATATGCTTTAGTGAAAACCCTTACTTGGCAACAATATAGTCCATCATGTGAGCAACATTATCAATCCTGAGGACCTTCGGGCTGTGTTACAAAATGGACAAGGAATTAACGTTAACGTAAACAGAAGGTGGTTTGGCTGCTTTCTGAACAGATAACAACAATAAATCTGACAGTGAAGGTGAAACGAATGACTCAGCATGTACCACTCCTGATCGGTGGCGAATTTGTCCAGAGTGAAACCAGCCAGTGGCTGCCGGTCACCAATCCCGCGACTCAGGAAGTGCTGGCGCAGGTTCCCTGTGCGACTCCCGAAGAGGTTGAGCGCGCCATCGAAGCCGCCAAGACTGCATTCGAGACCTGGAAGGAAACCTCCGTTGGTGACCGTGCCCGTCTTATGCTGCGCTACCAGCATCTGCTGAAAGAGCATCACGATGAACTGGCTGAACTGCTGGCTCAAGAAACCGGCAAGACCTTTGAAGACGCCAAAGGTGATGTGTGGCGCGGTATCGAGGTAGTTGAGCACGCGTGCAACATCGCGTCTCTGAGCATGGGTGAGACTGTCGAAAACGTTGCTCGCAAGATCGATTGCTACAGCATCACCCAGCCGCTGGGTGTATGTGTCGGCATTACGCCGTTCAACTTCCCGGCGATGATTCCGCTGTGGATGTTCCCGATGGCAATCGCCTGCGGCAACACGTTCGTGCTCAAACCTTCCGAGCAAGACCCGCTGACGCCGATGCGCCTTGCTGAGCTGTTCCAACAGGCGGGTGCCCCTGAAGGCCTGCTGCAGATCGTACACGGTACCAAGGATGTGGTGAATCAACTTCTCACCCACAAGGATACCCCGGCGATCTCCTTTGTTGGCTCCGTGACCGTGGGTGAGCACATCTACCGCACCGGTACCGACCACATGAAGCGTGTACAGGCCTTCGCCGGTGCCAAGAACCACATGGTAGTAATGCCCGACGCCTCCAAGAACCAGGTGATCAATAACATCGCGGGCGCGTCCGTCGGTGCCGGTGGTCAGCGTTGCATGGCCATCTCCGTAGCGGTATTCGTGGGTGAAGCTCGTGAATGGATTCCGGAAGTGCGTGATGCGCTGGCAAAAGTGCGCCCGGGTGCCTGGAATGATCCCGAAGCCGGTTATGGCCCATTGATCAATCCGCAGGCGCGTGAGCGTGTGTTGCGACTGATTCAGGAAGGCAAGGATGCTGGCGCGGACTGCATTCTGGATGGTAGCGAGTGTGTGGTGGAAGGCTATCCTGATGGCAACTGGGTTGGTCCGACCATGTTCCGCAACGTGAGCCGTGACATGTCGATCTACCAGGAAGAAATCTTTGGTCCGGTACTGATCGCACTGGAAGTGGATACGATTGAGGAAGCGATCGCACTGATCAACGAAAACCCGTACGGCAACGGCACCTCTATCTTCACGTCGTCCGGCGCGGCGGCTCGCAAGTACCAGCACGAGATCAAGGTGGGTCAGGTGGGCATCAACGTACCGGTACCCGTGCCTCTGCCGATGTTCTCCTTCACCGGCTGGCGTAAGTCGTTCTACGGTGATCAGCATGCTTACGGCAAGCAGGCAGTGAAGTTTTACACCGAAACCAAGACAGTGACCGCTCGCTGGTTCGAGGATGACATCGCGTCAGGCCCGAACATGACGATCCAGTTGAAATAATGCGAGGCTAACAGAACACGCTGTTGCAATAACCGAGTCATGGCGGCGCAGGCATCATTGATCCGGTCGCCGTGACCATAACAATAAACAGAGTGCGTCCGAGGTATGGAATGGATTTTGAACTGAACGAAGACCAGATCGCCTTTGCCGACATGGCGCGGGCGTTCGCACAGAATGAACTGGAACCCAACGCAGCCGAGTGGGATCAGGAGGCGATTTTTCCGATCGAGGTGCTGCAAAAGGCTGGCGAGTTGGGTTTCTGCTCTCTCTATACCCCCGAAGAGGTGGGTGGCCTGGGCCTTAGCCGGCTGGATGCCAGTATCATTTTCGAACAGCTGGCCATGGGGTGCACTTCCACCACCGCTTACATCACGATCCATAACATGGTGAGCTGGATGGTCGCCAGTTTCGGTGGCCCTGCCGTGATCGAACAGTGGGGCGAGGGGCTGGCGACCGGCCAGATGTTGGGTTCCTATTGTTTGACCGAACCCAATGCCGGCTCCGATGCGGCGTCCCTGAAAACCACGGCCCGCCTTGACGGCGATCACTATGTACTCAATGGCAGCAAAATTTTCATCTCCGGTGCCGGCAGCACGGATGTGCTGGTGGTGATGGCGCGTACCGGAGACGAGGGTGCCTCCGGCATTTCCGCTTTCGCGGTTGATGCCAAAAGCGACGGTATCAGCTACGGGCGCAAGGAAGACAAGATGGGCTGGAATTGCCAGCCAACCCGCATGATCACCTTCGAAGACGTGCATGTTCCGGCCGAGAACCTGCTCAGCAAGGAAGGTGACGGCTTCAAAATCGCCATGAAGGGACTGGACGGTGGTCGTATCAACATCGCGACCTGCTCCGTCGGTACCGCTCAGCAGGCGCTGAACAAGGCCACCGAATACATGCTGGAGCGCAAGCAGTTTGGCAAGCGTTTGGCTGACTTTCAAGCGCTGCAGTTCCGCATTGCCGATATGCAGACCGAGCTGATCGCGGCACGTCAAATGGTGCGTCTGGCGGCCAGTAAGCTGGATAAGGGGCATCCTGATGCTACGACCTATTGTGCCATGGCCAAGCGTTTCGCCACGGATGTGTGTTACAACATCTGTGATGAAGCGCTGCAGTTGTATGGCGGCAACGGTTACATCAAGGAGTATCCGCTGGAGCGTTATCTGCGTGATACCCGTGTGCACCGTATCCTGGAAGGTACTAACGAAGTGATGCGTCTGATCATCTCCCGCCGCGTACTGGCGGAAGGTGCTGCCGAGCTCTAAGCCCTACTGACAAGTCCAGCATAAGGAGAACAGGGTAATGTCTGAACTGATTCGAGTTGAAAAGCGTGGCCATGTTGCGCTGCTGACCATGAACAATCCGCCGGCCAATACCTGGACCGCCGATAGTCTGCAGGCGCTGGTGCGCATTGTTGGCGAGCTGAATGAAGACCGTGATATCTGGAGTCTGGTGTTGACCGGAGAGGGTGAAAAATTCTTCTCAGCTGGCGCCGATCTTAAGCTGTTCGCCGATGGCGATCGCAGCGTGGCTCGTGATATGGCGCGACTGTTTGGTGAGGCCTTTGAAACCCTGAGCCGTTTCCGTGGCGTATCCATCGCAGCGATCAACGGCTTTGCCATGGGCGGTGGTCTGGAAGTGGCGCTGGCCTGTGATATTCGCATTGCCGAAACTCAAGCCCAGATGGCTCTGCCCGAAGCAAAAGTCGGTCTGTTGCCCTGTGCTGGCGGCACCCAAAACCTGACCTGGCTGGTGGGTGAAGGCTGGGCCAAGCGCATGATCCTCTGCGGCGAGCGACTGAAGGCTGACAAGGCGCTTGAGATCGGACTGGTCGAAGAGGTGGTCGAGCAGGGGCAGGCACTGGAGCGTGCCTTGCATCTGGCCGAGCAGGTAGGCGAGCAGAGCCCGTCCGCAGTAGCGGCCTGCAAGACGCTGATTCAGTCCGGTCGCAGTCGTCCGCTGGATCAGGGCTACATCATCGAGCGTGAACTCTTCGTGGACCTGTTCCATACCGAAGATCAACGTGAAGGGGTCAACGCGTTTCTTGAAAAACGCAAGGCCGAATGGAAAAACCGCTGAGTCGGTGCCAAGGGAGCCCAAGTATGAGCTGTGTACTCTTTACTGAACACGCGACAAAAGATGGCCAGATCATCGGAGAGATTCGCCTCAATGCGGAGAAATCACTGAACGCACTGACGCTGGACATGATCGATCTGATCCAGCCGAAACTTGACGAGTGGCGTGATGATGCCAATGTGGTCGCGGTGCTGCTGGACAGTGCCGGCGACAAGGCGTTCTGTGCCGGCGGTGATATCGTCAATCTCTACAAGGCAATGGTGGCCGAGGATACCGACTTCCCGGAGCAGTTCTTTACCCGTGAGTATCGCCTTGACTATACCCTGCACACTTACCCTAAGCCTGTGATTTGCTGGGGCAGCGGCATTGTCATGGGGGGGGGCATGGGCCTGATGAACGGCTGCAGTCACCGCGTCGTGACCGAAACCTCGCACCTCGCCATGCCGGAAGTGACCATCGGTCTCTATCCGGATGTCGGTGGCAGCTGGTTTCTCAACCGCATGCCCGGGAGGACTGGCCTCTTCCTCGGCCTCACTGGCAACCCGATCAACGCGGCCGATGCGCTGTTTCTGGGGTTGGCCGACCGTGCCCTGAGTGCAGATATGCGTGACGGCATGCTTGAGCGGTTGCAGAGCGAGCACTGGGGTGAAGATGCCGGAGGCGTTGTCAGCCGAGTGCTGCGTGAACTGGAAGAGGAATGCAGTGAAATCTTTGAAGCGATGCCAGCGCCGATACGTGCCCATGAAGCCCTGATCCGTGAAGTGACCGACCATGACTCCGTTGAGGAGATGGTTGAATCACTGCTGGCGCTTGAGTCCGACGACAAGTGGATCAAGCGGGCACAGAAGGCGATCAGTCACGGCAGTCCACTGTCCATCAAGATGATCCACGAGCAGCTGCACCGCTGTCGCCACCTGTCACTCAAGGAAGTGTTCCAGCATGAGCTGATCCTGTCAGTACAGTGCTGCCGTCATCGTGAGCTGCAGGAGGGTGTGCGTGCGCTGCTGATCGACAAGGACGGACAGCCGAACTGGACTTTTGCCTCCATTGAAGAGGTTGAGTCACGGTTTCTGGAGGGTATGTTTCAGTCGCCCTGGCAGCAGCATCCACTGGCAGACCTGTAATTACCGATCATCCACATCTTTGACTTTTTAGAATAAAAACAAGGAATAGCATTATGGCAACAATCGCATTTATTGGTCTGGGTAACATGGGCGGCCCAATGGCTGCCAATCTCGCCAAGGCGGGTCACAGCGTCAAGGCGTTTGACCTGTCCGCTCAGGCACTGGCACAGGCTGCGGAAGCGGGCTGTCAGACTGCCGGGTCTGCTCAGGACGCAGTAAAAGGCGTGGATTTTGTCGTTTCCATGCTGCCTGCCGGCAAGCATGTTGAAGGGCTTTTTGTAACAGGCGACCAACCTCTGTTTGATCTGATCGACAGCAATACGCTGGTGATCGATAGCTCAACCATCGATGCCGATACGGCACGTCGTGTGGCCGCGGCCGGTGCCGCCAAGGGTATTGGCTTTATCGATGCACCGGTTTCCGGTGGGGTGGGCGGTGCCCAGGCCGGTACGCTGACCTTTATCGTTGGTGGGTCCGAATCCCAGTTTGCACAGGCAAAACCGGTGCTTGAGTGCATGGGCAAGAACATCTTCCATGCCGGCGATCATGGCGCAGGCCAGGTGGCCAAGGTATGTAACAACATGCTGTTGGGCATTCTGATGGCCGGCACGTGTGAAGCCTTGAACATGGGCATGAAAAACGGCCTGGATCCGAAGGTGCTGTCTGACATCATGAAGCAGAGCTCCGGCAACAACTGGGCGCTTCAGGTATACAACCCGGTTCCGGGTGTGATGGATGGCGTGCCAGCTTCGCGTGACTACCAGGGTGGCTTCATGGTGGATTTGATGTTCAAGGATTTGGGGCTGGCGATGGAAGTTAGTCAACAGAGTGCATCGGCTACCCCGATGGGGTCGGCAGCCCGTGCACTGTTTAACCTTCACAAGTCAGCCGGTAACGGTGCGCTGGATTTCTCCAGCCTGATTCGACTCTATCAGGACGCCGAATAAGCCGGACGGACCGGTTCCGGTCTGCGGCGCGGCTCTTGACTCGGTTCTGAAGTTAAGTGCTGCGCACGATAACAAGAATAAAATGAGGTGGAGCATGGATTACAACGAACAATACCGCGCGTCTATCGCCAACCCCGAGGCCTACTGGGCAAAGCAGGCCAAAAATATTGCCTGGTACAAGGCACCGCAAACCACTTTGACCACCACCGACTGGGGTACGCACAGCTGGTACGCCGATGGCGAGCTGAACACCTGCTATCTGGCGGTTGATCATCAAGTGGAGCAGGGGCGTGGGGATCAGGTAGCGCTTTACTACGACTCTCCTGTCACCGATACCAAGGAAGCGATCACCTTCAACGACCTGAAGGGACGTGTCAGTCGTTTTGCTGGCACCCTGCGAAACTTGGGTGTTGAAAAGGGTGATACCGTCGTCATCTACATGCCGATGATCCCTGAAGCCGCTGTTGCCATGCTGGCATGTGCTCGTCTGGGAGCGGTTCACTCAGTGGTGTTTGGCGGCTTTGCGCCGCATGAACTGGCAATTCGCATTGACGATGCCAAACCCAAGGTGATTCTGACCGCCTCCTGCGGTGTTGAATTCGATAAAAAAATCGAATACAAGCCGTTAGTCGATAAGGCAATTGAACTGGCCAGCCATAGGCCCCCGCACACGCTGGTCTGCCAGCGTCCAATGCTGGAGGCTGAAATGGATCCCAGTCGTGATCTGGACTGGTATCAGGCACAGGAAGGTGTAGAGCCGGCCGAATGCGTGCCGGTCAAGGGCTCCGATCCGCTCTATATTCTCTATACATCCGGTACTACCGGTCAGCCCAAGGGGATCGTTCGCGACAATGGTGGCTATGCCGTTGCACTGCGCTACGCGTTGAACAACGTCTATGGCATGGAAGCCGGTGATGTCTGGTGGGGTGCTTCGGATATTGGCTGGGTGGTGGGACACTCGTTCATCGTCTACGGCCCGCTGATGGGTGGCTGCAGTGCGATTTTCTATGAAGGCAAGCCGATCAAGACACCGGATGCCGGTGCCTTTTGGCGCATCATTGAAGAGTACAAGGTCAACTCCATGTTTTGTGCGCCAACGGCTTTCCGTGCGGTGCGCAAGGAAGATGCGCAAGGTGATCTGGCCAAAAAATACGATCTGAGCAGTCTGCGCTGGATCTTTGTGGCCGGCGAAAAACTGGATTCCTCAACCTACTACTGGCTGGATGATCTGTTAAAAGTGCCGGTCGTTGACCACTGGTGGCAGACTGAAACCGGTTGGCCGGTGACCGCGCCAATGATGGGTTGGGATTCCCCCTCAGAGCCTCGCCTTGGATCTACCAACAAACCGATTCCCGGCTACGATATTCAGGTACTGGATGGCGACGGTGAGCCTGTTGGGGCGATGGAAGCCGGTAACATCTGCATTAAGCTGCCGCTGCCGCCGGGCGTTGCCTGGAGCATCTGGAACAACAATGATCGATTTGTCAGCTCGTACCTGACTGCATTTCCGGGTTACTACCATACCGGTGATGGTGGCTATAAGGATGAAGATAACTACGTTTATATCACCGGCCGGACAGATGATGTGATCAACGTGTCAGGTCATCGCCTGTCAACCGGTGAGATGGAAGAGGTGGTCTCCGCTCATGCCGCGGTTGCTGAGTGTGCCGTTATTGGCATGGCGGATGAACTCAAAGGGCAGGTTCCAGTGGGGCTGATTGTGCTCAAGGCTGGCGTCGAAATCGATGAAGACCAGCTAGAAAGTGAGTTGGTTGCGATGGTGCGCGAACAGGTGGGTGCACTGGCCTGTTTCCGCCGTGCGGTCGTGGTGCAGCGACTGCCGAAAACACGCTCAGGCAAGATCCTGCGTGCCATTTTGCGCAAGATTGCGGCCAGCGAAGAGTACAAAATGCCATCGACGATCGATGACGAAAGCATCCTGCCGGAGATCGAAGAAAAGATCAAAGCGGTAGGTATTGCCTGACCTCCGGGCCCCCGTCGTGGGGCCCATCACTCTGTTTCTCCGACCCCATGCTTGCATACCCAAGCCATGGATGGTCTCTCGGGCTTGAGGGAAGTGACTCCCTCTTTTTTGTTGCTTGTTCAATTTCGGGATTGCCTGATTCCGCCTGATTCACTTGCCATGTTGTGTGCCGATTCGTTGAATGGTACGACTTTAGTCGTATTCGTTTCGCTTCGCAGACCAACTTGAGGGAGTCATCATGCGCAGACCTGTCCGAATAGCCGTTACCGGCGCTGCCGGTGCTATCAGTAACAACTTGTTATTCAAAATCGCCAGCGGCGAGATGTTCGGTAAGGACCAGCCGGTGATTCTCCAGCTGATTGAAATGCCTGATCGTATGGAAGCCTTGCGTGGTCTTGCAATGGAGCTGGAGGACTGTGCCTACCCGTTGCTGCATACCATCACTCTGCATGACAACGTGGAAGACGGTTTCGATAATGTGCACTACGCACTGCTGATCGGCGCCCGTCCAAGGGGACCAGGCATGGAGCGCAGTGACTTGCTGGAGTCCAATGCAGAAATTTTCACGCGTCAGGGTCAGGCGTTGAATAATCATGCCAACCGCGACGTCAAGGTCCTGGTCGTTGGCAATCCGGCCAATACCAATGCATTGATCGCCAGTCGCAATGCGCCCAAGCTGAGTCCATCCCAGTTCACGGCGCTGACGCGACTGGACCACAATCGTGCCAAGGGAATACTGGCCAACCATACCGGTGCCAACCCGCGCAACATCAGCCGTGTGGTGATCTGGGGCAACCATTCCACCACCCAGTTTCCCGATCTGCATCAGGCTACAGTACTGGATGAGCCTGTGATGGAGCAGATTGACGAGCGGTGGTATCGTGAAGTGTTCATCCCCAAGATCCAGACACGGGGTGGCGAGATTATTGCGGCCCGTGGCGTGTCCAGTGCCGCCTCTGCTGCTCAGGCGGTGGTGGATCACATGCATGACTGGATGCTGGGAACACAACCGGGTGAAATCGTCAGTATGGGGATTCTGAGCGATGGCAGTTACAGCATCGAAAAGGGCATTTTCTACTCTTTCCCGGTGCGTTGTGACTACGGGCGGTATCAGATTGTACGTGGTCTGGACATATCAGACTGGAGCCGCGAGATGATGAAGGTTACGGAAGCAGAGCTGCTTGAAGAGAAGGCTGCAGTCAACCATCTGTTGCCGCCTGAAACCGAGGCATCTCATCAAAACCTGTCGATCTGCCTGCGCTCGGGCGTTACCCTCTATGCCGATGGTACAGGACCGGACGCTGCTTCCAAGTACCTGACCACCAATCGGGTGATGTAGCCTGAGACTTGGCCCGCAAGGTTTTTAGCGCCCTGCGGGCTGGTTCTGATGCGCCTTGACGGGCACAATAGGCGTGCAGAGCACTTGATCTCTGCCCCAACAGCGCGGAGGAGCATCCCATGAGTCAGAACACTCCACACCCCAAATTCATTGAAGCCATGAAGCAGCTCTCGGCCATGAGCGAGGAAGAGCGTCTTTCGGAAGAGAACAAGGAGCTGTTTGAGCAGGCGATGAACTATGCGCCTCTGGATATTCAGCCTGCTTTAATGGCGATCCGTAAAAAATACGAGGAACCTCTGCACTGATAACCTTCCACCTCAGGAGACCCGGGCCAAACGATGTGAGTTTGGCCTCAATCTGAACAATGTCGATATCTCTGCCTCCCTCCAGTTCCGACGCACGTTTTCCCGTTTTGGTTGGCCCCATTCTGCGCCGAATCACGCCTGATGAACTGACAATCTGGTGCCTGACCACTGAGGTGCTGGACTTTTCCCTGCGGCTGAAAACCACTCAGGGGGGAGTGCTTGACAGGGTTCTTACGAAAGACGAGTGCTGGTCACTTCAAGTTGGCGAGCATGCCTGGATTTGCCTGCTGAATCTGCAGCCGGAAAATCCACTGCCTACCGGGGAGCGCATTGATTACGATCTGCTGATTCGTGCTCAGGGCGATACTCGTTGGTGCTCCATACAGGAGTGGGGTCCGGACCTTCTCTATCCTGGTGAGCTTTTGCCCGGGTTTGTGATCCAGCCTCAGCTGCGCTCAATGCTGCATGGCTCTTGCCGCAAGCCGCATTATCCATCAAGGGATGGGCTGGCGCGTGCCGACGCCTGGCTGGAGCAGCATCTTGCTGCACCGGCTGACTGGCCGGCCGTGTTGATGCTCAGTGGTGACCAGCTCTACGCGGATGATGTGGCAGGGCCAATGCTAAGGGCGGCTCATCAGCTCAGTGATCGTCTGGGGCTGTGGGATGAAACACTCGAGGGAGGGGGGGCTGACAGTGGCATTGAGCTGAGGCAAAGCCCGTATTGCTACTATCAACGTGAACAGCTTTTGCCCAAGGATCAGCTGAGTGAAAATGTTCGGGAACGTTTTTTTGCCGGGGTACGCAAGCCCATTTTCACCAGTGACTCCGCACATAATCACCTGATTACCTTTGCTGAGGTGATCGCCAGCTATTGTCTGATCTGGTCGCCAAAGGCCTGGCAAGGGATTGATCTGAACCCGCCAGCGCTTTCCCCCCGTCATGCCGAGCTGTATGACCACGAATTGGATGCCATTCTTGGGTTTCGTGCACAGTTGCCTCAGGTTCGCCGGGTGATGGCACATTTACCCACGTACATGATCTTTGATGACCATGATGTTACGGATGACTGGAATTTGTCGGCTGCATGGGAGTTGTCCGCCTATGGTCATCCCTTCTCACGACAGATCATTGGTAATGCGATGATCGGTTATCTGCTTTGTCAGGGCAGTGGCAACGCGCCACGCAAGATCCGCAAACATTTGAGTGAGCATGTGGAGCGTTGGCTTAAAACACACGATGAAGAAGATCACCACAGCCTGATCGATGAGCTGATAGCGTTTCAGCGCTGGGACTACCTTATCCCCATTGATCCCGGTGTGCTGGTGCTGGATACGCGTACCCGCCGCTGGCGCGCCGAGCGCAACCTGAACAGCCCTTCAGGGTTGATGGACTGGGAGGCACTCACCGAGTTACAGCAGCACCTGCTGGATCGAAAAGCCGTGATTCTGGTCTCCCCGGCCCCTGTGTTTGGTGTAAAACTGATCGAGGCGGTACAAAAGACTTTCACCACTTTCGGCCAGCCTCTGATGGTGGATGCAGAAAACTGGATGGCACACCCAGGTGCAGCCAACGTGATCCTGAACATTTTCCGCCATACGCGTACACCTGAGCATTTTGTCGTGCTCTCGGGGGACGTGCACTACTCATTTGTGTACGACATCGAGATCCGTTTCCGCAAGGGTGGACCAAAAATCTGGCAGATCACCAGCAGCGGTCTGAAAAACGAGTTCCCGCCTCGTTTGCTGACTTTATTCGACCGGCTCAATCGTTGGCTCTACGCCCCTTCATCGCCGTTAAACTGGTTTACGCGACGTCGCCTGATGAAAGTATCCCCCCGGCGCCCGGAAGGTGCAGCAGAGGGCTGTCGGTTGGTCAATAAGGCGGGTATAGGGCTGGTTCGCTTTGCCGCAGATGGTGAGCCGGAAGAGGTCTGGCAGCTGGGGGCTGATGGCCGAGATGTACGTTTTGATCTGACCGACGAAGAGGAGCATTGGGGCTGAGGGGGCGCTGACGTATAATCCGCGCGCCTATCTACCATTTTGCTGCGGAGAGTACGTCGCATGAGGATTTACTGGACTCGACTTCAGGACAGGCTTGAGCGGCTGCGTGCCAATAAGCTGTTCGAGACCTTTGTCATTCTGGTCATTGTTACCTCGGCGCTGCTGATCGGGGCCAAGACTTACGAAGAAACGTCAAGGTTTGACCAACTGATCAACTGGCTCGATCTGGGTGTCACGCTGTTTTTCCTGTTTGAAATCATCGTCAGGATGGCAGCGGAAAAGCGGTTCTTCGACTTTTTCAAGAAAGGTTGGAACATCTTTGATTTCGTGATTGTTGTGGCCAGTCTGGTACCGATCAATGACTCCGAAATGGTCCTGATTGCACGTCTACTCAGGGTCTTCCGTGTTCTGCGACTGGTCTCCATGATCCCTGAGTTGCGTATGCTGCTGGCGGCGCTGGTGAAATCCATTCCGCGCATGGGTTATGTGGCTTTGCTTATGTTCATCATATTCTACATATATGCGGCCATTGGCAGTTTTCTGTTTGAAAACATCGACCCCTTCCTGTGGGGTAATATCACCATTTCGATGCTGACGCTGTTCCGTGTGGCCACTTTTGAGGACTGGACCGATGTCATGTACGCCACCATGGAAGAGTATCCGCTGAGTTGGATCTTCTATCTGAGCTTCATTTTCCTCACGGCGTTCATATTCCTGAACATGATGATTGGTATTGTGCTGGATGTGATGCAGAAGGAGAGCGCCGCGGAGCAGTTGGAGTCCGGGGAGGGGGAGGCCGCCGAAATTCACTGGATGCGTGAGCATATGGTTGCCATGAGCGAGCAACTACAGCGCATTGAGACAGCACTTGAACAGGAACGGATGCGTAACCGGTGAGTTAACTGTAGTCACTGCTTTGCAGCTGGAGCGTGCTTGTCAAAGCTGCTGACCATATTCTGATTCTGAAGTAACAAGGCCGGCTTAAAGCCGGCCTTGTTACTTTACGTCGGGTAGCCAAGGCGCATTGCTGCGCCCCAGCCCCCTAAGAACCGTACGTGCGAGTTTCCCCGCATACGGCTCAAGCCTCGTCTAAGCCCCTGGTGGGAACCAGCAACGTGACTGATGTTGCCAAGTTATGCACTTGGTAGTGGCAGTTCGGATGTAATAACACCAGATTTTCCAGCGTGTCAGGCCCACCTTGTACCCGAGGGATCAGGTGGTGCACATGCCAGCCGGTATCATGGGTGATCAGGTTCATGCATTGCAGGCATTTCCCTTTCTGGCGCGCATAGAGTGTGTTGATCCGTCGACGATGGCGAAGCGAGTCCTCCATGCGTGTCCGGCTCAATTCCTCAAAGTACACCTCCCATGCCGGATCAAAGGGATTGGCTTCCGCTTTGACCTTGATATGGCGCTTTATCCGTGTGTCGCTGGCATAAGTGAGTGATACTACTTTCTCACTTGCTTCCGCACCTGCCTTAGGGACGGCAAACGTCCACTGCCGATTACCGACGGTATGCCAGTAACGTCTGGCAATCCAGCGGCGTCGACGGTTTTTGTGGCGCCGTCGTGCCCATTTCCAGAGTGATTTCCAGAGTGCTGCATCCACCGAAGCAAACGCATCACTGGCCACCTGATGCTTGTGGTAGTTCACCCAGCCACGAATGACCGGATTCAGCTGCCAGATCAGGTATTCCTGAGCCACTCCGTTACTGGCCTTGATGATACCGCGGCACTTCTGCAAAAACGCCTTGGTATTCTTTCTGGAGGGTTTGATCAAAACCTTGGTGCCGAACTTACGTACGGTCCATCCCAGAAAATCAAAGCCGTGGTTGACGTGAGTTACGCATGTTTTTTCGGGTGACAACTTCAGACCACGAGTGGCCAGAAACACCTCGATCAGCGGTTTGACTTCCTGTTCCAGCAGCTCTTTCGAGATGCCGGTAACAATAAAGTCATCCGCGTAGCGTACAAGTCCTACTTTGGTTTTGCGCCGCCGTTTGCTGCCTTTTGCACCGAAGTGCTCAGCCAGTAATGTCTCCAAACCATCCAGAGCCATGTTGGCAAGTGTGGGTGAAATAATGCCACCTTGCGGTGTGCCTTCATCCGTTTTCCACACTCGGCCCATGTCGACAACGCCGGCTTTTAGCCAGCTGCGCAGTACCTTTTTGTCCATTGGGACGTGGTCAACCAGCCATTGGTGGTCGATATGGTCAAAACACCCCTGTATGTCCGCTTCAAGAATCCATTCGGGACAGCCGCGTTTACACAGCACCTGGTGACACTGCGTGATTGCATCGGCGGTTGAACGCTGCGGCCTGAATCCATAGGAGTTAGGGTCCGCCGTGGTTTCCGCCACAGGTTGTAAGGCGAGCAGGTACAGTGCCTGCATGGCTCTGTCCTGCATGGTTGGAATGCCCAGCAGGCGCTCCTTGCCATTTGCCTTGGGGATGCGGACTCGGCGCAGTGGCAAAGCCTTGTATCCCCGTCGTTTCAATCGACCAATCGCCCGCCACTTGGCTTCGGGCGTGCCCCATAGCTCCCGATCAACGCCGGGAGTTCTGCGGCCCTTGTTTTCAGTCACTCGCTTCACGGCCAAGGCTCGGCCACAAAACGAACGCGTCAGGAAGCGTTGCAGGGCCTTGACCTGGCGCCACTTCCGTTCACGAGCTGCTTTGGCGATCCGAATCTGTATCCCTCGGACAGTCCTTTCAACATGACGCCAGTCGATCTGGTGCCAGCCTTCAGGCCTGCCGGAGAGTGCAGAATCCGCCGGAGTTGGATTGCTGGTCATGCTAATCTCCTTTACAGCCTGAGCAGGAGACGGACCAGCCCTGACGGGAGGTCTGTTCCCGTCAGGAATTGAGTTGTTGGGTACACGTATCAGCCGAGCCTCAACGTGCGACCCGTTTCGAGGGTTGCCCAGTTGTCTCGCCACGCAAGACCAGATGGAAGTGGGCACAGCTTTCGCTGGCAGCCATGTTTCGTGCTGCTATCCGTAGGATTAACCACGGCCTTCGCTTTTTCCATCCTCCTCTACCCGCATCCCCAACAGTTCTCCTCACGATGAACCTGCCCAATGGGCAGGGGTACGGGCTTACCGAGTTCATTCAAAGAAACACGAGCAACGTAGATGCCGTCTTTTCGCCGCTGGTTGAAGGGTGCCGTCTGGTGAATATAGAGCACCAGAGCCAACCAGATACCTTTTGGTTGAAGCCTGTCAGTGACTTTGGCTCCGTCCCGATAACGACGTTTATCAACGGTTCACGTACGTTCATCCTATTGCTCAGCCTAGCCCCTCAGCCGCATTGTCACTCGCAGCGTCTGACGCACCCTCACGGGTAGCGCCACCTCCGAGGAGGGGGTACATTGTCAGGAAGCTTCGCACAAAACAGTTACCCGTCCTGCACTATCCCTAGGCTACCGCAGGGCACACTGCGGGTCTCACTACCGGTCAGTCGGTGAGACAATTCCTCTGAACGCTTAGGCGTTTGATCCCAACACCTCAATCACCTATGGTCTGTTTGGACCGTTGTTCCATTACTCATCCAACCAACTCTGAACAGGTTGGCCAGACATGACTAAAATGTAGTGACTGATCAGTGTCAGCCGCGACGATGTTTTGTCAGTTCCACAGAGTGGAGAGGGTCAGGAAGGGTCTTCATTGGACGAGGTGCAGGTCAAATCAGCGGTTGAGAAAGCCGCCAACACGCAACCGTGCCCTGATCATGGGCTTGGCATACGTGCCCCACGCGACAGCCAAGGCAGCCAATCGCGCAGGGTTATGACCTGTGGAGGACTATTTACAGCCCTCCAATATGAGTGCCCAAGTCGGGCAGTGTTAAGATAAGTGGTCGATTCAAGGCTCGACCGAGTGGCATCCAGCTGACTGACGCTTGACACCACGTTACGCAAATACCTATTATAAACAGGCACTTACGCCAGCAAACGCGACTTCTCGTCGCACCTACATATTGGGGTAGTTCGGCCCACCGGCACCTTCAGGTACCACCCAGTTGATGTTTTGGGCTGGGTCCTTGATATCACAGGTCTTGCAGTGGACGCAGTTCTGCGCATTGATCTGGAACTGCGGGCCACTATCGCCTTCCACCACTTCATACACACCGGCAGGGCAGTATCGCTGAGCCGGTTCGGCATATTTGGGCAGGTTCTGGTTGATGGGGATGCTCGGGTCTTTCAGCTGCAGGTGGCAGGGCTGATCCTCTTCGTGGTTGGTGTTGGAAAGAAACACGGATGAGAGTTTGTCGAACGACAGGACGCCATCCGGTTTCGGGTACTGAATTTCCGTACTCTCACTGGCCAGCTTAAGCTGCTCATGATCCTTATGCAGGTCATGCAGGGTCACCGGGATTTTGCCGCCGAACCAGTTCTGGTCGATATAGTTGAACGCACCGCCCAGATAAGGGCCGAATTTGTGCATCGCCGGGCCGAAGTTGCGTCCACGATACAGCTCGTCATACAGCCATGAGGCCTGGTAAGCATCGGTAAAGCCGGTCAGGTCCTTGCCGCCTGCATCGCCATTAACCAGTGCCGCTGCAATCGACTCTGCCGCCAGCATGCCGGATTTCATGGCGGTATGAATGCCTTTAATCTTGGAAAAGTTCAGCGTGCCGGCATCACAGCCGATCAGCAGGGCACCTGGCATGGTCATCTTCGGCAGGGTGTTGAAGCCTCCCTTGGTGATGGCTCGGGCGCCGTAGGCCACGCGCTTGCCACCTTCGAGATACTGCTTGATCTCGGGGTGATGTTTCATGCGCTGGAACTCGTCGAACGGGCTTAGATATGGGTTGGAATAGTTCAGGTCGATAATCAGACCCACAACGACCTGGTTGTCTTCGGCATGGTAGAGGAAAAAACCGCCACTGGCGCCGTCGCTCAGCGGCCAGCCGGAGCCGTGTACGACCAGGCCGGGCTTGTGTTTGGCAGGGTCAATATCCCACAGCTCCTTGATACCGATGCCGTAGTGTTGAGGGTCAGCATCCTTGTCGAGCGCGTACTTCTCGATCAATTGTTTGCCCAAGTGGCCACGACAGCCCTCAGAGAAAATCGTGTATTTGGCATGCAGTTCCATGCCGGGCATGTAGTTGGGGCCCTGTTCACCGCTGGCGGTCACACCCATATCACCGGTTGCGATCCCTTTAACACTGCCGTCCTCGTTGTACAGTACTTCGGCGGCGGCAAAGCCCGGGAACACTTCTACACCCAGCTGTTCTGCCTGTTCACCCAGCCAGCGGGTGACATTGGCGAGGCTGACAACATAGTTGCCGTCATTGTGCATGGTCTTGGGCACAAAGGCGTTGGGCAGTTTGATGGCACCGGTTTCATTCTTGAGCAGAAACACCTGATCTTCTGTCACAGGCGTTTTCAGCGGGGCACCATTCTCTTTCCAGTCGGGGAAGAGCTCATCCAGTGCGCGGGTTTCCATCACGGCACCGGAAAGAATATGGGCGCCGACCTCAGATCCTTTTTCAACTACACAAACGGTCAGTTCCTGCTCGGCTGACTTGGCCTGTTGCATCAGACGGCACGCTGCCGAGAGCCCGGCAGGCCCGGCGCCTACGATTACTACATCAAATTCCATCGATTCGCGATTCACGGTTGCTCCTCCATCGGTGCAGATGGTTTATTCTTCTATTTATTGTAAGTCATTATGACTGACTCTATTGTATGTAAATTAGTATAAGTGAAAACCCTTATTTCTGAAATTATCGATATTGATCCGGTCTGGCGAGGCTTTTGGATAGGGGTTATTGCTTATTCTGTGTGGCTGGTTATCATGCGTGACAATGCCCAAAAGAGGTGAAGTCGCCTCCGGTGACCCATAACAACAAGCAAAGGATATGACAATGAAGGTGCTGGTAACGGTTAAGCGAGTTATCGACTACAACGTCAAGGTCCGGGTTAAATCCGACCAGTCCGACGTTGATCTGAATAATGTAAAAATGGCAATTAACCCCTTCTGCGAAATCGCAGTCGAGGAGGCAGTTCGCCTGAAAGAGTCCGGTCAAGCCAGCGAGGTAGTCGTGGTCTCTCTGGGGCCTCAGGCCGCTCAGGAACAGCTGCGCACGGCGCTGGCTCTTGGTGCCGATCGGGCCATTCTGGTTCAGAGCGATGATCCGCTGGAGTCTCTCTCGGTGGCAAAATTGCTGGCCAAGGTAGTCGAAAATGAGAAGCCTGATCTGATATTGATGGGCAAGCAGGCGATCGACTCCGACAATAATCAGACCGGTCAGATGCTGGCGGCACTGACGGGTATGGGACAGGGAACCTTTGCGTCCGAAGTAAAAATTGATGGCAACAAGGTCACTGTCACGCGCGAAGTTGATGGTGGTCTGCAGACCGTTGCAGTTAATACACCTGCAGTGGTGACGGTAGACCTACGGTTGAATGAACCGCGTTATGCTTCGTTGCCAAACATCATGAAAGCCAAGCGCAAGCCGCTGGAAACGCTTACGCCGGCAGATCTGGGGGTTGCGATCAAGGCTCACACGAAACTGCTTAAGGTAGAGCCGCCAGCTGAACGTTCAGCCGGTATCAAAGTGGCTGATGTGGCCGAGCTGATCGATAAACTCAAGAACGAGGCGAAGGTGATCTGATGAGTATTCTGGTAATTGCTGAACATGACAATCAGGTGCTGAAGCCTTCCACTCTAAGCACTTTGGCTGCTGCCGCACAGATCGGCGGTGACGTTACCCTGCTGGTCGCTGGCAACGGTTGTGCCGCTGCCGCTGATGCCGCAGCCAAGGCGTCAGGCGTCAGTAAGGTGCTGCTGGCGGACAATCCGGCGTATGACCATGAAATTGCTGAAAACATGGCAGCCCTGATCGTATCCATGGCTGAAGGATTCACGCATATTCTGGCACCGGCGACCGCCAACGGTAAAAACTTTATGCCGCGGGTTGCTGCATTGCTGGATGTGGGGCAGATCTCGGATATCATCAAGGTGGAGTCCGCCGATACTTTTGCCCGTCCAATTTATGCCGGTAACGCCATTGCAACCGTTCAGTCATTGGATGTGGTCAAGGTGATCACCGTTCGCGGTACCGCATTTGACGCGGTGGCGGCGGAAGGTGGCAGTGCAGCCGTTGAAACTCTGAGCCAGGTGGAAGATACCGGACTTAGCCAGTTTATCGGTGAAGAAATGGCGAAGTCTGATCGTCCTGAACTGACGTCGGCGCGTGTCGTTATTGCCGGGGGGCGCGGCATGGCAGACAGCGAACATTTCCACCTGCTGGAAAAGGTTGCCGACAAGTTGGGTGCCGCTGTTGGCGCTTCCCGTGCGGCTGTCGACGCTGGCTTTGCACCCAACGATATGCAGGTAGGGCAGACTGGCAAGATCGTTGCGCCAGAGCTCTACATCGCTGTAGGCATCTCCGGCGCAATCCAGCACCTTGCAGGCATGAAAGATTCCAAAGTAATTGTCGCTATTAACAAGGATGAAGAGGCACCGATTTTCCAGGTAGCTGATTATGGTCTGGTGGCTGATCTGTTCACCGCGTTACCTGAATTGGACAGTGCACTTTAATCCACGAAAAGCGTAGTCCAAAATGCCCAAACCGGAGCCCAGCTGCTAAGCTGGCTCCGGTTTTCTGCTTTCAGGGGGTCGATTTTGTCGCCCGTTACGCTACACCTCAAACGACTTTCAAATGAACTGATTCAGCCGTTCGATCTTTCGATCGGGCCCGGAGAAATATGTTGTATCAGTGGGCAGTCCGGCAGCGGCAAAAGCCGCCTGCTGCGTGCCGTTGCTGATTTGGAGCCACACTCAGGCGAGGTGTCGCTGGATGGCTTGGAACAGCAGCAGCTGCCGGCACATCTGTGGCGGCAACGGGTACGCCTCGTCCCGGCCGAAAGCCAGTGGTGGAGTGAGCGCGTGGGGGACCACTTTCCTGCAGAGTTTAATGGCGAGGATCTTGAAACCTTGGGCCTGCCGGTTGAAGCCCAGGAATGGGATGTAATGCGACTATCATCCGGTGAGAAACAGCGATTGGGCTTGCTGCGCGCACTGGCTTTTCCCTTGCAGGTACTATTGTTGGATGAGCCCTGCGCCAACTTGGATCCTGAAACCACCCTGCGAGTGGAGGCAATGCTGCTGGATCGCATTCAAACAGAGGGCTGGCCAGTACTTTGGGTCGCACACGATGCTGCCCAGATGCAACGCGTGGCGGATTACCGGTTCCAAATCAGGCATGAGCAGTTGGTTGAGGTGACCGATGAGCGTGATTGATATCAGCTGGTGGCAACTGTCACTGGCCGCAGGGCTGGTACTGGTGCTGGCATTACTGGCCTGGCAGGCCCGCTTGGGGATCAGTCGCAGTTTGCTGGTCGCAAGCGCACGTACTGTAGCGCAACTGTTTTTGATCGGCCTTGTGCTGGAGTTGCTTTTTTCTGTTGGGACACTGTTGTGGGTGAGTTTGATGGCGTTGGTGATGCTGTTGTTGGCCGGGCGCGAGGTAATGGCGAGGCAGCAGCGCCGCTTCAGCGGCGGCTGGGCTTATTGCATCGGCACCGCGTCAATGTTTGTATCATCCTTCAGTGTTGCGGTGATCACACTTCTGGTGCTAGTGGGGCCAGATCCCTGGTATCGGCCACAATATGCCATCCCGCTGTTGGGTATGCTGCTGGGCAATACCATGACCGGTGTGGCGCTCAGTCTGGATCGGCTCACTGAAACAGCGTGGCAGCAACGTGCGCAGATTGAAAACCGCCTGATGCTGGGGCAAAACTGGAAGCAGGCCTTGGGTCCCATTCAGCGTGATGCAATGCGTGCAGGCATGATGCCCAGCATCAATGCGATGGCGGCAGCGGGCGTCATAAGCTTGCCGGGCATGATGACGGGGCAGATTCTCGCAGGTACGGCACCGGCACTGGCGGTCAAATACCAGATTTTGATCATGCTGATCATAACGCTGGGCAGTGGCTTCGGGGTGATGTTGGCCGTGGTGGCAGGCAGCTGGCGCCTGTTTGATCAGCGCCAGCGCTTGCGAATGGATCGACTGGTGAAGCGGGCCGAGTAACCCTTCGTGGGTAAGTGGCCCTGCACAGCAGGAAATACTTAGGCTCTGGCATCACCTGATCAGGAAGCCAGCATCTGCTCTTGTGCCTTTTTTACCGGGTGGCTGGCGATGAAGTGACGCAAAGCGCCCGCCAGAAGTGCCTGCTTTTGGTGGTCACCACAGCGGCGTGCACGTTCAATATCATCCAGAATGAAACTCTGAATACGCTTTTCGCCATCATGTGTTACGAGATAATGCCCAAGGGCAACAGCTATCATCGGGTCCATATGTTCATGTTCGGCGATGGCGGCGATTTCGTCAGCCGAGAGGTCACTCATCTCCAGGCATTCTTCGTACGTCAGCATACCAATCCTCCTCGCATTTGAGGTTTTATGAAGGGGTCACCCGATAGCGGGAGTTTCAGTTTAGGCTTTTGGCACAGGTTTACGAGGGTGTCTGGCTGCAAGATTTTCATCCTTCAAGCCGATTTCTGCACTGTTGTTCATGTTGCACCTGCGCATCAAAATGGGTGCCAATGGCGCTGAATGGTATGCTGTGGCCCTTTAACGGCTTGAGCAGGAGCAATAATGATCATCGAAGCAAATCAGGTAAGTTCGACCGAGATCTATCACACCTTGACCCAAGTCATTATTCCGCGCCCTATAGCCTGGGTGCTGAGCCCTAATGATGAGGCAGGCAGCAGTCATAATCTTGCGCCGTTTTCGTTTTTCAATGTGGTGTGCAGTGATCCACCCATCCTGATGCTTTCCATCGGCAGCAAAAGTGACGGCAGTATGAAAGATACCTGTTATAACCTGTTGGAATACAAGCGTTGTGTGATTCATATCGCAGCCAATCATCAGGCGCAGATGGTCAGCGACAGCGCGGCTGAACTGGCCCGAGGCGAGTCGGAACTGACGTTGACGGGGCAGACGCTAATGCCTTTCGATGGCACCGGATTGATGCGATTGCCGGATGCGCCGGTTGCGCTTGCCTGTCGGCTGCATCAACACATTGAGGTGGGCAATCGACCCCAGAATCTGTTGCTGGTGGAAGTGGAGCGAATCTGGATCGATGACGCTGTATGCGGACGGGATGCGAAAGGGCGGATGAGATTTGAGGCAGACAGAATCAAGCCGCTGGCACGATTGGGCGGTACCGAGTACGCAACACTGGGTGAGCTGTTCAGCATCCGCCGCAGCTGAGGTTTGACATCAATCCGTCACTGCTGCAGAGTGCGCGCTTTTTTCGTCTACCTTGAGCAGTAAACGCTGCAGGAGAAACTGACTGATGAATGCCGTAGTGGCCGCAGTGCTGGTGATGCTGGTGCTGAGTCTGGTGCGTACACCCGTGGTGGTGGCGCTGATTCTGGGGGCTTTGAGTGCGGGCCTGTTGGCGGGGATGGGGCTTGAGCAGACATTGGCAGCGTTCAGCGGAGGTATTGGTGGTGGCGCCGAAGTGGCCCTGAGCTATGCCATGCTGGGTGGTTTTGCCGTTGCCATTGCCCAGTCGGGCTTGCCTCATGCCATGGCTGATCTGGTGCAGCGCAAGCTGGGGCAAGATAATGGCAATACGCGAGTTATAAAATATGCACTGGTACTGGTGATTCTGGCGATAGCCATCTCCTCTCAGAACCTGATACCGATTCATATCGCATTTATTCCCCTGCTGATTCCACCATTGTTGCTGGTGATGAGCAAAATGCAGCTGGACCGCCGTCTGATTGCCTGCGTGCTGACTTTCGGCCTTGTGACACCTTACATGTTCCTGCCGGTGGGGTTTGGCGGAATTTTTCTCAACAATATTCTGCTGAAAAACATTGCCGATAATGGCCTCACAATGGAAGGCATCAATGTGATGTCCGCCATGTGGATCCCGGCAGCCGGCATGGTAGCGGGGCTGCTGCTGGCGATGGTCAGTTATGGTCGCAAGCGTCATTATGACCTGGCACCACTGGAGCAGGTGGAGAGAGTAAAGGTTGAATACAGTTCCACTCGCCTGGTAGCGGTCATTGTCGCGATGCTGGCGGCATTTGGTATTCAACTCTGGACAGGCTCAATGGTATTGGGCGCGTTGGCAGGCTATATGATCTGTACCGTCACCGGTATCGTGCGCTGGAAACAAGCCGATGGAGTACTGATCGACGGCATGAAAATGATGGCGATGATCGGCTTTATCATGATCACGGCGGCGGGTTTTGCCGAAGTACTGCGCCAAACCGGTGAAATTACCACGCTGGTGAGCAGCAGCGCCGAGCTGATTGGCCAGAATAAAGCGCTGGCTGCGCTGTTGATGCTGGTGGTGGGGCTGCTGATCACGCTGGGCATTGGTTCGTCTTTTTCGACCATTCCGATCATTGCGGCGATCTATGTGCCGCTGGCGTTGTCGTTGGGTTTCAGTCCGCTTGCCATTGTGGCGCTGGTCGGTACTGCTGCGGCATTGGGTGATGCAGGTTCACCGGCTTCAGACTCCACGCTGGGACCCACTGCGGGGCTGAATGTGGACGGTCAGCATCACCATATCTGGGATACGGTGGTGCCCACCTTCTTGCATTACAACCTTCCGCTGCTGGCGGCGGGCTGGGCCGCAGCAATGATTCTCTGAGCCTTACTGAGCTTGCACGTCAGGCTGTTTGAATGGCAGCCAGCTGTGCAATGCCTCCATCTGTTCCTGCATGGCGGGAGACTCCTGCTGCAGGAAGTTACGAATCGCCGCTTCAAACCCCGGGTGTGCGATCCAGTGCAATGACCCGGTCGCAATCGGCTCAAAGCCGCGCTGGATTTTGTGCTCCCCCTGGGCGCCCGGGTCAAAGCGAGCAAGGCCCTGCTCAATGCAAAATTCGATACCCTGATAGTAGCAGGCCTCGAAATGCAGGCAGTCATATTCCTCCATGCAGCCCCAGTAACGGCCATAAAGCGTATCTTCACCAATGAAGCAGAGTGCAGCGGCGATGGCATTGCCTTCAAGCTCGGCCAGTATCAACAGCAGTTGTTCGGGCATGCTCTGATGCAAGCGGTGAAAAAAGTCCGGTGCCAGATACCCCTGTCGACCACGCTTGAGGTAGGTCATCTGGTAAAAGCGGTAAAACAGATCCAGTTGCTCGCGAGTGATCGCCTTGCCCCGGATTCGCCGCAGACTGATGCCCTGTTGTTCGACTTTCTTGCGTTCACGTCGAACCGCCTTGCGCTTGCGTGAGCTGAAACGATCGAGAAAATCATCAAAATTACGATAATCCCGGTTGAACCAGTGGTACTGCACACCCAGACGGTGAAGTAATGGTTGCGGTGCGCACCGCAGCTCCGGTTGTGGCAAGAACAGGCCATGCCATGAAGAGGCGTGTGTCTGGCTGCACACCGACTGTACCAGCGCGGGCAATTGCTGCATTACTTCAGCGGGGCTGAGATGGGTGCCAAAACGTGGTCCGGTGGCGGGCGTGAAGGGTACTGCAGTCAGCAGCTTCGGGTAGTAGTTGAGTCCGTGGTGTTCATAGGCGTCGGCCCATGCCCAATCGAACACATATTCGCCCCAGGAGTGGGTTTTCAGATACAGCGGCATCAGCATCAGCGGATTACCATCGTCATCGAGCAGTTCTGCATGCATGGGCTGCCAGCCGGTAGCTGTGCTGACGCTGCCGGAGGCTTCCAGTGCATGTAGGAACTCGTAACGCAGAAACGGATATTGGATGCCGCAGAGTGCATTCCAGCGCGGCTGACCGATCGACTCTATACTTTGATGCAGATTGACTTTAGCCATGTCGACCTATACTAATCAGTGTAACTGTTGGATTAAAAAGCATATTTAACGATTCAAGGAGCAGGGCAATGGATGAACTGGAGCTGGAGTTTGAGCTTGATCCCCGTCTGATCACCGATACGATTGCCATTGGTGACTATCCTCTCTGTCGCTTGCTGCTGATGAATGACAGCCAGTACCCCTGGTTCATTCTGGTGCCCCGCCGGGCCGGTGTCACGGAACTGTACCATCTGCCGGCCAATGAGCAGCAACAGCTCATGCATGAGGCCAGCGACCTGGCTGAAACACTGGCGGATATGTTTCAGGCACGCAAGATGAATGTCGCCTGCCTGGGCAATATGGTGCCACAGCTGCACATGCATGTGATTGTCCGAAAGGAGAGCGATGCAGCCTGGCCCGGCCCCGTCTGGGGTAAGGTCCCTGCTGTTGCCTATACGCAGGAACAGCTTGATCGGGTCCGAGGCAAGCTGGAAGCTTTGCTTGACGGAGAAATGGCATTCGAACCACATAACTGAGCTTTTACCGGTCTTATCCCTGCCGCCGGGCCTGTCAGGCCCGGCTAAATCGGTTATAATTCCCGCCTTTCATTTTCCTTGATGCACCCGGATACAGGAACAGGACAGTATGCGTAGCCATTATTGCGGCGATCTCAGATCAGAACATATCGGTGAAGATGTCACACTCTGCGGCTGGGTACACCGTCGCCGTGACCATGGTGGAGTGATTTTTCTCGACCTGCGTGACCGTGAAGGCATCACTCAGGTGGTGTTTGACCCGGATCGTGAAGAAAGCTTCAATCTGGCTGACAGCGTCCGCAACGAATACGTGGTTGAAGTGCGCGGTACCGTGCGTGGGCGTCCGGAAGGCACCATCAACAAGGAGATGGGCACCGGCGAAATCGAAGTGCTGGGCAAGGAACTGGTCATTCTGAACAAGTCTGAAACCCCGCCGTTCCAGCTGGACGAACACCAGCAAGTGGGTGAGGATGTGCGCCTGCGTCACCGCTATATCGACCTGCGTCGTCCGGAAATTCAGCGCAAGCTGCGGTTTCGCTCCAAAATCACGCATAACATCCGCAACTATCTGGAAGACAACGGTTTTCTCGATATCGAGACCCCGATTCTGACCCGCGCAACCCCTGAAGGTGCGCGTGACTATCTGGTGCCAAGCCGTACTCACGAAGGCAGCTTTTTTGCCCTGCCGCAGTCGCCTCAGTTGTTCAAGCAGCTGTTGATGGTGTCCGGTTTCGATCGCTACTATCAGATCGCCAAGTGCTTCCGTGATGAAGACCTGCGTGCTGACCGTCAGCCTGAATTCACCCAGATCGATATCGAAACCTCGTTCATGGACGAGGAAGGGATCATGGGCCTGACCGAAGGCATGATCCGCAGGCTGTTTATCGAACTGCTGGACGTGGATCTGGGCGACTTTCCGCGCATGCCATACTCAGAAGCGATGCACCGCTACGGCTCCGACAAGCCGGATCTGCGTATTCCGCTGGAGCTGGTGGACGTTGCTGACCTGCTTCAGGATATTGAATTCAAGGTATTTGCCGGTCCTGCCAAGGACCCGAAAGGTCGCGTAGCGGCACTGAAGGTACCGGGTGGTGCCGAACTGACCCGCAAGATCATCGACGAGTACACCAGTTTTGTCGGTATCTACGGTGCCAAGGGTCTGGCCTGGATCAAGGTCAACGAGCTGGAGAAGGGTGCCGAAGGCCTGCAATCTCCGATTGTGAAATTCCTGGGTGAAGACGTGGCCATGAAGGTCATGCAGCGCCTGGAAGCCAAAAACGGCGACATCGTGTTCTTCGGTGCCGACAAAGCGACGGTTGTCAACGAAGCCCTGGGTGCGCTGCGCATCAAGGTCGGCGAAGATATGAACCTGATCGAACGCGAGTGGGCGCCGCTGTGGGTGGTCGACTTCCCGATGTTCGAAGAGAACAGCGATGGCTCCATGACCGCGCTGCACCACCCGTTCACTTCGCCGAGCTGCAGCCCGGAAGAACTGATCGCCGAGCCCGAAGGCAAGCTTTCCCGTGCCTACGACATGGTACTGAACGGCACCGAATTGGGTGGCGGTTCCATCCGTATCCATGATCAGACCATGCAGAAAGCCGTATTCAAGGTGCTGGGTATCTCCGATGAGGAAGCGGACGAGAAATTCGGCTTCCTGTTGAATGCACTCAAGCACGGCGCACCGCCTCATGGTGGCCTGGCGTTTGGTCTTGATCGTCTGGTGATGCTGATGACCGGTTCCACTTCAATTCGTGAAGTGATTGCCTTCCCGAAAACCCAGAGTGCTGCCTGTCTGCTGACCGATGCACCGGGTGAGGTGAGTGCCGCGCAGCTGCGCGAACTGAATATCAAGCTGCGCAAAACTCCCTGATTGCGCACCCGGGGCGACCATCAGTGTCGCCCCATTTGTTTACACGACCGATATTTGAGGATGTTGTATGGCAGGTCATTCCAAGTGGGCTAACATCAAGCACCGCAAGGCGGCTCAGGACGCCAAGCGCGGCAAGATCTTCACCAAGCTGATTCGTGAGTTGACCGTCGCCGCCAAAGAGGGTGGTGGCACTCCGGAAGACAACCCGCGTCTGCGTGCGGCGATGGACAAGGCGCTGGGCGCCAACATGAAGAAGGACACCATCGAAAAGGCGATTCAGCGTGGTGCAGGCGGTGGCGAGGGTGACAACTACGATGAGCTGACCTACGAAGGCTACGGCCCCAACGGCGTGGCCATTCTGGTCGAGTGCATGACCGACAACGTCAACCGTACCGTGTCTCAGGTGCGGGCTGCCTTCAACAAGGCGGGTGGCAACCTGGGTACCAACGGTTCGGTTGCCTATCTGTTCGAGAAAAAAGGTCAGATCAGCTTCGGTGAAGGCGCTGATGAAGACGCGATCATGGAAGCGGCGCTGGAATCGGGGGCTGATGACGTCGTCACCAACGAAGACGGCTCCATCGACGTGTTTGCGCCTTGGCAGGAGTTCATGGACGTGAAACAGTCGCTGGTAGATGCCGGGTTCGAGCCGGTTTATGCCGAGGTTGGCATGATTCCGTCCACTACGGTTGAGCTGGATGTGGAAAGCGGTCAGAAAGCGCTGAAGTTGATCGACGCGCTGGAGGATCTCGATGATACCCAGAACGTGTATCACAATGCCGAAATCCCCGAAGAAGCGATGGAATAAACGCGCAGCATGATGGCTGATGGAAACCGGGGGCAACCCCACTGCTGTCCCATAGTTTTTGATCATAAAGGGATCCTCATTTGAGGGTCCCTTTTTTCTGGCTTTAGTGAAGGAGGATTAAGTAGCGCCCAAAGGGGTATGCGTTCGAACAAGCTCACCTGAAGTGTTCGCATTATGCGTTGTACGCTCCAGCCTTGCCGGGCGCTGTGGCGAGCAAACGAGAGCAGTAGATAGCAGATCATGGCGATCCAGATCTGCGTCAGCACAGCATTCTTACTGTTACCTAAAAACGCCTTTATCTTCAGGTTTTGCTTGAGTGCTTTGAAGAAGAGTTCCACCTGCCAACGATCCTTATAGATCGACGCAATTGTCGTCGCGGCCAGCTTGAAGTTGTTGGTGATAAAGCGGAAGTGTTTACCGCTTTCCGGGCAGTTATACCCCACCAATCGAAGCGTGGGTGCGCCCTGTTTTTGCGCGTGCTGACTGCTCAACTCAATCACTTGATCGTACTCAACCGACGTCTCGGCACGTACTGGATTCGATTTCTGCACCTGATAAACAGCTTTGGGTCTCAGTCGCGTGACAAAGCTAACCTTTTGTTTTGTTAGCTCTCCATACCAGCGGTAATCAACATAGCCCTTATCAAAAGCCACGATACTGCCTGCCGGGAAGGTGATCTGGCGCCCCTGAATCAAATCGCCTTCCCGTCCATCACTGAGCGCAACGAACTCGGGAATTAAGCTGGCGTTGTTCAGGCCAGTATGCAGCTTTACACCAGCTTTTGACTGATGGATTTTTGCCCAGGGGAAAATGTTCAATGACAGATCGATGGTGCTGGCATCGAGTGAATAAAGTGGATTTTTGAAGCGAAATTTATGCGCATTTGAACGCACAGAACAGCGCTGCAAAAGCTTATAAAAGATGGCCTCATAGAGCTCGGCAGGCTGCTGCTCATTGAGGCGGGCGAGGGTTGAGCGAGCAATCGGCTTGGCTCCGAGGTGGTAGAGCTTATGCCGCTGACTGGCGAGGCTAGACTCGATGTCGCGAAGACTTTGTCGGCCAGAAATCTGGGACATCGCAATGCCAATGAACTGATCCCAGCGTGAAGCTGAACGGAGCTTTTGCCCCACATGATGCTCACGAGCCGTTCGCTCAAAATCGTGTCTGGACAAAGGCTGGAGCAACTGATGAAACGCGGTGTTATGATGAGACAAAGCCTGAATCCTTTGTGAGTAGAGTGTTTGGTCGCACTCTCATTTTACTCACTTGGATTCAGGCTTTCTCATTTGCTGCCATTTATGGGACAGCAGTGGGGGCAACCCCGGTTTTTTTTGAGCAAAACACCTTGCTTTGGTGTATAAATATACAGATATAGTCGCTTAAACCTTTACTGGAGTTTCGAGGCAGGTCCATGCTGATATTGGGGATCGATCCCGGCTCAAGAATTACCGGCTATGGTGTCATTCGCGTGGCGGGTCCTCGTACCGAGTACGTTGCCAGTGGCTGCATCCGCATCAGTGGTGACGTTCTTGCAGATCGACTGCAGCAGGTGTATGCCGGCGTGACTGAAGTCATTGAGCGCTATCAGCCTCAGGAAATGGCCATTGAGCAGGTGTTCATGTCGCGCAATGCGGATTCGGCGCTTAAGCTGGGCCAGGCGAGGGGGGTGGCGATCGTGGCCGGTGCCAACCGCCTGCTGCCGGTATCCGAGTATGCGGCCCGTCGCGTCAAACAATCGGTGGTAGGCAATGGTGGTGCCGACAAGGCGCAGGTGCAGCACATGGTGATGCACCTGCTGAAGTTGCCGGGGCTGCCCCAGGCGGATGCGGCAGATGCGCTGGCCATCGCGCTCTGCCATGCTCATACCTGTGCGGGGCAAATTCAGCAAGCGCGCGGCAAAACGGCCGGGCGCTGGCGTTACTGATTTATCTTGGAGATGCAAAGCGCGTGATCGGACACCTCAGAGGTCGAATTCTGGAAAAACAGCCGCCCTGGATGCTGCTGGATGTTAACGGTGTGGGCTACGAGGTCGAAGCCTCGATGAACACCTTTTACAAATTGCCGGAAGTGGGAGCCGAAGTGTCACTACACACCCACTTTGTGGTGCGCGAAGACGCCCAGCTGTTGTACGGCTTTGCCGATCAGCAGGAGAAACTTCTGTTCCGCTCATTGATCAAGGTGAACGGTGTAGGCCCTAAACTGGCGCTTTCTATACTGTCCGGTATCAGTGCCAATGACTTTATCCGCAGTGTGCACAACGAAGACACAACGGCGCTGGTGCGGGTGCCGGGAGTGGGCAAAAAGACGGCGGAACGTTTGATTGTTGAAATGAAAGACCGCCTCAGTCAGCTGCAGCTGCCGACCTTGACCGAGCTGGAGCTGAGCAGTGGCAACCAGTCCGAGACGGTTTTGGTTCCGGAAGCGGACCACCGTGCGGAAGCCGAAAGCGCGCTGATCGCACTGGGTTACAAGCCGCAGCAAGCCACACGCGCGATTGAACAGGCAGTACAGGCACTGGGAGAAGATGCGGTCACCGAAACGCTGATACGCCATGCCCTGCGTACTATGGTGGGTTGAGACAAATGCTATGAGAATTGAAGCCGACCGTTTTATTACGCCCATGGCGGCGCCTGCCGAAGAGGTTCAGGATCGTGCCATACGCCCCAAGCTGCTCAAGGATTATGAAGGGCAGCCTGTGGTACGTGAGCAGATGGAAATTTTTATCCATGCGGCACGCAACCGGAACGAAGCGCTGGATCATACGCTGATTTTCGGCCCGCCCGGGCTTGGTAAAACTACACTGGCCAATATCATCGCTCATGAGATGGGCGCGCAGATCCGCACCACTTCCGGCCCGGTGCTGGAGAAGGCCGGTGATCTGGCAGCCTTGTTGACCAACCTTGAAGCTGGTGACGTGCTGTTTATTGACGAAATACACCGACTAAGCCCCAATGTTGAAGAAGTACTCTATCCGGCGATGGAAGACTACCAACTGGATATCATGATCGGTGAAGGGCCGGCGGCGCGTTCAATCAAGCTGGATCTGCCGCCTTTTACCCTGGTGGGTGCCACCACTCGGGCGGGTTTGCTCACTTCTCCCTTGCGGGACCGTTTTGGGATAGTACAACGGCTTGAGTACTACTCGATTCAGGATCTGACCGGTATCGTAATGCGCTCGGGGCAGTTGTCGGGTACCCATATCGATGAAGACGGAGCTCGAGAGGTGGCAAGACGATCACGCGGCACGCCGCGTATCGCCAACCGACTGTTGCGCCGGGCACGCGACTTTGCCGAGGTGAAGGGTGATGGCCGCATTACCAAGGATATTGCCGATCTGGCGCTGAACATGCTGAATGTGGATGAGCGTGGCTTTGACCATATGGACCGTCGTCTTTTACTGGCGATGATCGAAAAGTTCGGTGGTGGTCCGGTGGGGATCGACAGTCTTGCAGCCGCAATCAGTGAAGAACGCGATACTATCGAGGATGTGCTGGAGCCCTATCTGATCCAGCAGGGATTCATGATGCGCACCCCGCGTGGGCGCGTAGTCACTGACCATGCCTATGTCCACTTCGGGATTGAAAGGCCTGACTGATATCAATAGTTTATTGATGTGTTTAGTCTCTCAAACAACTGACTGATAAAGATCAAGTCGGCAATGTGCCTGTCCGTCTACGATGATGACAGTCCACTAGCGGAGATCATCATCATGTCGGCCGTACTGAATCATCATGAGCTGGAAGGCTTCTCTGAGGAGCTGCATGAGCTGCTTACGTCCATGCAGGAAGAGGTCCGTGATGAGTTGCATGATATCGAGCATGTGCGTCAGCTTCTTAGATCGATCCCTCCCGGGCAGACCGAGCTGCAGGCTACACTTGAAGTCGCCAGGCGATTGGACTTGGAGCATCTGCGCCATCATCTCGATGTCATTGGGCGCTGCAACGAAGCACTGGAGCGTATCAATCGAGGTCGCTACGGCAGCTGCTGTCGCTGTGGCGAAACAATCGAGCTGAACCGTCTCAGGGCTGATCCACTCACGGAGTGCTGCCTGACTTGTCAGGAGTAGCGCCTCCCCCCCTTGTATTAAAATCTGCGGCTGCTATTGTTGTGTGCCATCTGCAACCTGATCAGGTCGACGGCATGCCGTTTCAGTGGCCGCTACGTGTCTACATCGAAGATACCGATCTCGGTGGTATTGTCTACTACGTTAATTACCTGAAGTTCATGGAGCGTGCGCGCACTGAGCTGCTGCGGCAATGTGGTGGCTCTCAGCAGGCGCTGATGGCTGACGATATCATTTTTGTCGTAACACGAACCGAGTGCCGTTACTTGGCCCCTGCACGTCTGGATGATGAACTTCTGGTCGAAGTGAGTATCGAACGGGCGAGCAGGGTGAGGGTATCCTTTCAGCAGCGTATTGTCTGCCAGGCGGATAATCGTCTGCTGTGTGAGGCTGATGTGGATGTTGCCTGTGTGCGCGCTTCAGACATGAAGCCGACACGATGGCCTGATAACCTGCTTCAATCCATGAAAACTGTTACCAAGTCACTGCCTGCTGTCGAGGAGAAATAATGGAAGGCAAACTGCCAATCTGGAGTCTCGTTGAAAATGCGAGCCTCACCGTTCAATTCATTATGGTGCTGCTGTTCCTGGCCTCGTTTATTTCATGGGTGATGATTTTTCAGCGCCACCAGGTGCTGCGCAAGGCACGCCGCTCCATGCGTCAGTTTGAGGATCGCTTCTGGTCGGGAGTGGATCTGGCTCAGCTGTTCCGTGATGTGAACCAGTCTCCCAATACGATCTGTGGGGCGGAGAATATCTTTCGTGCGGGTCTGCAGGAATTTACTCGGCTGACTCAGAAGGCCAACCGTGAGCCGGATGTAGTGATGAACGGTGTTCAGCGCGCCATGCGTGTTGCCATGGCGCGTGAAGAAGAAAAGCTGGAGCGTCATTTGCCGTTTTTGGCCACCGTGGGTTCAACCGCTCCGTATATGGGGCTGTTCGGTACCGTTTGGGGGGTTATGAACGCCTTCCGTGGACTGGCAACCGTTCAACATGCCGCCATCTCGGTAGTGGCGCCGGGTATTGCTGAGGCTCTTATCACTACTGCGATCGGTCTGTTTGCCGCAATACCGGCGGTGGTGGCCTATAACCGTTTTGCCTCCCAAGCCGAGTCTCTGTTGAGTAACTATGAAACCTTTGCCGATGAGTTTTCCAGCATTCTCTACCGGCGTGTGCACTCCGTCTGAGGTTTTAATCTATGGATTGGCGTCCACGCAAGCAACGCAAAATCAACGCGGAAATCAATGTTGTCCCTTATATTGAGGTGATGACCGTACTACTGGTCATTTTCATGCTGACTTCGCCAATGTTGACTCAAGGGGTAGATGTGAATCTGCCTCAGGCCGGTGCCGAGCCAGTGGAAACGGAAGACGAAGAGCCTCTGGTGCTGACGGTTGATCGTGAAGGACAGTATTACATCAACGTGGGAGGTGATGACCGGGTCCCAATTAGCCGTGAGGAGGTGGCCAGCCGTGTCGGAAAAGTGCTGGCCAGCGCACCACGAAAACTGTTGCTGGTAAGAGGTGATCGGGACGCAAGCTATGATCAGGTAGTGCAACTGATGGTATTGCTGCAGCAGGAAGGGGCAACCAGTGTTGGCCTGGTGACGGAATAGCGCGGTGGAGATGCGAAGCTATATTTTGCCCTTTATGCTGGCTTTTGTTGTGCATGCGGCAGCATTTTCACTGATCAGCATGAACTGGGATCGGCCGGCTGAGCCGGTACGTTCAGCTCCCCGTCATATCCAGGCGGAGATGATAGACCTCAAGGCTCTGGCTCAGCAGCAGGCGGCACAGGAGCAGATTGCTCGCCAGCAGGCTGAGCAAAAGCGCAAGGCGGAAGAGGCCCGTCAGCGTCGCGAACGTGAGGCGGTTGAACAGCGCCAGCAAGAACTTGCACGCAAGCAGGCAGAAGCCGACGCACGTAAGCGTGCGGAGCAGCAGGCCGAACAGAAACGACAGCAAGAGCAGGCGCGACAAAAAGCGGAAGAACAAAAGCGTCAGGCTGAGCTGGCTGCTCGCAAGAAAGCGGAGGCAGAAGCGGCGAAACGCAAGGCGCAGGAACAGGCTAAGCGTGAAGCCGAAGAGGCCAAGCGCAAGGCCGAAGCAACTGCCAGAGCTGAAGCAGAGCGCCGCAAGCAGCAGCAACAGGCTGAGGCAGATCTGCAGCGTAAGCTGGCTGCCGAGCGCGCGGAAGCACAGGCTCGCGCTGAGCAGGCTTCTCAGGCAGTAATTGGAGATATACAGTCCTACATTCAGGCTGTATTGCAGGACAGCTGGCGTATTCCGTCAACCGCTCGCAACGGAATGGAAGCAGTAGTGGCGATACACTTTCTGCCAAGCGGTGAGGTGGATCAGGCCTATATTCATACCAGCAGTGGCAATGCACAGTTCGACAGCTCTGCGGTGCAGGCCGTGCTGAGAGCACACAGCTTTCCAAGGGTTGCGGATGTCGATCCACTGCTGTTTGAGCGTCGATTACGTAAACTTTTAGTCAAATTCAGGCCGGAGGGGCTGAGGTGGTAAGGATCAAGCAACTGTTTGCAGCGTTTACATTGCTGCTCGTCGCGCAGCTGGTGCAGGCTGAGCTCATGGTAGAGGTAACTCAGGGGGTTGAGGCGCCGACCTCCATTGCTGTTGTGCCGTTTGGGAATAATACTGGCTCAGCGCTGGCGGAAGATGTGGCACAAGTGGTCGGTCAAAATCTGGAGCGCAGTGGCTTCTTCAGTGCCATGCCGCGTGACAATATGCTGAGCTTTCCGACTCGCCGTGATGATGTGTACTTCAGAGATTGGCGCGTGTCCAAAATGGATTATGTGGTGATCGGGCGTATTGACTCAGTGGGTGATCAGCTCAGCTTGCGTTTTGAGTTGTACGATGTGCTGCGTGAGCAGCAGGTGCTGGCTGAACAGGTCAGTGCAACCGCCTCAAGCTTGCGGGATGCCGCCCACTATATGGCAGACAGGATTTTTGAGCAGCTTACAGGCCTTAAAGGCGCCTTTGCGACTAAGGTGGTGTACGTCACGGCGGAGCAGTTGGGTGATCAGAAGCAGCGTTATCGCCTGCAGCTGGCGGACTGGGATGGCGCTCGAGCGCAAACCATACTGGAGTCTGCCCAGCCAATCATGTCACCGGCATGGTCAATGGATGGCAGCAAGCTGGCATATGTGTCCTTTGAAACAGGGCGTCCTGCCATTTACGTACAATACCTTGCAACCGGCAAACGCGAGCGCATTCAGTCCTTCCCGGGTCTGAATGGTGCACCCGCCTGGTCGCCTGATGGCAACCGTTTGGCGCTGGTGTTGTCGCGTGATGGCAACCCGGAAATCTATCTTCTGGATCTGCGCAGTCGCCAGCTGCAGCGTCTGACTCAGCATTACGGTATTGATACCGAACCGGCATGGTCTCCAGATGGGCGCTCGTTGATTTTCACCTCTGATCGGGGCGGTCAGCCACAGATCTACCGCCTGGGGCTTGAGGATCGCAAGCTGGAAAGACTCACATTTGATGGTAACTACAATGCCAGGGGACGCCTGACTCAGGATGGGCGATTCCTGACCATGGTTCATCGCAGTAGTGGCGGTGGCAATGGCTTTAATATAGCGGTACAGGATTTGAAAACGGGGCGACTGGATATACTCACTCGCTCCGGCATGGCCGAATCACCCAGTATCGCGCCTAACGGCAGTGTGGTCATTTATGCCACACAGGAAGGAACGCGCGGAGTGCTGGCGGCCGCATCACTGGATGGTCGGGTTCAATTCAGAATGCCGGTTGACAGGGGTGATGTACGAGAACCTGCCTGGTCACCCTACTTGCAGTAGGTCGGCGCGGCAGCAAACTGCAACACAATGGCAATACACTCATTTAAACAGTCAAATCGAGGATTTATCATGCGGGTAGTCAATCTGAGCAAAGCGGTTGCCCTGACGGCAGCCATGGTGTGGGCTGCAGGCTGTAGCACCACCAGTACTTCTACTGACGCGGGTGGTGCGGCAGGTGATGGTACTTCTGCTTCTGGTGCCAATACTTATGGCACCTCAGGTAGTCGTGTCAGCGGTGCCATTGTGACAGCCGAAGATCTGCAGCAGCTGCGCACCGTGTTCTATTTCGACTTCGACCAGGCCGTAGTGCGTCAGGAAGGATTCTCTGATCTTGAAGCTCATGCCCGCTATCTGTCCCAGAACCCTTCGGCATCCGTACGCCTGGAAGGTCATGCTGATGAGCGCGGTACCCGTGAATACAACATGGCATTGGGTGAGCGTCGTGCGAAGGCCGTTGAGCGTCTGCTGGTTGTGAATGGTGCAGGCAATTCACAGGTAGAAAGCATCAGCTTTGGTGAAGAAAAACCGGCTGTTGTCGGTCACTCCGCTGACGCTTGGGGCAAAAACCGTCGTGTTGAACTGATTTACCAGAGCAAGTGATGAAAAGTGCCGCAACAGCCAAGGCTACCGTCCTGCTGGTGCTGGCGTCATCCTGGTCGTATGCGGCCCCGGTGCCGGTGATAGAAATCACCGAGACACCGGTGGTTCCACGTACAGGAGGAACGCAGCCATTACAGGTGCAGAGTGCGGCTGGCTATTCGGTCCAGAATGAACTGCTGTTCAGTCTGCAGCAACTTCAGGATGAAGTCAGGATGCTGCGCGGAGCGCTGGAAGAGCAGCAGCATAAGGTCGAACGGCTTGAGCAGCAGCAGCGTGAGCGTTACAGAGATATGGATCGTCGTATCAGCTTGCTGATGTCAGCGGTGCCGGATGACGCGCTGTTGGCAGCCCAAGGTAATCCAGAACAGCCTAAACAGACAGCGGGTCTGCCCAATGTGACTGATAATGCTGAATTGAATGCCTCTGTAGAAGGTGTTGCTGCTGGTGATGCGGCAGCCTACGACAAGGCCTACAGTCATGTGCGTCAGCGTGAGTTTGATCAGGCGGAAAAGTCGTTTGAGCTGTTTTTGAACGACTATCCGAACAGTTCGCTTGTGCCCAATGCCTGGTACTGGCTCGGCGAAGTAAAGCTGGCTCAGGGTAAGGTTGAAGCTGCAACGAGCGCCTTCAATCAGGTGGTTACGGGCTATCCGGGTCACGCCAAGGCTGCCGATGCGCTCTATAAGCTGGGTGTGTTGGCTGAGCGTGGTGGTGATGGTGCTGCGGCCAGAGCGTTGATGAAGCGGGTGCAGGATGAGTATCCGCAAACGTCTGCGGCTGGTCTGGCTCGAAGTTTCCTCTCCAATCAACAGTGACTGGCTCAATCGAAATGAAACAAAGTGAAAAACGTGCAGTTGTACTGCTTTCGGGTGGTCTTGATTCGGCAACTGCATTGGCGATGGCCATGGAACAGGGCTATAGCTGTCATGTGCTCAGCTTCGACTATGGTCAGCGTTCGGTGACCGAGTTGAATGCGGCACGCGCGATTGCAGCCCAGGCTGGTGTCAGTGAACACAGAGTGTTGCGATTGCATCTGGAGGATTTTGGCGGCTCGGCACTGACCGATACCAGTATCGATGTACCCGAAGATCAGGCTGAAGGCGTTCCGGTTACTTATGTGCCTGCACGCAACACGGTTTTTTTGTCTCTGGCGCTTGGGTGGGCAGAGGTGCTGGATGCCGATGCCATCTTTATCGGTGTAAATGCAGTCGACTATTCCGGCTACCCTGATTGTCGCCCGGAGTTTATAGAAGCGTTTGAGCGCATGGCCAACCTGGCGACGCGACGTGGCATCAATGGCGACCCCGTACATATCGAAACACCACTGATGCATCTCACCAAGGCGGACATTATCCGCCACGGCACTGCGTTGGGTATTGATTATGCGCTCACAGTTTCATGCTATCAGGCCGATATGGAAGGGCGTGCCTGTGGTCGGTGTGATAGCTGCCGTCTGCGTGCCAAGGGGTTTGAGGATGCAGGTGTTGTGGATCCGACCCGTTATGTTTGAATAAAATTCCGCTCAAGGGTTGCCTTTCACGCCTCGGCAGGTAAAATGCGCAGCCCATCGGGAGGGTCGTTAGCTCAGTTGGTAGAGCAGTTGGCTTTTAACCAATTGGTCATAGGTTCGAGTCCTATACGACCCACCATCCCTTCTTCACTGTATGCTTTTGGGCATCAGTCTTTGGGTCGTTAGCTCAGTTGGTAGAGCAGTTGGCTTTTAACCAATTGGTCATAGGTTCGAGTCCTATACGACCCACCATTTTATCCGGCCTTTTTCATTTGATACAGCTGATACTCAAGTCTGATGCTTTTGTGCCTGGTCGTTGTGTCAGTGCTTCACTTACTGCAGTGCAACTATGGTATAATCGGCGCCCCAAGATTTTGCCGTCCAAGGCATCCAACCAGCGTGATGATAAGAATCTGACTATGTTGAGCAAGCAGGACATCGACGATCGCATTCTGGTGCAGGAGCATTTTGCTCAGGAGCACCTGCCGCAGCAGATGGGATCTGCCGAGATTGAGCAGTACAAGAGCAGGATCCGTCAGCTCCTGAAAGAAAAGGATGCCTGTCTGGTAGCACATTATTATACCGATGACCTGATTCAGCAGCTTGCAGATGAAACCGGTGGCTGTGTTTCCGACTCTCTGGAGATGGCGCGCTTTGGCTCACGCCACCCGGCCTCAACTCTGATTGTGGCTGGTGTGCGTTTCATGGGTGAAACGGCCAAAATCCTGAACCCGGAAAAACGCATTTTGATGCCGACGCTTGAAGCAACCTGCTCTCTGGATATAGGCTGTCCTGCCGATGAGTTTTCGGCGTTCTGTGATCAGTATCCCGATCATGAAGTGGTCGTTTATGCCAACACCTCTGCAGCCGTTAAGGCGCGCGCTGACTGGGTGGTGACCTCGAGTATTGCGCTTAAGGTAGTGGAATATCTGGCCGATCAGGGCAAGAAAATCATTTGGGCGCCGGATAAGCATCTGGGTGAATACGTCCGTAAGGAAACCGGTGCCGAGATGATTCTTTGGGATGGCAGCTGCATTGTCCATGAAGAGTTCAAGGCAAAGGGGATTCTGGATCTGAAGCGGGTCTACCCGGATGCGGCGGTGCTGGTTCATCCCGAGTCACCGGACGCTGTGGTCCAGATTGCTGATGCCGTTGGCTCTACCAGTCAGTTGATCAAGGCGGCGCACGACCTGCCAAATGAAACTTTCATCGTTGCAACTGATCGAGGCATTTTCTACAAGATGCAACAGGCTGCTCCCGGCAAGCGCTTCCTTGAAGCTCCTACAGGTGGCTCAGGCGCAACCTGCCGCAGCTGTGCGCACTGCCCCTGGATGGCGATGAACGGACTGGATAATATCGTTGCCGCTCTGGAGCATGGTGTCGATGAAATCCACGTTGATGCGGAGCTCGCGCGCCGAGCGCTAAAGCCGCTGCAGCGGATGCTGGATTTTTCAGCCAGCTGATATCACGTTTCAGGAGGCGCTGCTTATCAAATGAGCAGCGCCTCCTGATCTCAAGTCTGCTTTTAAAACTGTTCCTTCATTTCCTGCCGCAGCGCTTTTGCTTCCTGCTCGCGTTGCTCCAATCTGGCCCTGTCTGAGTCGGTCAGATCCTTTTCCCGTGCGGCGTACTCAAGCTGTTTCAGTGCCAGATCAAACTGTGCCGTCAGCAGGAAATACTCTATTCGTGCTTCATGTACGGCAAGAATATTACCGGCAAGCCCTTCCGCTTCAGCCAGTTCAAACCAGATCAGCGTGTCGGTTGGGTAGTCACGAGTCAGTTGCTTGTAGATGCGTATGGCCTGCTGTAATTGGCCTGTCTCACGAAGTGCTCGTGCATGCAGGGTACGTACCGGGCGGCTGTCGGGGTAAAGTGCAATCAACTCCCTGGAAATCTCCAACGCACTGGCTGAATCGGCCGCTGCCAGAAAACGCTCAACTCGGCTCAACAGCAGCCATGGGTGTCGACGTGCAGAGGCGTCCAGTGTGTTCCAGGTTTTATCGGCAAGAGCAAAGTCGGCAGCCGCAATGGCGGCCAACATCAGACCATAACGATTATGCAGCTGGTCAGAATCTTGAGTTGCAGCGCGGAAAGTGGCAAGTGCCTTCTGCGGGGATTCGCTGTGATGAACCTGCATGCGGGCACGAATTAAATTGAAGTCGCTGTTGTCGGCATGTGACTGTACTTCCGGTAACTGGCTTGCACGGTTGAGCGAGTCGGCTATGCGTGACTCAGTCACGGGGTGTGTCAGCAAAAATTCGGGCGGACGCTGCCCATAGAAGCGATAGTTGCGCTGCAGGCGCGAAAACATCTGTGGCATGGTGTGTGGGTCGATGCCGGCCTCGACCAGCGTCTGCATGCCAACACGGTCCGCTTCCTGCTCATTGCGACGACTGAATGCCAACTGCCCCTGTGCATTGGCGCCCATGGTTGAAGACAGGACGGCCATGCCGCCTTGGGTATCGGCTGCCGCTACCAGAATACTGGCAAGCAGGCCTGCCAGCATCAGCGGGCGGTTGCGTCGCTCCTCCTCAAGCCTCTGAGCATAATGGCGCTGACTCAGGTGGGCCAACTCGTGTGCAATCACCGAAGCCAGTTCGCCTTCGGTTTCAGCAGCCAGCAGCAGTCCGCTGTGGATGCCAATGATGCCGCCGGGAACGGCAAAGGCGTTAAAGGTTGGGTTATCAAGCAAAAACAGTTCAAGCCGGCGATCCTGCACCTGACTTTTCGGTAGCAAGCGCCACAACAGGTCTTCAAGGTACTGATAGCTGATCGGGTCGTCCAGCAGTGGGGCCTGGGCACGAAGAATGCGCGCCCAGTTGCGGCCCAAGCGGTATTCGGCGTCCAGGCTGACGGTTGCGGAGCTGGCATCATTCAATACCGGCAAATCGGTACTGGCAGTGCCGGTAGCGGGCAGGAGGGCGGTGGAAAAGCAGGTTGCTGCCACCAATAGTGTTTGCATCAGTCTTCGCATCATTCTACCGCTGTCAGAATTATCTTGCCGGGTATTATGGTATATAGTGCTTGCCACCCAAGGCCAGTGATTTACGGGAGTTTTCTGCATGTCATCGCCGCCATTTGATCACGAACTGGATACCAGTGGCCTCAGTTGCCCCATGCCGCTGCTCAAGGCCAAGCTTGCCTTGCATCAGCTTGAGCCGGGGCAGGTTTTGAAAGTGATTGCCACTGATGCTGGTTCGCTGCGGGATTTTCCTGCCTATGCTCGGGTTTCTGACCATGAGTTACTGCAGACGTTCAGCGGTGAGCAGTGTTATATCTATTGGATCCGGCGTGGAGCCGGCACCTGAGGAGTATCAATGCGCAAGATTTTCAGTAAATGGATAGATCGATACTTTTCCGATGAAGAGGCCTTGTTCTTGTTCCTGCTTCTCGCAGGTGGGCTTCTTGTTATTTTGTTTCTGGGGCAGCCACTGGCCCCGGTGATTGCGAGTGTTATTCTGGCGTTTCTGATGCAAGGGGTGGTTGACTGGCTGCAACGGCGTGGAGTTGCTCACCTGCTCGCCGTCAGCGCGGTATTTGTGCTGTTTATCGGGTTTCTCAGTGCCTTTCTGGTTTTCGTGCTGCCGATCATCTGGCAGCAGATGGTTAATCTGTTCAATGAAGCCCCTCGTATGGTCAGCGAGGTGCAGAACCTGCTTCTGGTCTTGCCAGAACGCTATCCAGAACTGATTTCCGAAACCCAGGTCAGGGAAATTATTTCGGCTGCCGCCACTGAGTTGAGCCGGCTGGGCCAATGGGTACTGACCTTTTCGCTTAATTCGATCACCAGCATCATAACCCTTTTGATCTATCTGATTCTGGTGCCGATACTGGTATTTTTCTTTTTGAAGGATGGTCGAAAGTTGATTTCTGGCTGGACCGCTTTTCTGCCTGAAAAGCGTCAAATGATGACCAGTGTATGGCATGAGATGGATGTGCAGATTGCCAATTATGTGCGGGGCAAATCGATCGAGATATTGATTGTGGGTGGGGTGAGCTACATTACCTTTGCGCTGTTCGGCCTCAACTACGCGGCTCTTCTGGCCCTGCTGGTCGGCTTTTCGGTTGTGATTCCCTATATAGGGGCCACGCTGGCAACGCTGCCGGTATTTCTGATTGGCCTTTTCCAGTGGGGCTGGGGCAATGATTTGATGTATCTGATGATTGCCTATGCCGTCATTCAGGCGTTGGATGGCAATGTGTTGGTGCCGTTGCTTTTCTCGGAAGCGGTTAACCTGCATCCCGTCTCGATTATTGTGGCGGTGCTGATTTTTGGCAGCCTGTGGGGTTTTTGGGGCATTTTCTTTGCCATCCCGTTGGCCACGCTGGTCAAGGCGATTGTAAACGCCTGGCCAAGAGTGGCAGAAGAGTTGGATGCCCCTGCCGAAGAAGGCAGAGGCTGAGTCGGTTCAGAGTGCCTGCACAGCCTGCAGTACTTCTGCTGCATGCCCTTTGACCTTAACCTTGCGCCATTCCTGGCGCAGTATCCCTTCCTTGTCGATCAGAAAGGTGCTGCGTTCAACCCCCAGTGATTCACGGCCATACATTTTCTTCAACTTTATGACATCAAACAGCTGACACAGGGTTTCGTCCTTGTCGCTGATCAGCTCGAAGGGGAAGGACTGCTTAGCCTTGAAATTCTCGTGGCTTTTAATGCCATCACGGGATACGCCAAAGATTTCTGTATCCAGCGCCTGAAACGCTTCATACAGGTCACGAAAATCCTGACCTTCAGTGGTGCAACCCGGTGTACTGTCTTTTGGATAGAAATAGAGTACGACGTTTTTACCGCGCAGTGTGCTCAGTTTGACTTCGGTGTCACTGGTTGCGTTGGCGGTAAAATCGGGTACGGCTTGGTCGATAACCGGTGCTGTCATGTTGTTCTGTCCTCGAAAATGAAAAAGTCACCCTCACTACTACGCTAGCCGGGCATAATTCGTTTAGAATGATCGGTCTATTACGATAGCAAAAAAGTGCTGGCTGGTTGAGGCTGTTTGTCTGGACCGGTAGCATGAAGCGGCAACCTGAGAGTTCTCAAATTCAAGATGGAGACAGAGATGATTCGCGGCAGTATTGTAGCGCTCGTGACCCCTATGACAGCCAATGGTGATATCGACTGGCCAGCGCTGGACAAAATCGTGGATTTTCATCTCGACAAGGGTACCGATGCCATCGTGGCAGTCGGTACCACAGGCGAGTCTCCTACGCTGGACTACGATGAGCACCTGGATGTGATCCGTGCGATCATCAATCGGGTCGGAGGCCGTATTCCGGTCATCGCTGGCACTGGTGCCAACTCCACCCAGGAGGCGATTGAGTTGACCGAGCGAGCTGCTAAAGCGGGTGCTGACGCCTGCCTGCTGGTAACCCCTTACTATAACAAGCCAACCCAGGAAGGCCTGTACCAGCACTTCAAGGCGATAGCCGAGGCCGTTGATATTCCCCAGATCCTTTATAATGTTCCGGGCCGCACAGCCTGCGACATGCTGCCGGATACCGTGCTGCGGTTGAGCCAGATCGCTAATATCGTGGGTATAAAGGAAGCAACCGGTGATCTGGATCGCGCACGTGAATTGATCAATAAGGTGCCGACCGACTTTGCTGTCTACTCCGGTGACGATGCGACTGCAATCGAGCTGATCCTGATGGGTGGTCAGGGCAATATCTCCGTTACAGCCAACGTGGCGCCTACCGAAATGGCAGAGTTGTGTCGTTTCGGTCTGCAGGGTGATACGGAAGCGGCTCGTGAGCTGCAGGCGAAATTGATGCCGCTGCACAAGAATCTGTTCGTTGAGGCCAACCCGATTCCCGTCAAATGGGCCATGACTGAAATGAAACTGATCGACTCCGGTATCCGTCTGCCTTTGACAATTCTGTCTGAGCAGTACCACGAGCTGGTCCGCAATTCCCTGCGTGAATCCGGCATCATTTGACAGGAATCGTCATGCATAATTTCCGAACCATTTGTTTTCCGGCAGGCCTGATTGCGCTGTTAGCGCTCTCAGGCTGTGGCATGGTCAAGAACAACCCTGTTTATGGTGAAAACGGTGTGATCCGTGACCGCAGCCAGGATTACGAACTTGCCAGCGGCAATGAGCGTTTGCAGTTGCCGCCTCACCTGCGTGCCAAACAGATGCAGGAACAGCTGGTAGTGCCTGACGTGGGTGTAACCGCAACTCGCAGTGACAGCGACTTCAGGGTGCCTCGCCCGGAATTCTTTTACGCGGAATCCGGCAGCGACACGGTCAACTTTCGACGTGAAGACGGTGAGAAGTTGATTGTTGTGGATGAGCCGATTGCGGATGTCTGGCTAAAGGCGCAGGACTTCTGGGCGTTCAACAACATTGACATCAGTCGTGCCGATCCTCGCCAGGGGGTAATGGAAACCGACTGGATTCGTTTGGATGGTCGTGAGTACAGTTTTGTTGACCGTTGGGTCAAGCGGCTAACGTTGCAGACTGTTGAAGGCCCAACCCAAAACAAGCTGCGCATGAGTCTGCGTCCCGATCCGGATGATTACGGCCGTACGGCTGTACGGCTGAAGCATGTACAATATCCGGATGGAGCCGATGTAGCCAATATCAACTGGGAACAACAGGCACGTGATGTAGAGTACAAGTCGGACATGATGTTCGAGCTGCTGCGTTACCTGAGCAAGTCTACCGGACAGCAGACAGCCAACACCTACACGGCAATGCAACAGCAACGTGCGCAGCGACCTCTGCTTGGGCGTGACTCCCGTGGCAACCCTGTCTTGCGGATCAACTCAGACATTGACCAAGCATGGCAGCAAGTCAGTGATGCCCTGGATGAGGCAGAAGTGGATGTGGGTACTCGTGATCAGTCTGCTGGCCTGTTCTATCTTACCTACACTACAACTACGCCTTTTGATGACACCGAGAAGATGGGCTTTTTCGAATGGCTGCACTCCGATCGAGGCGATATCAAGCTGGATACCAGCATGATCAGTGCGGCCCTGGGTGGCAGTGAGGAAGGTGAGGACGGTATCAGTTACAGTTCGACGGGTGCGAGCCCCAGCAGTGATACTGAAGACGAAGCACCTATGGACAATGACCTCTCCGATCCGAACAACCCCGCTAACCAGCAAGGTTATAAAATCTGGTTTGCCGGTAAGGTTGTCTATGTGTTCGGTAACGGTGACAGTGGAAACTATAATGCTGAAACCGGCAACTACGAGCATACCGGACGTTACCAGTTGCGACTCAACCGTACCCGGACCGGTGTATTCTTGTCGGTACTGAACGACCAGGGTCTGGAAGCTGCTCCGGTTGTGGCTGAAGAGATTCTCTGGACAGTGAAGGATCAGCTGCCACAGAACTGAGTCAGGTATGACTGCGGAAACAAAAATGGAGGCTTGTGCCTCCATTTTTTTTAATCAGAATGGGCAGTCAGAGTCGAATTCGAGCCAGTTCCCGCTTGCGGGATGGTTCAAGGCCAGATGCTCGGCATGCAGTAGCAGGCGAGGTGAGAGCATAACAATCTCATCAGGCGCATAAAATTCATCACCTAGGATAGGGTGACCCAAAGCCAGCATATGTACCCGCAGTTGGTGCGAACGACCGGTATGTGGGAACAGCAGTACCCGGCTACGATCACCGCAGCGTTCAATACACCGCCAGAGAGTGAGGGCGGCCTTGCCTTCAATCATGTCGACCATCTGCTTCGGGCGTCGCTCCCAGTCACAGCGCAGAGGCAGTTCAACCGTGCCTTCATTTTGCACGGGCTCGCCTGCGATTATCGCCTGATAACGCTTCTTCGGTATGCGTTCCTGAAACTGGATGCTCAGCGCTCTGTGGCTGTCTGCCGTCAGGGCCAGTACCATCAGGCCTGATGTGGCCTGGTCCAGGCGGTGTACGATGCGCGCAGTCGGATGTTTCTGTTGTACACGATGCCAAACGCAGTCTTGCTTGTCGGGACCACGGCCCGGCACGGAAAGAAGCCCTGTCGGCTTGCTCACAACCACCATCTGTTGATCCTGATAGAGGTATTCGATCACGGTGTACGCTCAAGCAGCAGCATGGATTCGACATGAGAGGTTTGGGGGAATATATCCATAATTCCAAACCGGGTGACACGGTATCCTGCCTGCAACAGCAGGGGCAGGTCCGCGACCAGTGCCGATGGGTTGCAGGAGATATAGAGCACTTTGCGGGCACCATAGCCAGCCAGCTGCTGCACCGCCTCACGCGCTCCTGTGCGAGGTGGATCGAGCAGGATCAGGTCAAAGCCGCTGCGGTACCAAGGGGCGTGGACAAAACTTTCACTCAGGTTGGCGCGATAGAATTGAGCGTTATCGAGTCCGGCGCTGGCGGCATTACGCTGAGCCTGAGCAACCATGTCGGAAGATCCTTCAATACCAACCACCTGGGCGGCTTTCTGTGCCAGAGGCAGGGTGAAGTTGCCGAGCCCGCAGAACAGGTCCAATACCCGCTCTTCGGGGCCGGGATCCATCCAGTCAACAGCCTGCCGGACCATCAGCCGGTTCAGGTCGGCATTAACCTGAATGAAGTCGCTGCTGCCAAACGCAAGCTCAAGCTCGAACTCCGGCAAACTGTAATGGCAGGGGGCTGGGTCAGCTGGAATCGTGGCATCATTGAGCGCGACGATAAGCTGCAGTTGCAATGCATCAGCAATAGCCTGCAGGCGCTGCATCAATTCTGTCGAAGGTGAGCGAGTGGCACGAAAGCGAATAAATCCGCTTCGATCACCATGGCTGAGATCAATATGAGTCAGCTGACGAACATCCGTGGCGTCTGATAGATGTTGTCGCACCACATCAAACACGGGTTGCAGGCGAGGCTCAAGTATCGGGCACTGGTCGATATTCAGCAGCTTGTTGCTGCCGCGGCGGCGAAACCCAACCAAAAGTTCACCATCACGCTGGCGCTGGTTCAGGCCGATGCGAGCCGCACGGCGATAGCCAAGCGGAGCAGCTGTAAGGGCCGGGAACAGCTGCTCTGGCTGTATATCTACACCGGCATAACGTTTGAGCTGGTCCAGTACCTGCTGCTGTTTGTGAAGTCGTTGCGCAACAATATCAAGATGCTGCAGATCACAACCACCACACTGATCGAAATGGGCGCAGGCGGGCTCACGGCGATCAAGGCTCGAGTGTGTAACCTGGAGCAGTTCTGCCTCGTCGTAGCGTTTGTGTATTTGTGTCAGACGAACCTGGACCTGCTCTCCAGGCAGTGCGCCTGCTATGAAAGTGGTTTTGCCGTTGTGGTTGGCAATGCCACGACCTTCATGGCTCAATCGATCCACCGTCAGCTCAAGTGGCGTATCACTCACGACGGCTTTTTTACTGAGCCGGGGAGCGCCAAACTGAATTCGTTTCCGACTCATGTCATAATTTCCGCTTTGTAAGGCAGACATTCTAGCAACTGCAGGCAGTAGCTGGAATGCACAGGCTCATTGGAGTAGAGGGCTCATGCAACAGGAACATCCATTTGCAGTCTATGTGCGCATACTCGGCAAGGGTAAAAAAGGAAGCCGTTCGTTAACCATGGAGGAAGCCCGGGATGCAATGGGCATGATCCTGGATGGGCATGTCAGGCCGGAGCAGTTGGGTGCCTTTCTCATGCTGATCCGGATGAAAGAAGAAACCCCTGAAGAGTTGCAGGGGTTCGCCCAAGCTGTACGACTGCGCCTGAACCGGCCTCAGTCGCTGGTAGCTGATCTTGATTGGCCCACATATGCCGGCAAGAAACGCAGGCTGCCATGGTTTTTTTTGGCGGCCTTGGTGTTGGCCGGGCAGGGGGTGAGTGTATTCATGCACGGCGCAAGGGGGCATACGCCCGGGCGTATTTACACTGAAGATCTGCTGAGCATGTTCGGTATGAAAGCTGCCGAAAGCTGGCCTGAGGTACATGCATCACTGGAGCGGAGCAGGCTGGCCTTTTACTCTATCGATCAAATGGTGCCTGTACTGGGTGAGTTGATTCAGCTGCGACCGATACTGGGGCTTCGTTCCCCGGTCCACACGTTGTGTAGGCTGCTTAACCCGCTGGATACCTCCTGCAGTGTTGATGGGGTTTTTCATCCGCCCTATGCGCCAATGCACCAGCAAACGGCACAGCTGCTGGGCACCCTTCACAGCCTGACTATCCGTGGTGATGGTGGTGAGGCCGAGGTGAAGCCTGATTCGGATACCGAGCTTCACTGGGTTACGGCCGGCGAGTTGCACCAGGAAACATGGCCCCGTATCGAGCAGCAGCGGCTGGTTCGTGACGAGCAGCTCGATCCTGAAGATCTGTTGCGGCTTTGGCGTGGTGAAATCAGTCATGCCTATGGTGAAGGGGCCGTTATCAGCACCTTGGCTGTGATCCTGCGGTTGCTGTCACAGGGCGTGATGCAATCGCAGGCGCACTGGCTTGAAATGGCACGTTCAGCTTGGCAGCAGCGTGACCGTTCGGCTTATTGATTAATATCCGATCAATTTACTCGGGTTTAATTTGAGTGTATCCTCAATGTATTCGAAACATCAGATCCACAAGGTTTAGCCATGACTATTACGGTAACTGAATCTGCCGAGCGTTATCTGGCAGAGCTGCTCGAAAAGCAGAATGTTGAAGGTATTGCGGTACGTCTTTTCGTGACCCAGCCGGGTACTGCCTATGCAGAAACCTGCCTGGCCTACTGCCGTCCGGATGAGGTCAATCCGGAAGATGAAATCATCGACTATGAACTGCTGCGCTTTTACCTGGAGCGTAACAGTCTGCCGTATCTGGAAGAAGCCTACATTGACTTCGCCACCGATCGCATGGGTGGTCAGCTGACTATTAAGGCGCCTAACGCCAAGGTGCCCAAGGTGTCGCCCGACAGTCCAATGAATGAGCAGATCAATTATATTCTGTATTCGGAGATCAACCCCGGACTCGCGTCTCACGGTGGCGAAGTCAAACTGGAAGACTTGATCGAAGAGGAGGGCGGTACCATTGCCGTACTGCGTTTTGGCGGTGGCTGCCAAGGCTGCAGTGCCGTTGACATGACCCTCAAGGATGGGGTTGAGAAGACACTGATAGAGCGGGTTCCGGGGCTTATCGGTGTGCGTGATGCCACTGACCATACTGTGCGTGAAAACGCCTATTTCAAGTAATATCTCCTCTGCAGGCGGTCATATCCGACCGCCTCGCCCTTGGTTGAATCGCTGTCTTCTGTGCAGTTGCGAAAAAAACCACCGCTCCGGTTGTAATTGCTGGAACGAGCCCCATTGAAAGACTAACCTGACACTTATCCGAAGATGCGCCGGCCCTAATGCACAGGCGCCCTGTAAAGAGGCACTCCATCATGGATCAATTTGAAGCAAAAGATGACGCTGTGACCGTCGAGCTTCCGGTACTGCCACTGCGTGATGTGGTGGTTTATCCCAACATGGTGATCCCGCTGTTTGTCGGGCGTGAAAAATCCATCCATGCCCTTGAACTGGCAATGGCCAGTGATAAGCAGATTCTGTTGGTGGCCCAGAAGAGTGCGTCTGAGGACGAACCGGATTCTGAAGCTCTGTTCTCTGTCGGCTGCGTTGCGAACGTACTTCAGATGCTGAAATTGCCTGATGGCACCGTGAAGGTGTTGGTTGAAGGTGATTACCGTGCGCAGATCAGAGCCCTGTCTGAGTCTGAAAAATGCTTCCACGCACAGGTGACGGTGTTGCCGGTAGAAGATGTAAGTGCGGCGGAGGCTGAGGTCTACAAAAAAACGGCTCTTGATCAGTTTGAGCGCTTTGTACAGGTCAACAAGAAAATCCCGTCCGAGGTGCTCAGCTCGCTTCAGAATATTGACGACATTGGCCGTCTGGCCGACACCATCGCTGCACATATGGCCCTCAAGCTGGATGAGAAGCAGGCCATTCTGGAAATTCTGGGTACACGTCAACGTCTTGAACATCTGATGTCACTGATGGAAGCGGAAATCGACCTGGTTGAGGTCGAAAAGCGCATCCGGGGCCGTGTAAAAAAACAGATGGAGAAGAGTCAGCGCGAGTATTACCTCAATGAGCAGATGAAGGCGATCCAGAAGGAACTGGGTGATATGGATGAGACCGGCTCTACCGATATGGAAGAGCTTAAGAACCGTATCGAAAGCGCCGGCATGCCTCAGGAAGCACTGGACAAAACGCTCAACGAATACAACAAGCTGAAGATGATGTCGCCCATGAGTGCTGAAGCAACGGTGGTGCGTGGCTACATTGACTGGATCCTGCAAATCCCATGGGTCAAGCGCTCTCGTGTGCGCCTGGACATGAAACATGCCGAGAAGATCCTCAATGAGGATCATCACGGTCTTGAAGAAGTCAAGGATCGCATTCTCGAGTATCTCGCCGTACAGAAGCGAGTGAAGAAGCTTAAGGGGCCGATTCTGTGTCTGGTTGGGCCTCCGGGTGTCGGCAAGACCTCTTTGGGCCGCTCCATAGCACGTGCGACAAACCGCAAGTATGTACGTATGGCGCTGGGTGGTGTGCGTGATGAAGCCGAGATCCGTGGTCATCGTCGTACCTACATCGGCTCCATGCCGGGTAAACTGATTCAGAAGATGTCACGCATCGGTGTCAAGAACCCGCTGTTCCTGCTGGATGAGATCGACAAGATGGGCATGGACCATCGTGGTGATCCTTCATCGGCATTGCTGGAGGTGCTAGATCCCGAACAGAACAGCAGTTTCAACGATCATTACCTCGAAGTGGATTACGATCTGTCTGACGTGATGTTCGTGTGCACATCGAACTCGATGAACATCCCGGGGCCTTTGCTGGACCGTATGGAGATCATTCGGATTCCGGGGTATACCGAGGACGAAAAACTTAATATTGCGCGCAAGTACTTGTTGCCGAAACAGCTTAAAAACAACGGAATCAAGGCCAAAGAGCTGGAGATCACCGACGATGCCGTACTGGGTCTGATTCGATATTACACCCGTGAGGCAGGCGTACGTGGCCTTGAACGCGAGATCGCCAAGATTGCACGCAAGGTTGTGCGTGAGCTTGCCCTTGAGCGCAAGGGTGATGTGGTCAAGGTTACGGCTGAAGAGCTGGAGCAGTATAACGGCGTCAAGAAATACAAGTTTGGCATGGCTGAAGAGCAGGATCAGGTCGGGCAGGTAACGGGTCTGGCCTGGACTTCAGTTGGGGGCGATATTCTCACCATTGAGTCAGCTGTCGTGCCCGGCAAGGGGCGTCAGATCCACACCGGATCGTTGGGTGATGTAATGAAAGAATCGATCCAGGCAGCCATGACCGTGGTGCGCAACCGGGCTCGATCACTGGGAATTAAGGCTGACTTCCACGAGAAAAACGATATTCATATCCATGTTCCTGAAGGTGCAACCCCGAAAGATGGCCCCAGTGCCGGCATTGGTATGTGTACGGCGATGGTGTCTGCCTTGACCGGAATTCCGGTGCGCTCAGAGGTCGCCATGACGGGCGAAATTACCCTGCGTGGACAGGTTCTGGCCATTGGTGGGCTGAAGGAAAAGCTGCTTGCAGCGCACCGTGGCGGGATTCGTACGGTGATCATTCCGGAGGAAAATACCCGCGATTTGAAGGAAATACCTGACAATATCAAGGCAGATCTCGATATTCGGCCAGTGAAGTGGATTGATGAAGTGCTGGATGTTGCCTTGGCATACCACCCGACACCTTTGCCGGAAGAGGTTGAAGAACCTGCTGCTGCCGAGGCCAAAAAAGGACATGCTGAGCCGGGTCAACTGAGTACACATTAACTGGAGGCCGCGGCAGAAAAGGGCTGCGGCCAGTTGACACCGGTTTCAGGCAGTTGGTATAAAGTTGCAGACTATGCGCTGGGCAACGACAACAACGGATAGAACACGATAACGATTCGATAAGGGGAACAATGTGAACAAGTCTGAACTGATTGACGCTATTGCTGCATCTGCTGATATTCCGAAAGCAGCTGCAGGCCGTGCACTGGATGCCACCCTGGATGCGGTCACTGAAGCTCTGCAGCGCGGTGAATCCGTTGCTCTGGTAGGTTTTGGTACTTTCTCCACCAAAGAGCGTGCCGCACGTACCGGCCGCAACCCGCAGACTGGCAACCCGATTGAAATTGCTGCTGCAACCCTGCCGACTTTCAAGCCGGGCAAAGCGCTGAAAGACGCGGTCAACAAGTAAACGGGATCTGAAGTCCTGATACTGGAGCGGTAGTTCAGTTGGTTAGAATACCTGCCTGTCACGCAGGGGGTCGCGGGTTCGAGTCCCGTCCGTTCCGCCAGATTCGGGCACGTTCACTGGAAGCAGAGAACTGTCTTCGTAGTCCAAGAAAGCGCATTCAGGGCTGAATGCGCTTTTTTTATAAAAGAGTCAGAGTGAACCCAAACCATGCTGCAATCCATTAGGGAAAATTCCAAAGGGATCATCGCCAAGGTCATCGTTGGCCTGATCATCGTCACCTTTGCTCTGTTCGGCGTTGAGTCGCTTGTCGGGCTTGCCAACAGTGAAAAGGCGCCGGCTGAAGTGAATGGTGAAGAGATCAGTAACCAGGATTTGCAGCGTGGTATCGAGCTGCAGCGGCGCCAGTTGCTGGCCCAGATGGGTGCAAACGGCAATCCTGCGGATATCGATGAAAATCAGCTGCGTCGTATGGTGTTGCAGGCCCTGATTGATCAGGAGGTGCGTCTGCAATCCGCCGAGTCGCAGGGTCTGTATCTGTCCGAAGCGATGATTGATCAGATGATCGTAGGCACACCGGATTTCCAGGTTGATGGTCGCTTTGACCGTAACCAGTTTGAAGCGGTACTGCGTGGTGCCGGTTTTACCCCGCTTATGTATCGTGACTTATTGCGCAAGGAGCAGTTGATTGCGCAGGAACGCAACGCTTTCCAGCTGTCCGCCTTCGCGACTGAGCAGCAGGTTGAGCGCTTGCTGAGGCTGGATCGACAAACCCGTGATATTGCCTGGGCAGAGCTGTCACTTGACCAGTTCATGCAGACTGCTGAAGTAACTGATGCAGAACTTGAGTCGCGTTATCAGGAGCAGCTGGAACGCTTCATGACCCAGCCGCAGGTCGTGCTTGACTATGTGGAACTGAATCAGGCTGATTTTGTTAAGCTCGACGCAATCACCGATGCAGAGCTGGAAAGTGCGTATCAGCAGGAATTGGCAAGGTTCCAGGCATCTGAAGAGCGTGCGGCAGCTCACATTCTGTTTGAAGAGGATGCACAGGAACAGGCTGAGGCTGTTCGTCAGCGCATTCTGGATGGTGAGCTGAGCTTTGCCGAAGCGGCACAGGAGTTTTCGGCAGACGCCGGATCTGCCGAGCAGGGCGGTGATCTGGGTTACAATAGCCGTGGTGTACTAACGGGCCCGTTTGAGGATACGCTGTTCGCCATGCAGCCGGGTGAAATATCAGAGCCTGTTCGCACCGAGTTTGGCTATCATCTGATACAGCTGAACGATGTGCGCAACACTGAGCCGCCGGCGTTTGACGAGATGGCTGCTGAATTGCAGCGTGAATTGGCCCAGTCCCGTGCTGAGGCTGAATATGTGGCTGCGCTTGAACGCTTGGCTGACTTGAGCTTTTCGGCGGGTGATCTTGATGTCCCGGCAGAGGAACTGGGGCTGGAAATTCATCAGACCGAGCCTTTTGGGCAGGCTGGCAGTGAGAGCGGGTTGGCCTCCAACCCTCGCGTGGTCAAGGCTGCGTTCAGTGAAGAGTTGACACGTGAAGGTCTTAACAGTGACCCCATCGAGCTGGATCGTGAAACAACAGTAGTTGTACGGGTTAAAGAGCAGATTCCAGAACGCCAGCTGTCGCTGGATGAAGTGCGTGATGAGCTTGAAGGCGAGTTGCGACGTGAACAGGCGGAAGCGGCACTGGAGGCTCGCCTGCAACAGTTGCTGGCGGACTTCGAGTCTGGCAATTCCCTGAACACTGTTGCTTCTGAGCTGAGCTGGAGTGAAGTGGCTTCTGCAGAGCGTGAGCAGGCAGACATGCCGTCTGCTGTCAATCGTAAGGCATTTGAGCTGCCTCGTCCGGCGGAAGATGCGGCATCATTTGGAACTGTACGTTTGCCGAACGGAGACCGCGCACTGGTTCGAGTCAATGCAGTTCAGGACCCAGACCTTGCTGATGTTGACGCTGACCTGAAGCGCCAGATGGCTGCCTTCCTGGCCAGCCGTAATGGCCAGCTGGACTATCAGCTGCATGTAGAGGCATTAACCGAGGCTGCCGAAATTGAGCGCAACTAGGTTGCAGATCTGCTGATGGAAACTGAAAAGGGCCGCACATGCGGCCCTTTTCAGTTTTGCCGGGTTTTAAACTCAGCCAGATGGCACGGCAGCGGCTTCAAGCAGGCGTTGAGTGTAGGGGTGCTCCGGGCGGCTGAAGAGCCGTTCTGTCGAGGCCTGCTCAACGACTTTGCCTGCCTGCATCACCATGACCCGATGGCTCATGGCCCTGACCACGGCCAGATCGTGACTGATGAAGAGATAGCTGAGCTGATACTGCCGTTGCAGATCACGCAGCAGCTGAATGATCTGCTTCTGTACGGTGCGATCCAGTGCGGACGTGGGTTCGTCGAGAATGATCAGCCTGGGGCGCAGCACCAGTGCCCGTGCGATGGCGATGCGCTGCCTCTGTCCGCCCGAGAACTCATGCGGATATCGGTGTCGTACTTCGGGGTCCAACCCAACATCGCGAAGGGCGAGGCATACTTGCTCATCCTGCTGACTACGCTTGGTGATACCTTGAACCTCCAGGCCTTCAGCGATGATTTCGGCAATACTCATGCGTGGGCTCAGGCTGCCGAAGGGGTCCTGAAACACCACTTGCAACTGCTTGCGCAAGGGTCTGAGCTGTTTCTGTTTCAGGTTTGAAAGCTCTGCACCATTGAATACCACTTCGCCCTTGCTGCTGATCAGTCGCAATATGGCCAGTGCCAGCGTAGTTTTGCCTGAGCCGGACTCGCCGACAACGCCCAGTGTTTCACCGCGAGCGAGTTGCAGATCTATTTCGTCCACCGCTTTGTGATGGCGGCTGACTCGTTGCAGTATTCCCTTGCGCTCGGCAAACCAGACTTTCAACGCACGGGTCTGAAGGATAATATCATCAGGATCGGCAATTGCAGCTGGCTGGCCTTCCGGTTCGGCAGCCAGGAGATTACGTGTGTACGCATGGCGGGGAGCGCGAAACAGCTCGGCACAGGGCTGTTGCTCAAGCAATTCTCCCTTATGCATGACACACACCGAGTCCGCTACCCTGCGTACAATATTCAAGTCATGAGAGATCAGTACGATCGCCATGCCAAGCTGTTTCTGAACACGTCTGAGCAGTTCGAGGATCTGGTGTTGTATGGTGACATCGAGAGCGGTTGTCGGCTCGTCGGCAATCAGCAGTTCAGGTTCATTGGCCAGGGCCATTGCGATCATGACGCGCTGACGTTGCCCGCCTGAAAGCTGGTGCGGGTATTGACCCAGCCGCTCCTGAGGGTGATCAATCCCTACCAGGTCGAGCAGTTCAAGCGCACGAGTGCGACATGAGGGCAGGCTCAGGCCGCGATGCAGATGCAGAGTTTCACCGATCTGCTTCTCCAGCGTGTGCAGTGGGTTGAGCGATGTCATCGGTTCCTGAAAAATCATGCCCATCCTGTTGCCACGCAGTTGCAGCAATCGCTTCTCAGGTGCCTGAAGCAGGTTCTCACGCTGATACAACACGGCGCCTTCCGTCTGTGCCTGGGGCAAAAGTCGCAGCAGTGAAAGAGCCGTAACCGATTTGCCAGAGCCCGATTCCCCAACGATGGCAAGCGTTTTGCCCGGCTCGATATCAAAACTGATATTGCGCACAACCGCCTCGCGTGAAGAGCCAAAACGGACACTGAGATTCTGGACAGAGATCAGCGGTGTACTCACTCAGACTTTCCTCGGATCGAAGGCGTCACGGACTGCTTCACCGATGAAGATCAGCAGCGTCAGCATGACCGACAACGAGATGAATGCGGTCAGGCCCAGCCAGGGGGCGTGAAGGTTTTCCTTGCCCTGTGCGACCAGCTCGCCCAGGGATGGCGAACCCGGGGGTAGACCAAAGCCCAGAAAATCGAGGGCGGTCAGTGTAACGATGGCGCTGTTAAACACAAAGGGCATGAACGTCAGGGTCGCGATCATGGCGTTGGGCAGTACATGGCGGTACATGATGCGGGTATCACTAAGGCCTAGCGCGCGTGCGGCACGCACATATTCAAGGTTGCGTCCGCGAAGGAACTCGGCCCGGACGACATCGACCAGGCTCATCCATGAAAACAGCAGCATGATGCCGAGCAGCCACCAGAATCCGGGCTGTACCAGTGAAGCCAGTATGATCAGCAGGAAGAGTACGGGCAATCCGGACCAGATTTCGATAAAACGCTGAAAAAACAGATCGATGCGGCCGCCGTAGTAACCCTGAACAGCACCGGCGCAGACGCCGATGACCGAGCTAGCCAGTGTCAGCGCCAGTGCAAACAGAACCGAAATACGGAAACCGTAAATGACACGTGCCAGTACATCCCGGCCCTGATCATCCGTCCCCAGCCAATTTGTTGCCGTTGGTGGCGAAGGTGCAGGTTGTTCTAGGTCGTAATTGATGGTGCTGTAGCCGAAGCGGATCAGTGGCCAAACGGTCCAACCCCCGGACTCTGTAATCAAATCTTGAATGAAGGGGTCTCGGTAGTCCACGGGCAGGGCAAAGTCGCCACCAAAGTCAGCCTCGGTGTATTCCTGGACCAGTGGCAAGTAGAGCTGCTGCCCGTGACTGATCAGCAACGGTTTGTCATTGGCAATCAGTTCGGCGACCAGGCTCAGTCCAAACAGGATTAGAAAGATCCAGAGTGACCAATAGCCTCGGCGGTTGCGCTTGAAACTGTCAATACGACGACGTTGCAAAGGGGAGAGCTGCACCGGCCTATACCTCCCTGCTGGCAAAGTCGATACGGGGGTCTACCAGCGTGTAGGTGATATCACTGACCAGTTTCAGCAGCAAACCCACCAGCGTGAAAATGTAGAGTGTACCGAAGATCACTGGGTAGTCTCGATTGATGACAGCTTCGTAGCCCAGCAGTCCGAGCCCATCGAGAGAGAAAATCACTTCGATCAACATCGATCCGGTGAAGAAAATGCCGATGAGGGCGGCGGGCATGCCGGCAATGATCAACAGCATGGCATTGCGGAATACATGACGGTACAGCACCGCGTTTTCATCCAGTCCCTTAGCGCGGGCAGTCAATACATACTGCTTGTGTATTTCATCCAGAAATGAGTTTTTGGTCAGCATGGTCAGTGTGGCAAAACTGGAGACCACCGAAGCCAGTACCGGCAGAGTGATGTGCCAGAAGTAGTCTGCCACTTGTTGCCACCAGGTCATCTGTTCAAAGTCGGGCGAAGTCAGTCCGCGTAGCGGAAACCATTCCAGCCAGGTGCCGCCTGCAAACAGAACGATCAATAAAATGGCAAACAGGAAGTTGGGAATTGCGTACCCCACAATGATGGCGCTGCTGGTCCAGACATCGAACGATGAGCCATCACGTACGGCCTTGCGGATGCCAAGCGGGACCGAGATTAAATAAGTGATGAGTGTGGTCCAAAGGCCCAGAGATATTGAAACCGGGAGTTTTTCGATGATCAGGTCGATAACGCTTTTGTCGCTGTAGAAGCTCTTGCCAAAATCGAACATTAGATAGTTCTGCAACATCTGGAAGAAGCGTTCGTGTGCTGGCTTGTCAAAGCCATACATGCGCTCTATTTCAGCTATCAAAGCAGGATCCAGCCCTTGGGCTCCGCGGTAGCCGCTGTTTTCACTGCCAGCAGCGATGTCGGACTGTGCGCCGCTGCCGATGCGGTTGCCAGCATCAATCCCGAGCCCCTCAAGGTTCGCAATAGTCTGTTCAACCGGGCCGCCGGGAGCAAATTGAACCAGTATGAAGTTGAGCAGCAGTATCCCCAGCAGTGTGGGTATGATCAGCAACATGCGACGGACAATGTACGCGGCCATCAGGGCTTGGTCCACCAGGTATCAAGGCCGAGGTCATAGGCAGGGCTTACCTCAGGGTGGGCGAACCTGTTCCAGTACGCGATGCGATAGGCACTGATATGGTAGTGGGGAATCACATAATGATTCCACTGCAGCACTCGATCCAGCGCACGGGCACGCAAAACCAGTTGCTCCCGGTCTGGTGCGGCGATCAGCTGTTCAACCAGGTAGTCGACGGCTGGATTCTTAATGCCAATCAGGTTGCGACTTCCGGGCATGTCAGCTGAGCTGGAATGCCAATAGTCACGCTGCTCATTGCCAGGGGAGCTGGACTGGCCAAAGCCATACACCACCATGTCAAAGTCGAACTGACGCAACCGGTTTATATATTGGGATACGTCGACGATGCGGATACTGGCGCTGATACCCAGCCTTTCCAGATTGCGAATGAACGGAGAAACCACTCGCTCGAATTCCTTCTGCACCAGCAATATTTCAAATGTAAATGGAGAGCCGTTGCCGTCAACCAGCTTGCCTGACTCAAGTTGCCAGCCAGCCTGTTTGAGAAGCCCCAGAGCTTCACGCAACTGCGCACGGTTGCGACCACTGCCATCCGTGGTTGGGGCTCGGTAAACCTGAGTAAATACTTCAGGTGGTACCTGGTCACGCACGGCTTCGAGAATCTCCAGTTCAGCTGGGGTTGGCAGCTCTTCTGCAGCCATCTCAGAGTTGGAAAAATAACTGTGGCTGCGGGTGTAAGCGCCATAAAACAGGTTGCTGTTGGTCCATTCAAAGTCGAATGCAAGCGCAAGTGCCTTGCGCACTTCAGGCTGGCTGAACATGCTCCGGCGGGTGTTCATGATGAAACCTTGCATGCCACGCGGGTTTTCGTGTGCAATCTCTTCCTTGATGATGCGACCATCAGCGAAGGGGGCGCCGGTATAACCGGTTGCCCAAGCCTTGGAGGCATGTTCACTGCGGAAATCGTACTCACCGGCCTTGAAGGCCTCCAGTGCTACCGTACTGTCGCGATAATAGTCATACTGGCGTTGATCAAAGTTGTGACGGCCGCGGTTTACTGGCAAGTCGCGCCCCCAGTAGTTGGGGTTGCGTGTGTAAACGATGGTTCTGCCTGGATCGATCTTTTCAATCAGGTAGGGGCCCGAACCAAGCGGTGGTTCCAGTGATGGTGTTTCGAAATCACGCTCGGCCCAGAAGTGCTGTGGCAGGATCGGAACCTCGCCTACTATCAGTGGGAGTTCTCGGTTGGTGCTGTCACCAAACTCGAAACGTACTGTCTGAGGGCTCAGTGCCGTTACGCTTTGAATCCCTGCATAGTAGCTTTTGAAGAAGGGGCTACCTTTCTCGCGCAGTATGTCGAACGTGAACACGACATCGTCTGCCGATACGCTGTGCCCATCACTGAATCGAGCGTCAGGATGAAGGTCGAACTCAATCCAGCTGCGATCCACGGCAACCCGCAGCTGTTGGGCCAAGAGGCCGTATTGGGAAAAGGGCTCATCCAGTGCGCGAGCCATCAAAGAGTCGTACAGTAACCCGGTTCCTTCGGCGGCGGTACCCTTGACTATGAACGGGTTGAGGCTGTCGAAGGTACCAATGGAGGATTCCTTGAAATGTCCGCCTTTGGGAGCGTCCGGGTTAACATAGTCGAAATGGCTGAAATCGGGCGGATATTTGAGGTCGCCATGCATGGCAATGCCGTGCTGGCTGTCCGGGGCCGCATGCAACGGAAGGCCGAAAAGCAGAAGCGAGAAAACGGCAGAAAGATAAAGGCATACTGAACGCAGCTGTACAGGCACTGTTTTCTCCTTGGAAGTATTGTTTTTGTGCGAATTTAACCCGTGCTGTAGTCCTGTGACAACGCCGGGTCAATCCGGTTCGGAGTCGTTGGAACGCTCTCGCTCCTGGTCCCGCTCCATCCAGCCTCGAATCTTGCGAAACAGTACCCACTTGAATAGAACGGCCAGCAACACTGAAACCGCTATGATGAATAGACTCAGGTTATCCATGATCAGCTTGCATCGGCAATATCCACGTTGAGCAGCAGGAGCGTCTGGCCAATCTTGAGCGTATCGCTGGGCGCCATCTGATTCCAGCGTGCCAGATCACGTACGCCGACACCATAGCGGCGTGCAATACTCCAGAAGCTCTCGCCCGAATCGACGCGGTGGTAGTGCTTGCGCTTTGCACGTTGCTCAAGCTGTTGGCGTTCGGCCTGGATACGCTGTTCCAGGCTAAGGTTGTAACTTTCAGACGAGGCACTCGGTTTTGGCACCAGTAATGCCTGGCCTGCACGAATCAGGTGGCTGTTCAGTTTGTTGCCCTGTCTTATCACACTGACCGAGCTGCTAAACCGCTGGGCGATGGTGCTGAGGGTGTCACCGGGACGTACGGTATAGCGGTGCCAATTAACCCGCTTTTCGGGTGGCAGTGTTTGAAGAGCTTGGCGCAGGGGGGCGGCGTTCTCAGTTGGTACCAGCAACAAGTGAGGGCCATCAGGATCGGTGGCCCAGCGATTAAAGCCGGGGTTGAGTTGGTACAGAGTGTCCAGATCAAGACCGGCCATAGAAGCCGCCTGAGCCAGATCGATCTGGCCGCCGGTTTCTACAGCCTCAAAGTAGGGAGTGTTGTCGATGTGAGTTAATGTGATTCCAAGGGTGTCGGCATCACGTACTGTCCGGGCCACAGCCAGCAGTTTGGGAACATAGGCCTTGGTTTCGGCAGGCAAGTCCAGAGACCAGAAATCGGTCGGTTTGTTTTGCTCGCGGTTGCGACGCATGGCGCGACTGACGGTTCCACCTCCGGCATTGTAGGCCGCCAGTGCCAACAACCAGTCACCATCAAAACGGCGATGTAACTGTTCCAGGTATGTGAGAGCGGCATCAGTGGATGCAAGAATGTCGCGGCGGCCGTCGTACCACCAGCTGGAGCGAAGGCCAAAGTGCCGTGCCGTGCCGGGAATAAATTGCCAGGGACCAGCCGCACTGCCGTGTGAGTAGGCAAAGGGGTCGTAGGCACTTTCGATGATGGGTAGCAGAGCTATTTCGGCCGGCATGTCGCGCTTGAGCACTTCATGCAGGATGTGATGGTAGTAGGGTTTCGCGCGTTCGGTTACGCGGGGCATATGGCTGGGGTGGCGCAAATACCAGTTGAGCTGGCTTTCAAGCCGAGGGTGCTGATAGTCCAACGGCAGCTGCAGATGCTGGCGGGTAAGTTGCCAAAGGTCGCTCTCCTCGGGTTGGATCACTCTGGGCGCTGCTGTTTGTACGGGTTTGACCAGGCTGGATGCCTTGAGTGGCTGTTTTTGTACGGTTTGGGTCTGGCAGCCAGTAAGCGCCAGACCCAAGGTGGTTGCCAGAAGCAAAGCAGGCAGTTGTCGCATCAGTCCCTGTTCCCGAAAAATCGCAAAGGCCTGATTTTATGAGGGGAATAGGTTTGCGGTCAATCAGAAACGGTTCTTCCATTCTCGCAGTGCTGCCAGAACCTCTACCTCGGTTTTAAGTGGGTTGCCGCTGTAATGTTCAGCAGAACTGATTACATCGGGCTCAGCTGTACGCATGAAAGGGTTTATCTGTTTTTCCTGTTCAATACTGGAGGGCAGGGTTGGCAGTCCTTCGTGGCGCAGATGGTGGCAGCGTTCATGCACTCGGGTAATCTCGGCGTTGGCGGGTTCTACGCTGGCTGCAAAGGCAAGATTGGACAGTGAATACTCATGGGTGCAGTAGACCTCAGTATTGTCGGGCAGTGAAGCAAAGTAGTGCATGGCGGCCAGCATCTGACGTGCAGTGCCCTCAAACAGCCGACCGCAGCCGGCAAGAAACAGGGTGTCACCGCAGAACAGCTGCGGCTGGTCGCCGCCCACAAAATAACTGATGTGGTCCTTGGTGTGAGCGGGTACGCCCTTGACCTGAAGAGAGTGTTGCATCAGCTTCAGCGTCTCACCATCCTGTAGTGGATGGGTGATACCTTCAAAAGGCGAATTTTGGGGGCCGTAAACCGGTACAGAAGCATGGTTGAGCAGTGTCTCAACCCCGCCGGTGTGATCGGCATGATGATGGGTGATCAGGATTGCTGCAAGGCTGTAATTGTTCGCTTCAAGCCATGCAAGAATCGGAGCGGCATCACCGGGATCGACCACGGCAACCTCGGCCGGCTGCTGAGGGCTGCGAAGCGCCCAAATATAGTTGTCATTGAAGGCAGGGATTGGATGAACGTCAAACATGTTAGGGATTCCTGCTTTTAGTTGTGAAGATACACAATGCCCAATGGGTGCAGGGCACTTAGGGTATAGATGACAACTAGGGTACTGTATACTTGAATGCGATGAAATCTTAGTCCGGCATGGGGCTCCAGCGGTATGAAGTTCAATGAGCAGCTACCCGTCGAGCAGTTAATTCCCCCGCTGTGCCAGTGGTTTGACACCCCGCTGGGGCAAGAGGTGGTTCAGGCAGAGCAGGCCTTGGCAGAATCGGTGTTGCCGACCCTGTTCGGTTATCACCTGCTGCAGGTGGGGTTGGATCATCGGCAAGTGTTATTTGATGCCAGTCCGGTATCGCGCAAGGTGATGCTGATGCCACAGATGCAACTGGGGGCTCAACCGCTCACCATCATTGCCGACCATGATGAGCTGCCGGTGTGCAGCAATGAGCTGGATGTCGTGATTTTGCACCATGCACTGGATTATGCCGCCAACCCGCACCAGGTGCTGCGAGAAGCCGCTCGTGTACTGCGTCCCGGTGGTTTTATGCTCAGCTTCAGTTTTAATCCGGCCAGCTACTGGGGGCTTTGGTCGAGGCTGAAACGACGTAATCTGCCCCCATGGGGTGGCCATCTAATCAGTCATGGTCGTCTGCATGATTGGCTTAGTCTGCTTGAAATGACTGAAGTCAGGGCGCAAACCGCCTGCCACCACCTGCCGTTGGAAAATCGGCTGTGGCGATGTCGCCTCAGCCTGTTCGAGCGCTTGAGTCGGCGTGTACCTGGGTGCAGTGGTGCTGTATTGATGGTGCTGGCGCGCAAGGATGTGGCAGGTATGACTCCGATCCGTCCGGGCTGGAAACGCAGACGTTTGCTCAGTCTGCCCGTAGCTGAACCCAAGCCGACTGCCAGAGGAAAAAGTTTTTGAAAGAAGTAGAAGTATTTACAGATGGTGCCTGCAAGGGCAACCCTGGTCCTGGTGGCTGGGGCGCTCTGCTGCGTTATGGTGAGCAGGAAAAGGAGTTGTTTGGCGGTGCCAGGGATACCACCAACAACAGAATGGAGCTGCAGGCTGCCATCGAAGCGCTGGCAAGCCTTAAACGCCCCTGCAAGGTGGTGCTGACTACTGACTCACAGTATGTGCGCCAGGGCATTACCAGCTGGATGGCCGGTTGGAAGCGCAATGGCTGGAAAACGGCGTCGAAACAGCCAGTGAAAAACATTGACCTTTGGCAAGCACTTGATGAGCAAGTGGCGCGTCATGATATTGAATGGCGCTGGGTCAAAGGGCACAGTGGTCATCCTGAAAATGAAAGAGCCGACCAGCTGGCAAATCGTGGTGTAGAGGAGGTTGGCAGGGCGTGAGCGTACGGCAGATCATTCTGGATACCGAAACAACCGGTATCGACCCGGAGGCAGGGCACAACGTTATCGAAATCGGCTGTGTCGAGATGGTGCGACGAAAGCTGACCGGAAATACCTGGCACCAATACATCAAACCTGATCGTGAGGTGGAAGCCGAAGCGATTGAGGTGCATGGCATAACCAATGAATTTCTGGCTGACAAGCCACGGTTTGCCGAGCTTGCGCACGAGTTCCTTGAGTTTGTGCGCGGGGCTGAATTGATCATCCATAATGCAGCCTTTGATATCGGCTTCTTGAATACTGAATTGGCCAGAAACGGTATCAATGAGCGAGTGGATGAGATCTGCACCGTTATCGATACCCTTATGCTGGCGCGCAAGAAACATCCTGGGCAGCGCAACAGTCTGGATGCACTCTGTCGTCGCTATGGCATCGATAACTCCCACCGTGAACTGCACGGGGCGTTGCTTGACTCCGAGATTTTGGCCGATGTCTATCTGGTCCTGACGGGTGGGCAAACCAGCCTGCAACTGGGGCAGGGTGACAGCGAGGACGGTGAGGGTGAAGAGCCAATTCGGCGTATTGATGCCAGTGCCTTGGTGTTACCCATTGTCCGGGCCAACACCGATGAAATTGCACTCCATGAAGCGTTTCTTGATCTGTTGGACAAGAAAAGTGATGGGGCTGTCTGGCGCAATCTGAGCTGAGGGGGGGCGTAATGGCAGATTCCATAACCGCCGAGCACTGGTTTCTTGCTCATGAGGGGCGGCTGTTGCGACGCGATGATCAGATTTTTTTCACGGCGGCAGACGTGGGTGATACGGACGTTCGTTATGGTGTTGATGATGGTTTCGGGCTTGCTGTTCTGGCTCAGCGTCCAGTGGGCCTGACGGCGGTTGACGGGTTACGTGGATTGCTGGCGCGGTCGGTTGATGAGGTAGAGTACGCACGTCTGGCGCGCGCATCCCAGCTGGCTACATGGCACGATCAGCACCGTTTCTGTGGCCGCTGTGGCGGCACTCTTCAAGCACACCCGCAAGATATGGCCCGGCAGTGTCCAGTCTGTAGTCTTGTTCAGTATCCGCGCATCTCGCCCTGTATCATTGTTCTGGTCACCCGGGGTGATCGCTGTCTGCTGGCTCATTCTGCACGTTTCCCTCCCGGCCGCTACAGCACTCTTGCCGGTTTTATTGAGGCCGGCGAAACCGCAGAAGCGGCGCTAAAGCGAGAAGTGTATGAAGAGGTGGGGATCAAGGTACATAACATCCGCTTCTTTGCCAGCCAGTCATGGCCTTTCCCCCATCAGTTGATGCTTGGTTTTTTTGCGGACCATCTAAGTGGTGAGCTGGTGCCGGATGGTGAAGAGATTCTGGAAGCTGGCTGGTTTGGAGTAGACAACCTGCCGGACCTGCCACCGCTATTCAGTATCGCGCGCCAGTTGATCGACCATTTCTTCGCTGTCAAACATGACTCATCGACTGAATAATTTGCCCAGTCGAGTGGCGAGCATTACGTTGCCTTCAGCCCTCAATTGCCCTTTCATGAATGCCCCCATGCCATCCTGTTCGCCGCTGATGATGCGGATCAAGGTTGCCTCATCGAGATGCAGTACCAGGTTGGGGTCTTCATGCAGGCCATATTCGCTGGTGCACTCACCGTCACGGATATCAATATAGAAAGGCTTGGCATCGGTAAGACGGAACTGAAATATGGCATTGAGGCCTGTTGCCTGATCGGGATTAAATTTCTGAGGCAACTTGTTGACAATACGTTCAAGCGTGAGTGACTGGGTCATGTTTAGGGTTGTCCTTGGCGGTGATACGGGCATGATAAAAGCTTTGTTTATGGTACAGTAGCCCCGGCTTTGAAGTGAACCCGTTAGCCCTGACCGGAGAGATAGATTGACAGCGTTTTTAGCCGAGTATGGCCTGTTTCTGGCCAAAACCCTGACCCTGATTATCGGGCTTCTGTTGTTTCTGGGCGGCCTTGCCGCATTGGTTGAGCGAAGAAAGGAACAGCGTGAAGGTCATATCGAGATCAAAAGCCTGAATGATCATCTCGAAGACATGAAAACCGATATCGAAGCGGCAGTGGTAGACGAAGCCCTGGCGCGCCAGCATGAGAAAGCGCGCCGCAAGCAGGAAAAGGCTGAAGCCAAGGCGCTGAAGAAAGCCCTGAAAAAGGGTGAAGAACCCGAAAAACCGCGTAACCGTGTGTTTGTGCTTGATTTCGATGGTGACATGCATGCCTCTGATGTCGATCGTTTGAGGGAAGAGGTGACGGCTGTCCTGACAATCGCCGATGCTGATGACGAAGTGGTCGTCCGGCTTGAGAGCCCGGGCGGGCTTGTACATGCTTATGGTCTGGCCAGCTCACAGTTGGAGCGGTTCCGGGCTGGCAATATTCGTCTGACGGTATGCGTTGACCGTGTGGCGGCCAGTGGTGGCTATATGATGGCCTGTATTGCCGATCATCTTGTGGCTGCGCCTTTTGCGGTTATTGGCTCAATAGGGGTGGTTGCGCAGCTGCCCAACTTCCATCGCCTGCTGAAAAAACATGAAGTGGACTATGAAGTACTGACCGCGGGTGAGTACAAGCGGACGCTCACTGTTTTCGGCGAAAACACCGAAAAAGGTCGTGAGAAATTCATCGAGGAGCTGGAAGATACCCACTCTCTGTTCAAGTCATTTGTTCGTGAATACCGTCCGCAGCTGGATCTGGACAAGGTTGCGACGGGTGAAGTGTGGTTTGGTCGCAGGGCACTGGATGAAAAGCTCGTTGACGCAATCAGCACAAGCGACGACTATCTGTTTAAACTGTGTCAGGATTGCGACGTGTATGAGTTGCACTATGAGGTCAGGCGTGGTTTACAGGAACGGCTAGGGCAACTGGCGGTATCGACATCTGACAGCCTATTGCTGCGCTGGTGGCAACGCCTGAATAACAGCCGTCTGCTGTCACGCTGACAGAATCGATTTTTGAATACTTGATGTTGTATGGGATCGTGAGTTGAGATGAGATGGAGATCGTTAATGGATCGGCCGGAGGATCTGCAAATGTATGACACCTCTGATACGGCTGGGCGGATCATTCAGGCCGCAGAAAAACTGTTCTCCGAACAGGGCTTCAAGGAAACCACCATGCGTCAGATTACGGGGCTTGCTGAAGTCAATCTTGCAGCGGTCAATTATCACTTTGGCTCCAAGTTCGGACTGATTCGCTCTGTTGCCGAACGCTCGCTGTCACCATTGTGCGAACAGGTCGATAAAGGGTTGGTGCAGCTTAATGTGGCAGATGCCACCCCGGGTCTTGATCAGTTGCTTCAGTTGATGGCTCAGGCTCTGGTGCATGTGCATGGTCAAAACCAGAATGCCCTTTCGGTACTGATGCGATTGCTGGATCAGGCCTATCTGCCCAGTCAGCATGATCTTCAGGCTTTCCTGCGTGAACGCTACGGGGCGCGTTTTGATCGTTATCTGCAGTATTTCAGGGCGGACGCAGCGCCGCTGGACGAACGTGAATTTTTCTGGCGTCTCCATTTTCTGCTTGGTTCGGTGATTTTTACCCTGTCCAACATGCACACACTGAGTGCGCTTGAGCAGCAGGGGGAAGCCACTGAAGTGAAGCTGGAGCAGATTCTGGCTCGAATGATTCCGGTAATTTCAGCCGGAATGAAGGCGCCTGTCCGCAACGGAACCCACTGATGCAGGTTAGGCTGCGGGTTTCACTGAAGCGGCAGCAGCTGTTTGTGCTTACCGAAAAGGGTGAGTACAGCTACCCGGTGTCAACGGCGAAAGCCGGAGCCGGTGAGCGCAACGGCAGTGGCTGTACGCCGCGTGGCAGGCACTTCATTCGTGCCTGCATCGGCTCTGACCAACCCCTGGGGGCTGTATTTGTCGGTCGCCGACCAACGGGCGAGATCTATTCTGACAATCTGGCAGCTTCTCATCCCGAACGCGATTGGATATTGACCCGAATTCTTTGGCTTTGTGGCCGTGAACCCGGCTTTAACAGAGGGGGAGAGGTCGATACCCAGCGGCGGTATATCTATATTCATGGCACCCCGGATACGGAACCCATGGGCACGCCCTTGTCTCATGGTTGTATACGGATGCGAAACACGGACCTGCTGGAGCTGTTTGAACAGGTCTCTCCCGGCACTGATATTCTGATAGAAGAGTAGATCATGACCACTGGCGTTCTGATGCTTGATATTGAGGGGACTGCACTGAATGCAGTTGAAACCGAACAGATCAAGAGTCCCCAGGTAGGCGGACTGATTCTGTTCAGCCGCAACTATGACAATCCCGACCAGCTCAAATCACTGATGACATCCATTCGTGCCTTGCGGGCAGACCTGCTGGTGGCGGTTGATCAGGAGGGGGGGCGTGTCCAGCGTTTCCGTGAAGGCTTTACTCGTTTGCCGCCCATGGCTGCCTTGGGCCGTCGCTGGCTACAGAACCCGCATCATGCGATCGCCTGTGCCCATGAACTTGGCTGGTTGATGGCGACAGAACTTCGCCGGTTTGATATCGATATCAGCTTTGCCCCGGTGCTGGATCTGGACTGGGGTCAGAGCAGTGTTATTGGAGACCGCGCCTTCGGTGCTGATCCTGAGGTGGTTATCCAGCTGGCCGGTGGTGTTATGGCCGGTATGCATGAAGCCGGGATGGCCGCGACCGGCAAGCATTTTCCGGGCCATGGCTGGGTACAGGCCGACTCGCACCTTGAGCTGCCGATTGATGAACGCAGCATGGCTGAAATCGAAGAGCAGGATCTGCGGCCATTTGACGCATTGATCCGACGCGGGCTTGATGGCGTAATGCCGGCACACGTTGTGTACAGTCAGGTTTGCTCGGCTCCGGCGGGCTTTTCCAGTTATTGGCTGCAGCAGGTTCTGCGCCAGCGGTTGCATTTTGATGGTGTGATTTTCAGTGACGATCTCAGCATGGAGGGCGCCAGCCAGGCCGGCAGCTATGCAGAACGCTGTGATCGTGCGCTTGCAGCCGGTTGTGACATGGTACTGGTCTGTAATCATCCTGACGGCGCAGGACAGGTTCTGGAACATCTGCAGGCTGGTTCGGTTGCTGCCTCACATCGCCTGGCCAGGATGCGCGCACGTCCTGCGCGGATTCCGGATTCTGATCGGCTGAATGAAAGCCGCCAGCTGGCGGCAGAGTTACTCAAGGAGATCTGATGCTTGAACAGCTGCTGAAACCGCTGCTGGCTCCTCTGTTTAAACAGTGGCCCGTACTGGAGGACTACGGCTGGCAGGTGGCTGCTGCAACAGTTGTGGTTCTGGTATGGCTGTTAACCATCGTATTCAACTGGGTGATGGGGCGCTTGATTCACCACTTGAGTCAGAAAGCCCCTGCCTGGGACGATTTGCTCTTGAAGTCGATCAGAACACCGCTGCGTATTCTGATTTGGGTCACTGGTGTATCCCTGTTGCTGGAAATTTTTAGCCGAAACGGCCTGCCGGTCAGCACCGAAGTAGGCGGTGACCTTCGTCGACTAGGGGTCATCATTCTCCTGGCCTGGGGAGTGATTCGTTTTATCAAGGCAGGGGAAAAGTACCTGACAACGCCCGTTGCCGGCCGTAAACAGGTGGATCGCACAACCGCCGATGCTGTTGCCAAGCTGCTGCGACTGGTTGTGTTCATTCTTGCTGGGCTAACGGTACTGCAATCTTCAGGTGTCAGTATTTCCGGCATCCTGGCATTTGGTGGTATTGGCGGTATCGCGGTAGGCTTCGCTGCCAAGGATCTACTGGCCAACTTTTTCGGTGGCCTGATGATTTATATGGATCGCCCGTTTCGAGTAGGTGACTGGGTGCGCTCGCCCGATAAGGAGATAGAGGGGACCGTCGAGTACATCGGCTGGCGCCTGACTCGCATCCGGACCTTTGATCAAAGGCCCCTGTACGTCCCAAATGCAACCTTTACCAGCATCTCGGTAGAAAACCCCTCACGGATGCGCAACAGGCGTATTTTTGAGCATGTGGGGGTCCGCTATGATGATGCAGACAAGGTCAGGGCAATCATTGATGACGTACGCGAGATGATTCGCAATCATCCGGAAATCGATACGCGTCAGACGATCATTGTTCAGTTGAACCGCTTTGGGCCATCCTCTCTCGACTTTATGGTGTATACCTTCACCAAAACCACACAGTGGGTTAAGTATCACGAAATCAAACAGGATGTGATGTTGAAAATAGCGGATATTATTTTCAGTCACGGAGCTGAGTTTGCCTTCCCGACTCAGACCATCCATCTCGCGGCAGGCGAGCCGGAGTTGCCGGAACCTGTATCTCAACGGCCGACCGAAGCGGGGCAGCAGGCATGAGCCGCTTGCAGGAGCGGGAGCAAAAGCGCTGGCTACAGCAGCTTGGCAAACAGGAAAAACGCTGGGTCTGGCTGAGTGTGGCAGCAGGGATTGGTATCGGTCTGATGCTGGTTGTTCAGGCCCACCTGCTGGCCAGAGTTGTCGATGGCACCCTGTTCAGCGGGCAGTCTCTGGCACAACATACGCCATTGCTGTTGATGTTGCTGGCGGCACTGTTGCTCAGAGCTCTGCTGGGTGTTGTAAAGGAGTGGGCTGGACAGCAGGCATCGATTCGGATCAGGCGAAGCCTGAGAGGATTGCTGCTTAATCATATCAATCGGCTGGGACCCGCCTATACGGGTGATCAGCGCAGCGGTGAACTGAGCAGCATTCTTCTTGAGCAGGTTGAAGCGCTGGATGGTTTTTTTGCCCGCTATTTGCCACAAATGGCGTTGGCGGCAATGTTGCCGCTGGTCATACTCGCCTTCATATTCCCGGTAAACTGGGCGGCAGGGCTGATTTTCCTGATTACGGCACCCCTGGTGCCGCTCTTCATGGCGCTGGTCGGTACCCGTGCAGCTGAAGCCAACCGACGTAACTTCGCCGCGCTGTCGCAACTGGGGTCCCACTTTCTTGATGTCGTGCAGGGTATCGTTACGCTGAAACTGTTTGATCGCAGTCGAGATCAGGTGGAGGTGATTGAGGCCGGGGCTGATGAGTTTCGTCAACGCACGATGCAGGTGCTTCGATTGGCATTCTTGTCGTCGGCGGTGCTTGAGTTCTTCGCCTCCATATCCATTGCCGTAGTCGCGGTTTATTTGGGTTTCAGCTTTCTTGGCCACCTGGACTTTGGTTACTGGGACGCGCCGGTCAACCTTTACCAGGGATTGTTTATACTGCTGCTGGCGCCGGAGTTTTACCTTCCTTTACGAGAACTGGGTACGCATTACCACGCGCGGCAGGAGGCGGTGGCTGCCGCCGACAAGCTGCGTGAACTGCTGGAGGCTACCCCCAAAGCGATAGCCGGAGAGGGAGCGGGTTTGGATGCTACTGTCCATCAGATTAGCCTTGAGGGTGCGGGACTGACTTACCCCGGGCGCCAGACACCGGTATTTACGGGCGTGAATCTGACGCTTCAGCGAGGCCGAATTGTTGCCCTGGTGGGCCCAAGTGGTGCGGGCAAGTCATCCCTGCTGCAAGTACTTCTGGGATTTCGCCAACTCAGCGAAGGTCAGGTTAAGGTTAATCAGACACCGCTGGATGTGGTAGGCAGTTATGCCTGGCTGGAACAGGTTGCCTGGGTCAGTCAGCATACAACGCTGTTTCCGGGCAGTCTGCGCGATAACCTGCTGTTGGCAGCACCCGATGCCAGCGAGCATGCTCTGTATTTGGCACTGGAGCAAGCCAATGCACTGGAATTTGTACAGCGCCTTCCTGACGGCCTCGATACGATTGTGGGAGAGCTGGGAAGTGGTTTTTCCGGCGGACAAATTCAGCGCCTGGCGCTGGCACGAGCCTTTCTTAAGGATGCGCCGGTATTGTTGCTGGATGAACCTACTGCAAACCTTGACCGAGACAGTGAGCAACTGGTGCTGGAGTCTCTGCAGACGCTGTGTGCAGGCAGGTTGGTGCTGATGCTGACACATCGGCGCTCCTCCATGCTGCGGGCGGATGAGGTATGGCAGCTTGAGAACGGGCAGCTGAGTCTCTTGAATACAGACGCACCCGAAGCCGGAGGCGCGACATGAAAGAATTGCGTCCATTCGTTGGGCTGATGCGACCACACCTGAACTGGGTCCTGCTTGGCACTTTGCTGGGCCTGGTCACGCTGCTGGCCAGTATTGGCCTGATGACCTTGTCAGGCTGGTTCATTTCGGCAGCGGCTCTGGCTGGCATTAGTGCGGTCACAGCTCAGCAGTTCAACTACTTTACGCCGGGGGCTGGCGTGAGAGGTTTTGCCATCGCCAGAACAGTTGGGCGCTATTTTGAGCGGGTAACAACGCACGAAGCAACCTTCCGCCTGCTGGCCGATCTGCGCAGCTGGTTCTATCGTTGTCTTGAGCCACTTGGCCCTGCTCGGTTGCAGCAGTTTCGTTCCGCTGACCTTTTGAACCGCCTTATCGCTGATGTAAATGCGCTGGATAACCTGTATCTGCGTGTACTGGCTCCCAGCGTACTTGCGCTACTGGTGTCGGCACTGGTATTGGGTTTTCTGGCACTGTACAGCCCTGGGATAGCGTTGCTGACAGCTGTGGGGTTGTTGCTGGTAGGTGTGATCACGCCGCTGCTGGCACACTTGTCAGCACGTCATGTGGGCGAGCAGCAGGTAGTGGCGACCGCTCGCCTGCGTCAACGGCTGATAGGATTGGTACAGGGGCTGGCCGACCTGTACATCTATGGCGGTGTTCAGCGAGCGATTGATGCTACCGCTGCTGAGGAGGCGCGGCTGCAGAAAACCCAGCTGCGCATGGCGCTGCTGACGGGGCTGATGACGGCGCTGATCGTATTTATTGGTGGTACAACTGGCCTGCTGGCTTTGGCTATGGGTGTTGAGCGCGTATACGATGGCAGGCTTGAACCTGCTCAGCTGGCCATGGTGCTGTTCTGTGTGTTGGCTGTGTTTGAAGTTGTGGCTCCACTATCTCTGGCATATCAGTATCTTGGCAAAACTCGCCGTGCGGCTGCACGCCTGCAGGAAGTTGCAGCAACCGCCCCGCTGATCCACTATCCGCCAGCCGATGAAGGTCCAGTGCCGCTGCCCGGCAGCTTCAGTTTTGATCAGGTATATTTTCATTATGATCGTTCTTCATCAGCGGTACTTGAGAAATTCTCACTACAGGTATCGGCCGGAGAAAAAATACTGCTGCTGGGGCATACCGGCAGCGGCAAGAGCACGCTTATCAGCTTGCTGGCGCGATTCCATGATCCGCAACAGGGGCATGTGTTGTTGGGTGGTCAGCCGGTTGCCTGCTACAGTGAATCAACCCTGAGAGCTCAGATGAGTGTGCTATCACAACCGGTTCAGCTCTTTGCCGGTACTGTCGCCGATAACCTTGCCTTGGCCAATGTGAGTGCCGATGAGGCCGATATGGCATCGGTACTGGCAGCTGTGCGACTGGATATGGAGTTGGGCGAAGAGCCTCTTGCATACTCAATAGGCGAGTCTGGTAGCCGCCTTTCAGGGGGGCAGCGCAAGCGGCTGGCACTGGCAAGGGCGCTATTGCGTGACGCCCCCATCCTACTGCTTGATGAGCCAACCGAGGGGCTTGATGCCGCAACGGAAGCCGCCGTTGTGGAGAATGTGTTGCGGCTTTACCCCGAACGAACACTGGTGATGATCAGTCACCATCTGCAAACGGCAGCGTTGTTTGATCGTGTTGTGATACTGGACAAGGGGCGGGTGATTGAGGAAGGATCGCCACAGGCTTTGGCGGCTATCCCCGACAGCCGCTTCAGTCAGCTAAATGCAGTTTGAAAGCCCGTTAAGCCGATTCAGTTACCGACAGGACGAATGATCAAAAGCACGCCCATATGCGGGTGATCAATGTAATGTATCTCGTTGGAGCGCATGCGGCGGGCATCCTGCAGTAGCCATGCAGCAGGGCTATAGCGGTCGCTGCTGTCGGTTTCAGACAGTGTCTGCTGCATCGATCCGTGGCTGCTTAGTTGCAAGCTTGGCTGAGCGTGCAGAAAGCGATTGCGGTAGATGCTGATTGAACCGTCCAGCTCGTAGCCTTCAGTACTGGCTTTGATGCGCACGGGTCGTGCCTGGCTTTTGCTGCCAATGGATTGTAGCCATCCGCTGTGATACAGCACTTTGTACTCGCTGCTGCGGGCCAGACGGCTGGCATCTGCACTCAAACGCAGATCGTTGCGTGGCAGCTCCTCAAAGGCCTGTAGAGGGTAGCCGTCCCAGCTGCGTGGGAATACGGCACCACTGACGTCGGCAGGTGCGATATCCGGCCAATATTCCTCGTTCACACCGATTCCGTTTTGATTGGCAAACACCAGCATTTCGACCTTGTACAGGTTGGCGGCGCTGGCCATTGCCGTCAGGCTTGAAAGGGTTACCAGTGTCAGGGTGCGTTGCAGTAAACCGGGCATAGGATTACTCTTTCTCTTTGGGTGACAGTTGGGTGAGCAGTGACTCGACCGCTTCAAAGCGGGACGCGACCTTTTCCATGGGTTGAGTAAACCGCAATACGCTGGCACCGTCCAGACGGAAGCGCTGAGGTTGGCGCTGAATCATGGTGATCAGTGTCAGTGGATCGATGTTCGGCTCGGCTTCAAACTCGATGCGACCGGCCTTGTCGCCGGCATCAAGCTTGACGATGCCCAGGGCTTCCGCTTTCAGTTTGAGATGCGTCAGTCTCATCAGGTTGCGGGTCGGTTCGGGCAGCAGGCCAAAGCGATCAATCATTTCAACCTGCAATTCATCAAGTGCGTTGGCATCAGCAGCATTGGCTATGCGTTTGTAGATGATCAGTCGATTATGTACGTCCGGCAGATAGTCATCCGGAATCAGTGCGGGCAGGTGCAGGTTGATCTCGCAGCCATGATGCAGAGGCTTGTCCAGATCAGGAGTCTTGCCCTCGCGGATCGCCTTGATCGCCTGATCCAGCATTTCCATATACAGACCGAAGCCAACACTTTGCATCTGACCGCTTTGCTCTTCGCCCAGCAGCTCACCCGCACCACGGATCTCCAGATCATGGGTGGCAAGGGTAAAACCGGCTCCAAGGGTGTTGGCCTCGCTGATCGCTTCCAGTCGTTTGATCGCATCCTGTGTAATGGCCCGAACTGGCGGTGTTAACAGGTAGGCATAAGCCTGATGGTGAGAGCGGCCTACACGACCCCGCAGCTGATGCAGCTGGGCCAGGCCGAATTTGTCGGCGCGATCAATGATAATGGTGTTGGCACTGGGTACATCAATGCCGGTTTCAATGATGGTGGTGCAGACCAGTACGTTAAAGCGCTTGTGATAAAAGTCGCTCATGACCTGCTCCAGCTCACGCTCGCGCATCTGACCATGGCCAATGGCCACCCTTGCTTCCGGTACCAGAGCCGCTATCTCCTCGGCAACTTTCTCGATCGTCTTGACCTCGTTGTGGAGGTAGTACACCTGGCCGCCACGCAGCAGCTCACGCAGGATCGCTTCCTTCACCATGGGTGCATCATTCTGGCGCACAAAGGTTTTGACCGACAGGCGGCGGGCTGGCGGAGTGGCAATAATCGACAGATCACGGATACCGGACATGGCCATGTTAAGCGTCCGTGGAATTGGGGTTGCCGTCAGGGTCAGAATATCGACTTCTGAACGCAGCGATTTGAGGCGCTCTTTTTGTTGGACGCCAAAGCGGTGTTCTTCATCAATAATCAACAGTCCCAGATCACTGAAACGGATATCCCCCTGCAGTAGTTTATGCGTGCCGATCAGGATGTCGACCTTGCCCTCGCTGAGTGCGAGAAGAGTGGCCTGTTGTTGTTTGGCGCTTTTGAAGCGCGAAATCAGCTCCACTTCAACGGGCCAATCGGCAAAACGGTCACGGAAGTTTTCAAAATGCTGTTGTGCCAGCAGCGTGGTGGGTACCAGTACGGCGACCTGCTTGCCACTCTGTACCGCGATAAAGGCCGCGCGCATGGCAACCTCAGTCTTGCCGAAGCCGACGTCGCCACACACCAGCCGATCCATGGGCGCCGCAGCGCGCATGTCACCTACCACTGCATTAATGGTATTGGCCTGGTCCGGGGTTTCCTCAAATGGGAAACTGGCTGCAAAGCGCGCATATTCAGCCTCGCTGCAATCAAAACTGAACCCCTTGCGTGCAGCACGGCGTGCATAGATGTCGAGCAGCTCGGCAGCAGAGTCACGAACCTTTTCGGCTGCCTTGCGCCGTGCCTTGCTCCACTGCTCTGTCCCCAATCGGTGCAATGGGGCTGATTCGTCACTGGCACCGGAGTACCGACCGATCAGATGTAGTGAGGATACCGGCACATACAGTTTGGCCTCATCGGCATATTCAAGCACCAGAAATTCGGCAGGCTGTTGATCGACACTAATGGTTTGCATGCCCTGATAGCGGCCAACACCATGATCAAGGTGCACTACCGGTGCACCGATGGTCAGTTCGGACAGGTGGCGAATGGCCTGATCCGAGTCGATCTGCTGTTTTTCACGCCGACGACGTTGAAATACCTGGCGTCCGAATAGCTGTGTCTCTGTGATCAGCTGCAGCTGGCCTGGTATGAACAGTCCACGCTCCAGTGCGAAGGTGGTGATGGCCAGGTTGGGCCTTTGTGAGATGAAATCCGACCAGTTATCACACTCAGCAAGATCAAGTCCGGCCTTGCGTGCATGTTCCAGCAAGGCCTCACGGCGACCGGCTGACTCCGCACAGATCAGGATCGGCGTAGTGTCATGCTGTCGATATGCCTGAAGGGCGGCCAGCGGTGTTTGGCGGTCATCCGTGCTGAAGTCGGGCAGGTCGACACAGGGCAGGTTGTCACGGCCAGGCTTGAGCTCTTCCGCCTCTTCATTGAGACGGATGACGGGGCGTTGTCGCAGAGTGCTGAAAAGCTCTTCAGCTGAAAGAAACAGCTCTTCAGGGGAAAGTATCGGGCGCTGCAGGTCACCTCGGCGTTCATCGTGGCGTTGGCGTACATCATGGTAGAAGTGTTCGGCTGCCGAGTTGAGTTGTCGGTCATGAAGAATCAGGGTGTTTTCGGGCAGATAGTCAAACAGGGTTGCTGACTGTTCGAAAAAGAGTGGGGCGTAGTATTCGATACCCGGCGGCGTCAGTCCGCTGGATACATCCTGGTATATGGGGCAGCGGGTGTGATCCACATCAAAGCGTTCACGCCAGCGCTGCTTGAAGCGGGTGATGGCATCTTGATGAAACGGGAACTCTTTTGCAGGCAACAGTCTTACCCGATCCACCTTGTCGATGGAGCGTTGGCTTTCCGGGTCAAATGTTCGGATGGTGTCAATTTCATCATCGAACAGGTCGATGCGCAGCGGCAACTCAGATCCCATGGGATACAGGTCGATAATTGCGCCGCGGATGGCAAATTCACCATGCTCATAGACAGTATCTACGGCAGTGTAGCCGGCGTCCGTGAAGCGTTGGCGCAAGGCGATGCTGTCGAGTTTCTGTCCAGGCTCAAGAAACAGAGCGCTGGCGGTAATGAAGCTCAGTGGGGGAAGGCGGTGCATCAGTGTGCTGATCGGCAGAATCAGTACACCGTGTTTCTGTTCGGGGAGTTGATGCAATGTCTGGATGCGTGTGGAAATAATGTCCTGATGCGGTGAAAAACTGTCATAGGGCAGAATCTCCCAGTCGGGCAGCAAGCGCACTGGCAGTTGGTCACAACTGTAGAACCTGACCTCATTCTGCAGCCGCTCCGCGCTTTCCATATCTTGACAGATCAGCAGCATCAAGCCGTTATGACGGCAAGCGATCTGCTGTGTCAACAGGCCGGTGGCACTGCCCTGTACCTGACCCAGACGGCGGATGTCACCGGGGCCCTTGGGTAATGGAAAGTTGAATTCGACCGCCAATGCTGTCTCTCCCTTCAGGTTGTAAAGGCGAGCAGTTTAACCGTTGAAACTGCAAAACGCAGCCTCACGACAGCAAGGGGACCAAAGTCTAGCCTTGTCAGGTTTGCCCCGACCGTGTGAAAAGAGGATAATGCGCGCACCCAAATTGAGCGTTGACAATTTCGGAGTTACCCCGTGAGCCAAGAACTGATTTTTGCAGACTGGAAAGCCCGTGAAGCGATCGCGGAAGCGATGGTGCCGCTGGTGGGTCGTCTGTATCGTGACCGAAACGTAGAGATCTCTGTCTATGGTCGTCTGATCGTCAAGCGGTCTGTGATCAATATTCTCAAGGCACATCGTTTTGTGCGCCAGCTGGAAGCTGAAGAGCTGTCCGTAGTGGATACCTTCCCGGTACTGGAAGCCGTGGCCGAAATGGATGTGACCAATGCTCACATCGATATTGGCAAACTGGCGGTAAAATTCCGCAACGAAGGTAATGGCCGCACCCTGCAGGCCTTCCTTGCTGATGAACTGGCCGACGCTTCTACCGAGCCGGCTGAAGCGCACGAATCGACCGATGTTGTATTGTACGGCTTTGGCCGTATCGGTCGCCTGTTGGCGCGTCTGATGCTGGATCGTGCTGGCGGTGGCCATTCCCTGCGCCTGCGTGCCATTGTTGTACGCAAGGGTAACGCCGATAACGATCTTGAGAAACGTGCCAGTCTTCTGCGTCGTGACTCGGTTCACGGCTCCTTCAAGGGCACCATCCAGATCGATGAAGAAAGCAATGCGATCATCGCTAACGGCAATTACATTAAGGTGATTTTTGCCGATGGTCCGGACCAGGTTGACTATACCCAGTACGGCATCAAGAACGCGCTGGTCATCGACAACACCGGCAAATGGCGCGATGAAGCAGGCTTGTCACTGCACCTGCAGTCCAAGGGTGTCGCGCGTGCGCTGTTGACGGCGCCGGGTAAGGGCGTCAAAAACATTGTTATGGGTGTTAACCATAACGACATCAATGATGATGACCGTGTGCTGTCCGCTGCCTCCTGTACCACCAACGCTATCGTGCCGGTACTGAAAGCGGTTAATGATCAGTTTGGTGTCGTGAATGGACATGTTGAAACTGTGCATTCCTACACCAACGACCAGAACCTGATCGACAACTACCACAAGGGTGATCGCCGCGGTCGTGCGGCTGCGCTGAACATGGTTCTGACCGAGACCGGTGCTGCCAAAGCCGTTGCCAAGGCGTTGCCGGAGCTGGAAGGCAAGCTGACCGGTAATGCGATCCGCGTGCCGACGCCGAACGTGTCAATGGCGATCCTGAACCTGAACCTGGAAAAGTCCACCGACAAAGACGAGCTGAATGCCTTCCTGCGCGATGCAGCACTGCACTCTGATCTGCAAAAGCAGATCGACTACAGCAACTCGCCGGAAGCGGTTTCCAGTGACTTTGTAGGATCGCGTGCGGCTGGTGTGGTCGATGCCCTTGCCACCATCGTGGATGGTAATCGTTGCGTGCTGTACGTATGGTATGACAACGAATTTGGTTACAGCTGTCAGGTCGTTCGTATGGCACAGCATCTGGCCAAGTGCACTTTGCAGGCGTTCCCGAAAAACAGCAAGTAAGCGTCTGTTTGCCTGTACTGTTGAAAAGGGCTGCCCGTGTTGGGTGGCCTTTTTTGTTTCTGAGATATTATATTCTTAAATATAATATCTATATTCCTATACGGTCTATTCGTATATACCTTTTTATCACTCTGTTCCAGCTCAGGAAATCAGTGGCTTGTAGAAAAACGACAAGGGTGTCGGTTATACTTGTGCGGATTTTTAGGTGGGAATCCTGCGTCTGTTTCCCGGCACGGAAGGCTGGTTTCATTTTGGCTGACCGCGTTTGGGCGGGGGCGTGATCTCCTGAATATTTTTGATAGTTGGGTGAGACGAATGATCAAGATCAATAAGGGTCTGGATCTACCGATTGCAGGTGCGCCCGAGCAGACCATCAGTGATGGTCCCGCTGTACGCACTGTGGCTCTCCTTGGCCAGGATTATGTCGGCATGAAGCCGTCAATGAAGGTCAAAGAGGGTGACCGGGTGAAACTCGGTCAGGTGATCTTTACCGATAAAAAAACAGAAGGGGTCCAGTATACGGCTCCGGGCGCCGGTGTGGTCCGTGCGATCAACCGTGGCGAACGACGTGTACTGCAATCCGTGGTCATTGAGCTGGACGAACAGGAAGAAGCGGTCGAATTCCCTCGATATTCTGCCGATGAGCTGGGCAGTCTGACACGCGAGCAGATCGAAGAAAGCTTGCAATCATCCGGTCTCTGGACTGCGCTGCGTACCCGTCCTTTCAGTCGGGTGCCTCAGGTTGGTACCACGCCTCACTCCATTTTCGTTACTGCGATCGATACCAATCCGTTGGCAGCCAGTCCTGAGCTGATCATCAATGAACAGGCTGACGCATTTACCAACGGCCTCAAGCTGCTGACCTGTCTCAGCGGTGGCAAGGTGTATCTCTGCAAGGCTGCCGGCGCCAACGTGCCGACAGCGGATGGTGTTGATGCGGCAGAGTTCGCCGGCAAGCATCCTGCTGGAAATGCCGGTACACATATACACTTCCTGGACCCGGTGTCGCAGCAGAAAACAGTCTGGACCATCGGTTATCAGGACGTGATCGCACTTGGACGCCTGTTTACTGAAGGTCGTCTGCCGGTCGAGCGTGTTGTTGCGTTGGCAGGTCCTCAGGTTGAGAAGCCGCAGCTTGTGCGCACTCGTATTGGGGCTTCTACCGAGGAGTTGATTGCCGGTCGGTTACTGCCGGGCAAAAACCGTGTTATCAGCGGCTCTGTCTGGAACGGCCGTGCAGCACTGGGACCTCATGCCTTTTTGAGCCGTTATGCCAATCAGGTGAGCGTGCTGCTGGAAGGTGACAAGCGCGAGTTTATGGGCTGGATCGCCCCTGGCAGCAATAAGTTCTCTGTCTTGAACATGTTTGCGTCCGTGCTTTCACCGGGCAAGAAATTCAACTTCACCACAACGACAAACGGATCCGAGCGGGCGATGATCCCCGTAGGTCAGTTTGAAACGTTGATGCCGCTGGATATCCTGCCGACTCAGTTGCTGCGTGCACTGGTGACCGGCGATATCGTGACCGCGATGCAGCTCGGTTGTCTTGAGCTGGATGAAGAGGACCTCGCACTGTGCACGTTTGCGTGCCCTGGTAAGTACGAGTACGGTCCGATTCTTCGCGACAACCTGACGCGCATCGAGAAAGAGGCGTAAGAGAGGCTGGTCATGAGTTTAAGAACCGTTCTGGATAAAATGGAGCCGCATTTCCATAAAGGCGGCAAATACGAGAACTGGTACGCCCTGTATGAAGCAGTGGATACCATTTTTTACACACCCGGCCAGGTCACCAAAAACGCCGCTCATGTACGTGATGGTGTTGACCTGAAGCGCATCATGATTCTGGTGTGGCTGTGTACTTTCCCGGCGATCTTCTTCGGGATGTACAACATAGGCCTGCAGGCCAATACCGCCATGGCGGATTTGGGCCTGACCGAGTCTACCGGCTGGCGTGGTGCGCTGGCTGCATCACTGACCGGGTTCAGCCCGGACAGCGTGTGGGACAACATCATTCACGGTGCTGTCTACTGGCTACCGATTTATGCAGTGACATTTATTGTTGGTGGCTTCTGGGAAGTGCTGTTTGCCATGAAGCGCGGGCATGAAGTGAACGAAGGCTTCTTCGTGACCTCCATCCTGTTCTCGCTGATTCTGCCGCCGACCATCCCGCTGTGGCAGGTTGCACTGGGTATCAGCTTCGGTGTGGTGATCGGTAAGGAAGTATTCGGCGGTACCGGCAAAAACTTCCTCAACCCGGCGTTGACCGGTCGTGCATTCCTCTTCTTTGCCTACCCGGCACAGATGTCAGGTGATGCGATCTGGACCGCTGTTGACGGCTTCTCTGGAGCAACCCCGCTGGGTCTGGCTGCCATGGGCGGCGTTGAAGCGATTCTGGCTGCGAACGTAACCTGGTTCGATGCTTTCATCGGTACCATTCAAGGCTCGGTGGGTGAAACTTCCACTCTGGCGATTCTAATCGGTGGTGCGGTTATCCTGTTTGCCCGGATTGCGGCTTGGCGAATCGTTGCGGGCGTATTCCTTGGCATGGTGGCCACGTCCACGCTGTTCAACCTGATCGGCTCCGATACCAACCCGATGTTCAACATGCCGTTCTATTGGCACTTGGTTCTGGGTGGCTTCGCTTTCGGTATGATTTTCATGGCGACCGACCCCGTGTCTGCATCCATGACCAACACCGGCAAGTGGTTCTTCGGCGCGCTGATCGGTGTGATGGTAGTGCTGATCCGTGTGGTCAACCCGGCGTTCCCGGAAGGTATGATGCTGGCCATTCTGTTTGCCAACCTGTTTGCACCGCTGATCGACAACTTCGTTGTCCAGGCGAACATTAAGCGGAGGATGAAGCGTAATGTCGGCTAATAACGATACTATGGGTAAAACCCTGCTGGTCACCATCCTGCTGTGTGTTATCTGCTCGGTAGTGGTGTCGGCGGCGGCGGTAATCCTCAAGCCCAAGCAGGTTGCCAACAAAGAACTGGACCGCAAGAGCAACATTCTTGCTGCGGCCGGTATCAGTGATCCTGCCAAGAGCGTTGACGAGCTGTTCCAGCAAATCACGACCAAATATGTTGATCTGGAAACCGGCAAGTTCGTTGATGTTGCGTCCAGTTATGACGAAACCAAGGCTGCAAAGGATCCTGCGCAGAACATTCGTCTGAGCCGTGATGAAGATCAGGCCGGTATCAAGACCATTGCGCGTGTGCAACCGGTCTACCTGGTTGAAAGTGCCAACGGCGCTGTCGAGAAGGTAGTCCTGCCGGTTCATGGCAAGGGTCTTTGGTCCACCCTTTACGGATTCCTTGCGCTGGAAGGCGATCTGAACACCGTTGTAGGGCTTGGCTTCTACTCGCACGCCGAGACCCCGGGGCTGGGTGGCGAAGTCGACAATCCTGCCTGGAAAGCGCTATGGCCAGGTAAGGAAGTCTACGGTGAAGACAAGATGGATCCGAAAATCCAGCTGATCAAGGGCAGTGTTGACGCCTCTACAGCCGATGCCGAGCACAAGATCGACGGTCTGTCTGGGGCTACGCTGACCGGCAACGGTGTCACCAACCTGGTTCAGTTCTGGATGGGCGAGAATGGCTACGCGCCGTTCCTGAACAACCTGCGTGCAGGGGAGGCTTAATCCATGTCCAAGACTAAAGACGTTCTGGTAACGCCAATCTTCAAGAACAACCCGATCGCTCTGCAGATTCTGGGTGTATGTTCTGCGCTGGCGGTTACCTCCAACATGGCGACGGCGCTGGTCATGACCCTGGCGGTTATGGTGGTAACGGCGTTCTCGAACTTTTTCGTATCGCTGATCCGTAACCACATTCCGGGCAGTATCCGCATCATCGTGCAGATGACCATTATTGCCTCGCTGGTAATCGTAGTAGACCAGTTCCTGAAGGCCTTTGCTTACGAGATCTCCAAGCAGCTGTCGGTATTCGTTGGTCTGATTATCACCAACTGTATCGTGATGGGTCGCGCTGAAGCCTATGCGATGAAAAATCCGCCGATCCCGAGCTTTCTGGACGGTCTCGGCAACGGTATGGGCTACGGTGTGGTGCTGCTGTTCGTCGGTTTCTTCCGTGAGCTGTTCGGCTCAGGCTCGTTGTTCGGTATTGAAATCCTGCCGTTGGTCAACAACGGGGGCTGGTATCAGGGCAACGGTCTGCTATTGCTGCCGCCGAGCGCATTCTTCCTGATCGGCATGTTCATCTGGATCATCCGTACCTGGAAGCCGGAGCAGGTTGAAAAGCCGGAGTACGAAATGGCTCCGAACACCAAGAAGGAGGCTGCGTAAATCATGGAACAGCTGATCAGCCTTGCTGTTAAGGCGATTTTCGTTGAAAACATGGCCTTGGCCTTCTTCCTCGGGATGTGTACCTTCCTGGCGATTTCGAAGAAGGTACAGACCGCCATTGGTCTGGGTATTGCCGTTATTGTGGTGCTGGTCATCACAGTGCCGGTAAACAACCTGATCTATAACCACCTGCTGCGTGAGGGTGCACTGGCGTGGGCCGGTTATCCTGAAGTGGACCTGAGCTTCTTGGGCTTCATCTCCTACATTGGCGTAATTGCCGCGATTGTGCAGATTCTGGAGATGTTTCTGGACAAGTTTGTACCGGCCCTCTACAACGCGCTGGGTGTATTCCTGCCGCTGATTACCGTGAACTGCGCCATCATGGGTGCTGCTTTGTTCATGGTAGAACGTGACTACACCTTCGGTGAGAGTGTCGTCTACGGCGCTGGCGCCGGTATCGGCTGGGCGCTGGCCATCGCTGCGCTGGCAGGTATCCGTGAAAAGCTGAAGTACAGCGATGTGCCGCACGGTCTGCGTGGTCTGGGTATAACCTTCATTACCGTGGGTCTGATGTCTCTCGGCTTCATGTCCTTCTCCGGCGTACAGCTGTAACCGGTTGGCATGAATAGCGAAAAGGATGGGATGAACCGATGAATACAGAAGTCATCATTCTCGGTGTAGTGATGTTCACGGCGGTGGTGCTTGCACTCGTAGCCGTAATCCTCGCTGCCCGAGCCAAGATGGTCAGCTCCGGCAATGTGACCATCGAGATCAACGACGATCCGGAAAAATCGATCACTGTTCCTGCAGGTGGCAAGCTGCTGCAAACTCTGGCTGACAAGGGGATTTTCCTTGCGTCCGCCTGTGGTGGTGGCGGTACCTGCGCGCAGTGCAAATGTCAGGTGCTGGATGGTGGTGGCTCCATGCTGCCGACCGAAGAATCCCACTTCACCCTGCGTGAGGGCAAGGAAGGCTGGCGTTTGTCCTGCCAGGTCGCCGTTAAGCAGGATATGAAGGTCCACGTGGAAGATGATGTCTTCGGCGTGAAGAAGTGGGAGTGCACTGTTGAATCCAACCCGAACGTGGCAACCTTCATCAAAGAGCTGACTCTGCGTCTGCCTGAAGGTGAGAACGTGGATTTCCGCGCCGGTGGTTACGTACAGTTGGAAGCACCGCCGCATGAAGTGCACTACAAGGATTTCGATATCCAGGAAGAGTTCCGCGGCGACTGGGACAAGTTCGATATGTGGCAGTTTGTCTCCAAGGTGGATGAGCCGGTTATCCGTGCCTATTCAATGGCAAACTACCCGGAAGAGCGTGGACTGGTTAAGTTCAATATTCGTATTGCCTCGCCGCCTCCGGGCAGCCAGGGCATTCCGCCGGGGCAGATGTCTTCTTACGTCTTCAGCCTGAAGCCGGGGGACACCATTACTGTTTACGGACCCTTCGGTGAGTTCTTCGCCAAGGAAACCGATAATGAGATGGTCTTCATCGGTGGTGGTGCTGGCATGGCACCAATGCGCTCACACATCTTTGATCAGCTCAAGCGTCTTAACTCTACGCGCAAGATCTCCTTTTGGTACGGTGCTCGATCCGTACGTGAGGCTTTCTATGTGGAAGAGTTCGACAAGCTGGCTGAAGAGAATGAGAACTTTACCTGGCATCTGGCCCTGTCCGATCCTCTGCCGGAGGATAACTGGACCGGCTATACGGGCTTCATCCATAACGTGCTGTATGAACACTATCTGAAGGAGCATGAGGCCCCTGAGGATTGCGAATACTACATGTGCGGACCGCCAATGATGAATGCATCCGTTATCAAGATGCTTGAAGATATGGGTGTCGAGCCTGAAAATATCCTGCTGGACGACTTTGGTGGCTGATATTGATGGCTAATCAGATACGTCTGACAAAATGGCTGGCAGCTTCGCTGCTGGCCGTTTTTGTTTTGGGGCTGCTGGGGTGTGACAGTCGCCCCCGAGAGCGCATTGTTTCCTTTGACGGTTTAACGATGGGAACCAGCTTTAGTGTGAAGTGGGTTGCCGAGGATGACACCCGTGTTGCCTCGATTCGTGCCAAGGCCGGTGCTTTGCTGGCTGAAGTCAATCGTCAAATGTCGACCTACATTGACGACTCGGAGCTGTCGAAACTCAATAGTGTTGAGCCTGGTTATGCTCAGACCATTCCTGCCGAGCTGATGTTTGTACTGCAGGAGTCGCAACGGATTAGTGAGTGGACCGACGGTGCGTTTGATGTAACCGTAGGCCCGCTTGTGAACCTCTGGGGGTTTGGGCCGGATGGCCGGATAATACATGCACCGACGGACGAGCAGATTGAATATTTGCGGGAGCGGATTGGGTACCGGTTTGTTGAGCTGATACCTGCAACCCGACAGGTTCGGCGTCTCGGTGAGCAGTACATTGACCTTTCAGCAATCGCCAAGGGCTATGGTGTAGACGCACTGGCCAATCTGCTGGAGCAAGAGGGAGTTGATCGCTACCTGGTTGAAATTGGAGGTGAATTGCGAGCAGAGGGGCTTAAACCGGACGGTTCAGCCTGGAAGCTTGCGATCGAGGCGCCTGTGGCCGGCGCTGAGCGTGTGGCTCAGACGATTATAAGCCTTGAAAGTGATGCGGTCGCGACGTCAGGCGATTATCGTAATTATTTTGAAGAAGATGGTGTACGTTACTCCCATACCATTGATCCCCGCACCGCGCGTCCCATCACTCACCGCCTGGCTTCGGTAACGGTGATCAGGCCCACCTGTGCAGAAGCAGACGCACTTGCCACTGCACTCATGGTGATGGGAGAGGAACAGGGGTACAATTTTGCTATCGAACATAATGTGAAGGCCTTTTTCATAAGCAAGGGTGCTGAGGGGTTTATAACCCGCGCCACGCCTGATTTTGAGGCCTATCTGAACTGATAATGCTCGGAGGTATGTAATGGAAACCATGATTCTGACCTTCGCTGCGCTGCTGTTGATCATCACAGCCATGTCTGTGGGGGTGTTGATGGGGCGTAAGCCAATTACCGGTTCCTGTGGCGGCATGAGTGCCGTTGGCATGGATACCGTATGTGACATCTGTGGCGGTGATCCGAACAAGTGTGATGAAGAGCAGGAGCGCCAACAGGGCAATGTTGGTGGTGATCTTGCCTATGAGGTTAAATCTAAAAGCTAATTGGTTGTTGCCGGCAGTATCTCTATGCTGGTCAACAACCAAGGGCGGAGTAGTTGGCTCCGATCTCGTTTTCTACTAAGGGGAAAGTAATGGCTGTGTATGACTATGATGTCGTTGTGATTGGCTCCGGTCCGGCTGGCGAAGGCGCTGCGATCAATGCTGCCAAGCAGGGCCGCCGTGTTGCCATAGTCGAAGAACAGAATACCGTGGGCGGGAACTGTACTCACAAGGGCACGATTCCCTCCAAGGCATTGCGACACTCGGTCAAGCAGATCATTGAGTTCAACACTAACCCCATGTTCCGTGATATCGGCGAGCCACGCTGGTTTTCTTTTCCCAAGGTGCTAAAGCGTGCTGAGAAGGTAATCTCCAATCAGGTTATGCTGCGGACCAATTTCTACGCCCGCAACCGGGTTGATGTGTTTTTCGGCCGCGCTCACTTCCAGAAGCCTGGTGAGATTGAGGTAGCGGGAGAGCATAATTCGAAGGAAACCTTGCGCAGCCGTAACTTTGTGATCGCAACCGGCTCCAGTCCCTGGTGCCCACCGGATATCGATTTCGCGCATCCGCGTATTTATAACTCCGATACCATTCTCAAGCTGAGTCACACACCGCGTACGCTGGTGATTTTTGGTGCCGGCGTCATAGGCTGTGAATACGCGTCCATTTTCAGTGGTCTTGGGGTTAAGGTTGACCTGATTGATATGCGCGATCGACTGCTTTCATTCCTTGATGATGAAATCTCCGATGCGTTGAGCTATCACCTGCGCAACAACGCTGTAAAAATTCGCCATAACGAAGACTATAAATCGGTTACCGGCGATGCGCATGGTGTCACCATCGAATTGCAATCCGGTAAGAAGATACGTGCCGATGCGTTTCTCTGGTGCAATGGCCGCAGTGGCAATACGGCGGGTCTGGGGCTCGACAAGATTGGACTTGAAGCCAACAGCCGGGGTCAGTTGGCAGTCGATGAACACTATCGCACCGAGGCCGATGGGGTGTATGCGGTCGGTGATGTGATCGGTTGGCCGAGCCTGGCATCGGCTGCCCTGGATCAGGGGCGGTCAGCATCGGCTGACATGTTGTCAGCGGATGATTTCCGCTATATCAATGATGTCCCGACCGGCATCTATACCATCCCGGAGATCAGCTCCATCGGCAAAACAGAAGAGGAGCTGACAGCGGAATGTGTGCCCTATGAAGTTGGGCAGGCGTTCTTCAAGGACACGGCACGTGCCCAGATTTCCGGTGAACCTGTAGGCATGCTGAAGGTGCTCTTCCATCGTGAAACGTTTCAGATTCTTGGTATCCACTGTTTTGGCGATCAGGCTTCGGAGATCATTCACATTGGCCAGGCGATCATGAGCCAGTCGGGTGAGGCGAATACACTGAAGTATTTCATCAACACAACCTTCAACTATCCGACCATGGCTGAAGCCTACCGTGTTGCTGCTATTTCCGGGCTCAACAGGGTTGCGAACCTTTAAGTAACCGACTTTGGTGTGTTGAATTTTTCAGCCGGGCCCAGCCCGGCTGTTTCATTTCTGCTTTGGAGGCAGATAGACACCATCTTCGTAATAACGCCCCTTCACCTTGAGACGCTTTTCAATCCAACGGTTATAGTACTTCCACAGCAGAAAACCGGGTGTCATCAGTGCCATGATGGCGACCATAAGTCCGGCGCCTGCATGTGACGCAGGAAACAGGCCGCTTATCCAGTCCAATATGCCCAGTGAACGCCCAATCACGAACCATGCAATCAGACCGGCAAAACCGGCTCCCATGGCCAGCAGGTAGAGTTTTGGATGAGGCGTAGGTGTGGGGGCATTATTCATGCTCATTCCTGATAGAGCTCGTTCTGGCGTTGTCGAGCCTGTGCTTCAAGAATCAGGCGGGCAAGCTGGGTGCGACAGTTTTCAGGCATATGCAGGAACTCTGCAGCAACTTCGAAGCCTTCGGCCTGGGCCTCGGAACGAATCACACGAGCATAGAGCATCATGCCAAGCCTTGACTCGGTGAATACCAGTTTAAGGGCCAGTGCCTGTCTCGGCTCCAGTGACTGCTGAGACAAAAAATTGATGCCGCCTTCACTTAGGTTGATGAACTGAGGTTCCCCCTGGTCCAGCTTCAGGCTGTCGGCAGTCAGTGCTTGTGCAATCAGTTCTATCTTTCTGTTAAGGGACTGGAGGTAGGCGCTCAGGGGAGCAAAGCTCTCACTGATCCGGTGCAGATAATGGCTACATTCGGCATCGATTGCGTGCAATTGTGCCTGCAATGAAAAATAGGCAGATACCTCAAATTGGAACGGCTGATTTGAATGAGCCACATCCTCGTCACTGACACATTTGTGTTCAATGATGACCGGATGATCGATCCGATAGTATTGACGCCTTTCAGACACGTTAATACTCCTGCGGTTAGTGATAGAATCGCGTAACATTCAGTATAACCAACATAGTGTCGCTGCTGTTAGAGCTGCGGCCACAACAGTGATTGAAACCGGCCACATGTACAGACCTTTGTCGCTTTTTGTCGGACTGCGCTATACCGCAGCCAGACGCGGGAATCATTTCATCTCCTTCATTTCACTTGTATCGATGCTCGGGCTGATGCTGGGCGTGGCGGCGCTCATTCTGGTGCTCTCTGTCATGAATGGATTTGACCGCGAGCTTCGTCAGCGCATTCTCGGCATGGTGCCGCATGCCACGCTTGGGGCCTATGGAGATGAAGGTCTTGATGGCTGGCAAGAGCTGGCCACGGAAATTCGTCTCGAGCCGGGAGTCGCTGGTGTAGCGCCGTTTGTCCAGGCCCAGGGCATGTTGACCAGTTATGGTCGAGTACAGGGCGTGCAGGTCAATGGCATCGACCCACGGGTTGAGAATGAAGTGTCGATAATCAGCGATCATATGCAGCAGGGTGAGACCGGGTTACTGCAGGCGGGGGAGTACAACATCGTGTTGGGCGAGTTGCTTGCCAGGTTTCTTGGTGTCAGTGTGGGTGACAAGGTGACACTGGTGTTGCCCGAAGCTTCGGTCAGTGTGGCAGGTGTGGTTCCCCGCATGAAACGTTTTACGGTGGCGGGCCTGTTCTCGGTGGGTGCCGAACTGGATGCCAATCTGGCGTATATACATATCGACGATGCCGCCAGACTCAAGCGAATGCAGCCGGGGCGGGTGGATGGACTCCGGCTTAAACTGGACGATCTGTTCAAGGCACCAGAGCTTGCCAGAAGGGTAGCAATGGCGCAGGAACGGCCGTTTTATGTCAGCGACTGGACCCGTACCCACGGCAACCTGTTTCAGGCCATTCAGATGGAAAAGCGCATGATTGCGCTGCTGTTGCTTTTGATTGTGTTTGTGGCTGCGTTCAATATTGTGTCCACACTGGTGATGGTAGTCACAGACAAGCGTTCGGATATTGCGATTTTGCGCACCATGGGTGCGACGCCTGCCAGTATCCTGCGGATTTTTATGGTGCAGGGCGTTTTGATCGGCTTCATTGGAACGGCACTCGGCGTTGGGCTTGGGGTCACATTGGCACTGACCGTGACTGACCTGGTGGCTTGGGTTGAGCGCATGCTGGGAATCCAGTTTCTGTCATCCGAGGTCTATTTTATCAGTTACCTGCCCTCTGAGCTGGTGTGGTCGGATGTTGGGCTTATTACCTCTGCCGCTCTCCTGATTAGCTTTGTCGCCACGCTTTATCCAGCCTGGAGAGCATCACGAACCCAGCCCGCGGAGGCCCTGCGTTATGAGTGAGCCAGTGCTCAGCTGTCGTAATATCAACAAGCGTTATGAAGAAGCGGGTAATACAGTCGAAGTGTTGCACGACATTAGTCTGACCGTCGCTGTGGGAGAACGCGTAGCCATAGTGGGTAGTTCGGGCAGCGGCAAAAGTACCCTATTGAATATCCTCGGCGGATTAGATACGCCGGATAGTGGTGAAGTTGAAGTGGCAGGTCAGGCGTTGTACTCGATTTCCGAAACGCAACGATGTCGTTTGCGTAACCAGTCGCTTGGGTTTGTGTATCAGTTTCATCACTTGCTGCATGAGTTTACGGCACTGGAAAATGTGGCAATGCCACTTCTAATCGGAGATATGAACTCCAAACAGGCGATCGAACGTGCCGAGCAGTCACTGGTGCGGGTTGGTCTTGGGCACAGGCTTGCGCACAAGCCAGCCCAGCTCAGTGGCGGGGAGCGTCAACGTGTGGCAATTGCCAGAGCATTGGTGATGGAGCCGGCCTGTGTCTTGATGGATGAGCCTACCGGCAACCTGGACCGACATACGGCGGCTGATGTTCAACACTACTTGGATGAGCTTAATCAGACGCTTGATACGGCATTTGTTATTGTGACACATGACATGCAGCTGGCTGAAAGAATGGGGCGCGTGTATGAGCTGGTGGATGGGCGTTTTGACGCCTGAATCCTTGCTCAGGTATTGTCCTTTGGTCGGCGGCTGCGTGACAGTATGCGGCGGCGCCAGCTCTTGTTGACATGCCAGATCCAGAAACGGTTTATCAGAAAGTAACCGATCAGGCCGCTGAGAACCCCGCATATGATGGAGCCCACTAAAAGGGGCCACCAGATGGATGTAAGCTCGGTCTGAAGGGTCTGCAGGTTCCAGCTGTGCTCACTGGCAATGCCGCGTTCAATGCCCAGCACCCAAACGCCGAGACGGTAGGAAAGATAAAAGATGGGCGGCATTGTCAGAGGATTGGTAATAAACACCAGCCCGACTGATATCGGCAGATTGCTGGAGACCAGCACGGCGATCAGTGCCGCGACCAACATCTGCCCTGGTATGGGCAGGAATGCACAGAAAAGCCCCACCAAAAAGGCACGCGCAACGGACTTGCGTGTGAGGTGCCAGAGGTTAGGGTCATGCAGATGACGGCCGAGCCAACCCAAGTGACGGTGGTTGCGCAGCTTGTGTTCGTCGGGCATGAATTTTCGGATCAGCTTTCGAGGCATGAGAAACAGTCGCGGCCAGAGTCTGAAAGTGGCCACATTATGACGCCTGTGCTCTGCCAAGCCAACTCGGAGATCAAGGATGATCGCGTATATCGGCGGAATTCTTACAGTGGCACTGTTGCCGTCACTGACCTATGCCGCATTGTTGGCTCTGTTGCTGCTACTATTGCGCTTCAAGCGGCTTCGCCAATCGCTTCTGTTTTATCTCCTTGGTGTGGCTGTTGCTGCTATTTGGGGGGCCTGGCAGTTGCATCATCGTTTGCCATCTAGCCCTCAAGCGCAGGATCTGCAGATTTCCGGTCTAGTGGACAGTCTGGTTCAGCACGATGACCAGCGGCAGGTATTTGAGCTTGCCGTCCTGACTGTAGAGTCGGATTTACCCACTCATGAACGGCTGCGACGCATTCGGCTCAGTGTTTACCATACTGATATCCGTTTCGGCTTTGGTGATGAGATCAAGGCCGTCATACGTCTTCGCGCTCCAAGGGGACTACACAACCCCGAAGCAAGAGATACTGAACGCTACTACCTTGCTTCGGGTCTTGATGCGCGCGGGTATATTCGCACGCTTGTGAAGCATAAACCTGCAGAATCTTTCGGTGTGGGTGTGGTGCGTATGAGAGTCAAAAACTGGCTGCACGAGCAATTTGAACCACAGGCAGCAAACACCTTAAGTGCATTGATCATTGGTGATCGCACAGGGCTGGATGATCAGCACTGGGAATGGCTGCGCCGTACCGGAACTGCACATTTGCTGGTCGTCAGTGGTTTGCATATTGCCGTAATGGCAACGCTGGGCTGGCTGTTTGGACGGCTGATCGCGGTGCCCCTGCAGTTGTGCGGTTGGATGGGGTGCAGTCGCTGGCTGCCAACCGCTGCTGCCTTGCTGCTGGCGACTCTGTATGCGGCACTGGCAGGCTGGGGATTACCAGTACAGCGCGCGTGGCTAATGCTTGTGGTGTTTCTGCTGGGTAACTGGCAATTGTTGAGCCTGTCAGGCTGGCAGCGCCTAAAGCTTTCGTTGCTGGTGATAGTATCCGTACAGCCGCTGGCGATATTGGAGCCGGGGCTGTGGCTTTCCTTTGGCGCGGTGGCACTGATTCTCTGGCAGCTGCGGCAACGCCGGCAGCAGCCGCTCTCCTGTGTCTGGTTACGCTTGCCCGGAGAGTGGTGGCGATTACAGCTGACACTGTTTGCTGGCATGTCTCTGGTTATGGTCATGAACTTCAATCAGCTCAGTCCGGCGGGGATTGTGATGAATCTCATTGCCGTGCCTTGGATCTCGGCCACGATCTGGGCGCTGTCGGTTCTGCTTCTGTTAGTGCTTCAGTGGCCTGATGCCGCGACGCTGTTGAACTGGAACCTTGAGATGATCTGGGGGCTGCTGCAATGGGCTGCACAGATTCCAGGTCTGTTGCTGCAGGTCGGTCGCCCGAGTCTGACGTTGCTGGTGCTGGCCATTTTGGGTTCAGCAATCATATTACTGCCGCTGCCGTTTCGAATACGGGCCATCGCACTGTTGCCCTGTTTGCCGTTGCTTGCTCTGCCGGTGTCTCAGCCATCAAGAGGACATTTCAATGCCTGGGTTTTTGATGTTGGCCAAGGGCAGGCAATCCTGATTGAAACGGCAGAGGGCCGCCTTCTCTACGACACCGGTCCCGGATTCGGTAATGGACGTTCAGCCTTTGCATATACAGTGGAGCTCTATCTTCGCAGCCAGGCTCGCCCTGAACTTGAGTGGGTGGTAGTCAGTCACGCAGATGCGGATCACAGCGGAGGTTTTGCAGCGTTGCGGCAGGGATATGCAATCGGTACGTTGCTGGGAGGTGAAGAGCTTCCCAATATACAGGTGCAGGAGTGTCGCAGCGGCAGCTGGCAAATAGGGGACATCTCGTTCACCTTGCTGGATCCCTTCGGCGACCATGCAGACCTCAGCAGCAATGATCGCTCCTGTGTATTGAGGGTCAGCAATGGGCGCTGTTCACTGCTGCTGACCGGTGATCTGAGTCAGAGTGGTGAATATCGCCTGCTGTCGTCAGGGCAGGTTGAACCGGTTACCTGGCTGGTAGCGGGGCATCATGGCAGTCGTGATTCCACTGCAGGGGCGTTATTGGATTACGCCATGCCAGAACATGTTGTGATCAGTGCCGGATATGGCAATCGCTTCGGTCATCCGCATGCGGATGTCATTGAACGCATCGAGAACCGCGAAATCCCCTGGAGCAGTACTGCCAGGCAGGGTGCGCTGCTGCTGAAAGCTGACAGTGACAGCTGTAGCGTGATCTCACACAGAGAACTTAAAAAGCGTTACTGGACAGCTGGTTAACGCCTACTCCTGCCTATGGGGCTGTGTTAGAGTTATTTCAATCAACAGGAGGTGATCTGAAGGTGTTTGAACTTATTGTCGCTGGTGGCTGGCTGATGCTGCCAATTATTGCCTGTTCAGTGGTTGCGCTGGCTATCTGCCTGGAGCGGCTGATGGTGTTGCGCCCACGGAAAATCACCCCCCCGGGACTGTTGGCCCAAGTCTGGGAGATGACGCGCAGTGGTACTCTCACTGCCGAGTACATGAGTGTTATCCGACAGGAAAGCCCACTCGGGCGCATCATTGTGGCCGGCATGAACAACTCCCGTCATGGTCGTGACATCATGAAAGAGAGTATCCAGGAAGAAGCCTCACATGTGGTGCACGATATGGAGCGGTTCCTGAACCCTCTGGGGACCATTGCTGCCATAACACCACTGTTGGGTCTGTTGGGTACTGTTATTGGCATGATCAAGGTGTTCACGGAGATCATGATTCAGGGTACCGGTAACGCCGGGGTGCTGGCTGGTGGCATCTCCGAGGCATTGATAACCACGGCGGCAGGTTTGTCTGTTGCCATCCCCGCCCTGGTCATGCACCGTTATTTCCAGCGACGCGTCGACTCTCTGGTACTGACCATGGAGCAGGAATCGATCAAGCTGGTCGAAGCGATCCATGGTGATCGTGAAGTTGATATTCGCTAACGGAGTCCAGGGTGAAATTTCAACGTCAACGCAGGGAAGAGATCAATATCAACCTGACACCATTGATTGATGTGGTCTTTCTGCTGCTGATTTTCTTTATGATATCCACCACCTTCACGCGCGAAGCTCACTTGACCATCAGTTTGCCGGAGGCCTCTGCAGAAGGAGAAGCCCAGCAACAGACAGACAGCATTGATGTGGTTGTAGGAGCTGAAGGGCAGTACACAATCAATGGCGAATCTTTGGTGAGCAGCGATGCCCTGACCCTTCGCCGTGCGTTGCTCAAGCTCGCAGGTGAGGCGCGTGACGTGCCATTCATTATCACGGCAGATGCCCAGGCGGCACACCAGTCGGTGGTTACCGTCATGGATGTAGCCGGAAAGCTGGGTTTCAGCAAGCTCAGCATCACCACTCAAAAAACCAGCTCTGACTGATGTCACTAGCCTCTGCCTGGTATCGCAATGCCCGTTGGTTGAAGTTGCTGAGACCACTGTCAGCGCTGGTGGAGCGGGTTTCCCGCAAGAGGTTTTCGAGCCGCTTCGAAGCGTCCGCGGAAAATCAGCTGCCGGTCCCTGTGATCATCGTGGGCAATATCAGTGTAGGGGGAACGGGCAAGACTCCGCTTACCATCGCGTTGATTGAACTGCTGCGAAGGCACGGCTGGACACCGGGCGTTATCAGTCGAGGCTATGGCGCCAAGCCGGCGTGCTACCCATGGCCAGTTACATCTTCTACTTCAGCCCGGGAAGGGGGAGATGAGCCCTGTCTGATAGTGCGGCGAACAGGAGTGCCACTGTATATTGATCCGAATCGCGTTGCGGCTGCACGTGAGCTTCTGCAGCATCATGCCTGCGATGTTCTGATCAGTGACGATGGCCTGCAGCACTATGCATTGCCGCGCACGGTTGAAATCGCAGTGATAGACGGTGCTCGAGGGCTTGGCAATGGGCGCTGTCTGCCGGAGGGACCTCTGCGTGAGCCTCCAGAACGGCTGCAGCTGGTGGATCTCGTGGTCGTCAATGGCCCGCTTTCACCAACCGCACGAAAGCAGCTGACTGATCTTCGCCTGCCATGGTGCCCAATGAATCTTGAAGCTGGAAAACTGTATCCGCTTGCTGGCGGTGACGCGATAACGGCCGATACCTGGCCACTTGAGCGACGTGTCGATGCGGTAGCTGGTATTGGTAACCCGGCCCGTTTTTTTCAAACTCTGCGTGAACTGGGCTTTGATCCGATTGAGCACCCTATGGCTGACCATGCAAACCTGAATGAAGATGCACTCAGCTTTGGATCCGGGTTACCGTTGATCATGACCGAGAAAGATGCGGTAAAATGCAGCCAGTTCGATCTTGCCAATAGCTGGGCTCTTAGAGTGGATGCCCAGCTGGATGCTCATGTAGAGCAGACCTTGCTGACACGCCTGACCTCCAGGTCGGCACAACCCACAGGACACAAAGATGGATCCGAAACTGCTTGATATTCTCGTTTGCCCAGTCTCCAAGGCACCGCTTGAGTGGAACAGGGAAAGCAATGAGCTGATCTGCCGTGCCAGCGGCCTGGCCTACCCGATCAGAGACGATATTCCGGTCATGCTGGAGTCCGAGGCCCGTACCCTGACGACCGATGAACGACTCAAAGAGAGCAAGTAAGCCATGAGTTTTTCAGTTGTCATTCCTGCTCGATATGCTTCCAGCCGCTTTCCGGGCAAGCCGCTGGCGGATCTTGCCGGCAAACCGATGTTGCAACATGTCTATGAGCGTGCCTGTGAAAGTGAAGCAGTTCGCGTCATCATTGCAACGGATGATGAGCGTATTGCACATGTTGCCCGGAACTTTGGCGCTGAAGTATGCATGACTTCAGACGACCATCCTTCCGGTACTGACCGGCTGCAGGAGGTCGTTCACAAGCTGGGGTTTTACGCCGACGATATTGTGGTGAACGTTCAGGGCGATGAACCCTTGATTCCACCCAGAATCATCAACCAGGTTGCACACAACCTTATGGCACTGCCGATGGCTGGAATTGCAACCCTGTCCGAGCCGATCGAAACGGTTGATACGCTAGTCAACCCCAACGTAGTCAAGGTGGTGACCGACCACCAGGGCATGGCACTGTATTTCAGTCGCGCACCAATACCTTGGCCGCGTGACAGCTTCATGAGCGAGGTAGGTCGGTCCACAATGCCGGAAGGTTTTTCCTGGCAAAGGCATATTGGCCTGTATGCCTATCGGGTCAAGTTGCTGAATGACTTTGTTCGTTGGCCACCAGCACCCTTGGAACAGACCGAATGCCTGGAACAGCTGCGTGCACTCTGGAATGGTGTTGGCATCCATGTGGATGCGGCTGATGAAACACCGCCTGCAGGGGTCGATACGCCTGAAGATCTGGAACGCATCCGCCAGCTGTTGGTACTTAAATAGCAGGGGTAGGGATGACTAAACCAACGCGCATTCTTTTTGTTTGCTTAGGCAATATCTGCAGATCACCAACGGCACATGGCGTGTTTGAGCATTTGTTGAGTCAAGACAATGGCGGCATGAGGGTTGATGTTGACTCGGCGGGTACCGGTGACTGGCATGTTGGCAAGGCGCCGGACCCACGTACTCGAGCCGCAGCGGCACGGCGGGGGTACTCACTTGAGCACTTGCGTGCTCGGACTGTTGAGGATGAGGATTTTGGTCGGTTTGACTATATTCTGGCGATGGATGACGCCAACCTGCGCGAGCTTCGCAGGCGCTGCCCTACAGACTTTCGTGGCCATCTTGGCCTGTTTCTGGAATTTGCAGCCAACAGCCGTGTTCGCGAAGTGCCAGACCCCTATTACACCTCCGGTGAACAAGGCTTCGATGAGGTACTCGATTTGGTAGAGGCGGCTTCTGCAGGCCTGTTGCGACACCTGCGCTCTGGTGGGTGCCGTGACTGAATCGCTACAATTCAGGACTGAATATCCCTTGCAGGCCCTGAATACGTTCGGGCTGCCAGCAGTGGCTGAGTACTACACTGAAATTCATGCCGCTGATCAGTTGAAGCAACTGGAGCAGTGGTTGAAACATCACCCTATGCCGCTGTTGCTGCTTGGTGGCGGCAGCAATCTGGTGCTGGCTGATCGTGTGCCGGGGCTTGTTGCGCGGATAATGATTCGTGGGTGGCAATTGTCTGACCTGCCGGGAGATCATGTCCGTTTGCGTGTAGGGGCCGGGGAAAATTGGCATGCGACAGTTGAAAGGTCAATCAGGCAGGGACTCTACGGACTTGAGAATCTTGCCCTGATACCTGGAACCGTTGGAGCGGCACCGGTACAAAATATCGGTGCCTACGGGGTTGAGCTGAAGGATCGAATCAGTGCAGTCGAAGTGTTTGATCGACACGAGCACCGCCAGCGTGACCTGACCCCAGAGGCGTGTCGATTTGGTTACCGAGACAGCCTGTTTAAAAGCAGTGAGCCTGAGCGGTACGTTATCACGGCTGTGGAGTTTTGCCTTGCGCGGCAGTTTACAGCGGAAGTGAGCTATGCAGGCCTGAGAGATGGGCTTGGCGACGGTCCTGTCACACCGGAGCGTGTATTCGATACAGTGTGTAGAATCCGTCGTACGAAACTGCCTGACCCCTTAGACATCGGTAATGCCGGCAGCTTTTTCAAGAACCCGGTGGTATCGGTTGAGAAGTATGAGCAACTGAAGCATCGGTTCCAGAATCTCGTTGCCTATGCTGACACCGGTGGTTATAAACTGGCTGCAGGCTGGCTGATCGATCAATGTGGTCTGAAAGGGTTTGCCCTCGATCGCGCTGGCGTGTTTGCCCAGCAAGCGCTGGTGCTGGTAAATCTTGGCGCTGCTCACCGTGAGGATATTGAACATCTATCCATGCATGTGCAAAAGGTGGTGCAGGAGCGTTTCGGCGTCATTCTGGAACCGGAGCCACGTTTTTATCCCTGATCGCAATGTGCAGTAACTAACGGATAAAAAAAACCGCAGGGGCGTTCGCCGCTGCGGTTTTTTTATCTGTGAGCCTTACAGGTCACCGTCCTTATTGTCTGCCTGCTGACGACGGCGCACTTCGCGTGGGTCATTGGGCGCACGACGAGCACGGCGGCGAGACACGGGCTTGGTAGACGCTGTATCGTCTGCCTCGGCCTTTGTCTCATTGGCTTCAGTTTCAGCTTCAGCTTTTTCTTCGGTTGCAGCAGGCTGCTGATTATCAGACTCAGACTCAGACTCAGACTCAGACTCAGACTCAGACTCAGACTCAGACTCAGACTCAGACTCAGACTCAGACTCAGCTGGCTGCAGCTCCGCTTTTACCGCATGAGTTTCCACTGTAGCCGGGTCTATTTCTGCAGCCTCATTCCGGTTGGCTTCCTGATCACTGTGCTGATCGGTAGCGGGGGACTCAACAGCCACCTTGGGTGTGTCGTCCTCGCTCTGGGCAAACAGCTCGACAGCGGTGTCAGGTACTGACTGCACTGATTCTTCAACCATTTCTGCAGCTGAACTGTTTTCGGCATCAGTCGCAGGCTGGGTCTGTTCTGCATCGGCAGTCTTATCCTGACGAGACTTGCCACGACCACGACGGTCACGTCCACGTGAACGACTGGAGCGCTTTCGCTCGCTGCTGTTATCGGCCTGCTCGTTGCTTTCCGCTTCAGTGGCAGTGTCGACTGAAGCAGACTGCTCGGCTGCTGCAGCTTTTTCTACAGCAGAGGGCTGTTCATCAGCTGGCTCGGCTTCCGTGGCAGATGATGTCGCAGTCTCTTCCGGTGCTGGTACATCCGGCACTGCTTCAGCAGAAGTGGCTGCCGAAACGGCTTCCTCTTTGGTAGATGACTCTTGTTGTGCTGTCGAAGGCTCGTTTTCGATAGCCAAGGTCTCTACCGCTTCAGTGGCTGTCTCAGCGACTTGCGGCTTGGCGGCAGCGTGTACCTGATCTGCAGAATCGTGCATCGCTGCAGGGCTGACCTCGGCCGTCACCACTTCAGTTTGCTCAGCAGCATCAGGCACTGCCAAGGTAGCATTGGTGATCTTGTCTTCAGCAAGCAGAGTCTGAATTTCGTCTTCAGCCTTTTCGTCACGCATTTCCTGAGGTAGAGGTGTACGAGTGGCGCTGCGTTGTTCGGTGTTACGACGACGGCGTCCACGACGACGGCTGCGGCTGCCTTCTTCTGTTACCTCGGCCTGGGATGCTTGAGATTGCAGTGCCTCAGACTTGCTTTCAGGTGTATTACTGCTCTGGTTGTCCTCAGCTGAGGTATTCTCCTGACGGGGTGACTGCTCATCGCGACGGTTGCGACTGCGACGGCGGCGGCTGCGGCCATTGTTTTCTTTCTTGTCTTTGTCTCCGTTGCTGGTTTCGCCAATCGGTGGCAGATTGGCATCACGCTCAACCGTAATGACCTCATCGCTGTCACGACGCTCACGGCTGTTGCGGCGACGATCATTCTCGCGGCGCTCACGTGCGCGGCGCTTATTGTCACGACCGCTGTCACGATTGCCTCGGCTGGTGCGGTTGTCGTTTGCATCATTATTGCTTGAGATACCGGGCTGTGCTTCCTGCTTATTATCCTTGGCTGGAGCAGACTCGGCCTTGCCTCCGAACAGAGTGCGCAATGTAGTCAGTACGCGTTCACCAAAAGAGGCCGAAGCGGCGGCAGGTGCTGCTGTGACAGACGGGGTCTGGGCAGTGGGCTTTTCAGGAGCTGCCACGGCAGTGTTTGCTTCGGTTTTTCCCTGTGGTGCGCGAGTGGGTGGTACAACCGCTTTCACGGCAGCCTGCTCGCGCTTCACCGGCACGACACGACCAGGATCAGGTGTTTCTACCTCGATCTCTGGCTGCAGGGTGTAGCTCGCATCATGGGTGGTGGCAATTGTATGATCGTCACGCAGGCGAACCACTTCGTAGTGCGGTGTTTCCATGTTCGGGTTGGGTACGATAACGACACGCACCTGATGACGCAGTTCGGCGTTGTGCACCTCATGACGTTTTTCATTGAGCAGATAGGTGGCAACGGTGACTGGCAGGATGGCACGAATCTGTGATGTGCGATCCTTGGAGGATTCTTCTTCAATCAGGCGCAGAATCGACAGTGCCAGTGATTCCGTATCGCGAATAGTCCCCTGACCGTGGCAGCGCGGACAGACCATGCCACGAGACTCACTCAGTGAAGGACGAAGACGCTGACGTGACATTTCAAGCAGACCGAAGCGTGAAATTCGTCCCATCTGAACGCGGGCGCGGTCAAGTTTGAGTGAATCGCGCAGGCGGTTCTCCACTTCACGCTGGTTTTTGATCGGCGTCATATCGATGAAATCGATTACGATAAGTCCGCCGATATCACGCAGGCGAAGCTGGCGTGCGATCTCCTCGGCCGCCTCCAGGTTGGTCTGTAATGCGGTTTCTTCGATGTCACCACCGCGGGTTGCGCGGGCAGAGTTGATGTCGATAGATACCAGCGCTTCAGTGGGATCGATAACAATGGAGCCACCGGAAGGAAGTTTGACTTCTCGTTCAAACGCGGTCTCGATCTGGCTTTCAATCTGGAAACGGTTGAACAGCGGAGTCTGCTCCTTGTACAGCTTGATGCGGTTCTCGTAACTCGGCATCACCTGCTGTGCAAACAGAACGGCCTGTTCGTACACGGTTGGGTTGTCAATCAGCACTTCGCCGATGTCAGCGCGCAGGTAATCACGGATGGCGCGAATGACCACGTTGCTTTCCTGATAGACCAGGAAGGGAGCAGGGCGCTGATTAACCTCCTTGACGGCATCCCAAAGGGTAATCAGGTAATCCAGATCCCACTGCAGTTCTTCAGAACTGCGACCAATGCCAGCGGTGCGCACAATGGCGCCCATGCCGTCAGGGATATTGACACCTGACAGCGCCTCCTTGAGCTGAGCGCGGTCGTCACCCTCGATGCGGCGAGAAATGCCGCCGGCACGTGGGTTGTTAGGCATCAGAACAAGATAGCGACCAGCAAGGCTGATGAAAGTAGTCAGCGCTGCCCCTTTGTTGCCACGCTCTTCCTTATCGACCTGAACGATGACCTCAGTGCCTTCCTTGACCATTTCCTTGATGTTGGGACGCTGGCCACGTTCGGGCTGCTTGCAGAAGTATTCGCGGGCGATCTCTTTAAGCGGCAAAAAGCCATGGCGTTCTGCACCAAAATCAACAAAAGCCGCCTCCAGGCTGGGTTCAACCCGGGTGATGCGGCCTTTGTAGATGTTGGCTTTTTTCTGTTCGCGACTGTCGGATTCTATATCCAGATCGAACAGACGCTGGCCGTCAACCAGCGCAACGCGCAACTCTTCGGGCTGAGTTGCGTTGATAAGCATTCTTTTCATGTTGTGTGCGTTCTCATAAACGCAACGCTTTACGCCCTGCGCAAGCAGAGGGTAAAGAGTCTGATGTCCAGTCTTTGGATTGGCAGCCGCGGGTGGCAGTCTTGCCTGCAGTCACGCAAACGGCGTACTGCATATCGGCGGTGAAGGAAACGCTGACCCATGTCGTTATAGGTTCTGGCTGTGGCTGCCCTGATGGTGCGGGCAGGTTCCTGGTCAGTGTGCGTCTTCACCTCCAACTGGACCTTCCTGTCAGGCGAAGGCCGTGAAAGCGTTACGTAAAAAGTTTGTGACCCCATGTTGGGATCTCAGTATTCTGCCGTGGGTCGGGGTCTTGAGCGGCCACTCATCCTGAATTAAATGGCGGGGCCGGCTGCATGGATTCCAAATTTACTAAAGCCAACCGCCTGCGGCATCGGTAGAATATAACAGCTAACCCCATAGGCATCAATTGAGAGTCAGTTCGTCTTTATGACGCATACAGCAGAAAATGAGCAGCATCAGGTCCGTTATCTGGAAGTGGATGTGGATCAAGCCGGCCAGCGAGTCGATAACTTTTTGCGCACTGCATTAAAAGGTGTGCCCAAGAGTATGATTTACAGGATTCTTCGCAAGGGCGAGATCCGTGTTAACAAGAAACGAGTAAAGCCGGACACTCGGCTGGCATCGGGTGATGTAGTACGCATCCCGCCGATCAGAACAGCGCAGCGTGGCGAGGCCGCACCTGTCGGGCAAGGGCTGGCAGATCATCTGGAAGAGGCCATTCTGTACGAAAGTGACAGCCTGTTGATCATCAACAAGCCCGCCGGGCTTGCTGTTCATGGCGGCAGCGGCGTTAGCCTTGGCCTGATTGAAGCCTTGCGGCAGGTGCGGCCAGATTGCCGCTTCCTCGAGCTGGTGCATCGGCTCGACCGCGATACATCAGGCTGCATCATGGTTGCCAAGAAACGCAGTATGCTGCGATACCTTCATGAAGCATTGAGAGAGCGCAAGGTTCGCAAGATTTACCACGCGCTGGTGGTCGGCCGCTGGACGGCTCGCTGTAACCAGGTGGATGCCCCGCTACAGAGATTTGAACTCAAATCGGGGGAGCGCATGGTCAAAGTACACCCTGACGGCAAAGCATCCATTACGTCGTTTAAGGTGTTGCAGCGCTTTGGGGATCTTGCGACTCTGGTGGAGGCAAGACCTCTGACAGGACGCACTCATCAAATCAGGGTTCACACGCAATTTGCAGGGCATCCGATAGTTGGTGACAGCAAGTATACTCCCGACGAGGATAACAGCGGCTTTCGTCAGCTTGGATTGAGGCGCCTCATGCTGCATGCAGCCCGCCTTGAACTAACTCTGCCTGATGGTGACAAACTGCAGGTCGATGCGCCTCTGGACGAAGCGACAGCGACTTCGCTACAGCAACTCTCAGTTGTGCACCCGCAGTGATAAGGATGAAGCGAGTATGGATAAAGAACTGAAAGCGGCACTTTTTGCTGCTGCCGATCGTTGTCTTCTGGCGGGTGAAGCGCCCACCCCGGAGCGTCTGAAAATTGACCTGGGGGAACAGTGCAACGCGGTACAGACAATTAACACGGGGCTGATTGAGTGGTGGCAGTTACTTCCAGCGCGTGTACGTCTTAGTGATACCAGTCCTCACATCCCCGATATGCCGGATGCGATGAAACAGACGTTCAGTAGAATTTGGCACCAGGCGGTACAGGAAGCCCACACCGAACTAAGCTTGCAGATGCAGCGCCCGGATCCTTCACTGGATCAGGCACAGCGTGCCTGTGACGACGCCTTGCGCCGTACTCAAGGTGAAGTAGGGGAGCTGGAAGCCCGTTACCGAGAACAGGGAGTCAAGCTCGACCAGGCGCGTGAGCAGACTCAGGCATTGGAAGCGGAAATTCAGGTACTGCGTCAGAACCTGGGTAACGAAACGACATTGCGAAAAAAGGAAGAGCAGCTGCGCTCCAATGTCGACCAGGAGTTGGCGCACCTTCGCAAGGCACACGAAGATGCCAAGCGTGTATTTGATCAGCGTATTCGTGATGAGCAGCGACACGGACTGGAAACGGTTGCCAAGGCTGAAGTTGATACCCGCTACTATCGCAACGCGCTTGAAAAACTGCGTGATGAATCCGGGCGCAGAGAAGGTGAGCTGACCCGAGATATACATGAGCTCCAGGGGCTGCTGGCACGACGCGATGTCAAAGTGGAAACCCAGACAACTCAAATCAAAAGTCAGGATGAGGAACTGCGCAAACTGAAGGCGCAGGATGTTCAGCAGCAGCGAGAATTCGCGCAGCTCAATGCGCAGCTTCTTACCGAGACCAACCGCAGCAAGCGTCTCGAAGAACGTGTACGGCAGCTTGAAGAAGAATTACAGCGACTGAACCAGAAGCAGGTTGGCCTTAACAGCGAGAGCGGCCGTCGCGAGAATCAGCTTCGCAGCCTGCTTAAAGAGAAAGAAGAGCAGCTGCTCCAGGCTCAAGGGCGTGCAGGAACACTGGAGAAACGAGTGGCGGGGCTGGAAGAGGAAAACAAACGCTTGAAAAATCGCGCCTGAAAGATAACCCTTGTGTTCAAGGGGATTTTCTTCATTATTCTATAGTGTTATATTAAATAAATATCTAATAACTCCAAGGGTTTTTCGATGAAGCTGCAGCAGCTGCGTTACATCTGGGAGGTTGCTCATCACGATCTCAACGTCTCGGCAACGGCACAAAGCCTGTACACATCACAGCCGGGCATAAGCAAGCAAATTCGACTGCTTGAGGACGAGCTCGGGGTCGAAGTGTTTGCGCGCAGTGGCAAGCATCTGACCCGTGTAACCCCCGCTGGCGAAGCGATTCTTGCCATTGCGGGAGAAGTGCTGCAGAAGTGTGATGCAATTCGCCAGGTTGCTCAGGAGTTCAGTGACGAGAAAAAGGGCAAGCTGGAAATAGCAACCACTCATACGCAGGCTCGATACGCGCTGCCGGATACCATCCACGATTTCATCAAAATCTACCCTGATGTGTCCCTGCATATTCACCAGGGCACGCCTATGCAGATCTCTGAGATGGCCGCTGACGGCACGGCTGATTTTGCCATTGCAACTGAAGCCATGTCCCACTTCAGTGATCTGATTATGATGCCTTGTTACCGCTGGAATCGATCTGTTGTCGTACCAAAAGGACATCCTCTGACAGAGCTGCCGGAGCTGACGCTTGAAGCACTCTCCGAATGGTCGTTGATTACCTATGTATTCGGTTTTACCGGTCGCTCAAAACTGGACGAGGCTTTCAGCAATCGTGGCCTGGAGCCCAAGGTGGTGCTGACCGCCGTTGATTCGGATGTAATTAAAACCTATGTGCGTCTGGGCCTTGGGGTTGGCATCATCGCCACCATGGCATTTGAGGAAGGCAAAGATGAAGGCCTAGTCGCGCTCGATGCGAGCCATCTGTTTGAGCACAGCATCACCCGCATCGGCTTCCGCAAAGGGACTTTCCTGCGTGGCTACATGTACGACTTCATTCAAACCTTTGCACCTCATTTGACACCTGATCTGGTACGTCAGGTACAGGCGTGCAGCAACCGGCATGAGGTTGATGCGCTGTTTGAAGGCCTCAGTCTGCCTGAGCATTAAGCGTAAAAGCCCGCTGTAACAGGCCTTGAGCATTGAAAGCCTCTGAATGACAGGGTAAATTGTGGAGCAATTTATTAACTGACTGGAGGCGTCCCGCGTGGAACTGGCTTGTCTTGACCTTGAAGGTGTATTGATTCCCGAAATCTGGATTGCATTTGCTGAAGAAACCGGTATCGAGGAACTTAAAGCCACCACCCGGGATATCCCGGATTACGACGTACTGATGAAGCAGCGTCTTCGTATTCTGGATGAGCATGGCCTGACCCTGCCTCAGATACAGGACACCATCAGCCGTCTGACTCCACTTGAAGGAGCCCGTGAGTTTATCGATTGGCTGCGGGAGCGCTTCCAGGTGGTGATCCTGTCAGATACTTTCTATGAGTTTGCTGCTCCGTTGATGAAGCAGCTTGGCTACCCGGCTCTGCTTTGCCACAAGCTGGAAGTGAATGATGAAGGGCGCATCACCGACTACACGTTGCGCCAGCGCGACCCGAAGCGCCAGTCTGTACGTGCATTTCAGCTGCTGAACTATCGTGTGATCGCAACCGGTGATTCCTACAATGATACGACCATGCTGACGCAGGCTGAGTCCGGTATCCTGTTCCACGCACCGGATAATGTCATCGCTGAGTTCCCACAATTCCCGGCTGTACATACCTACGAAGACCTGAAGCAGGCTTTTGTTGATGCCAGCGTACGCAACCTGACTGTCTAATGACTCGGCGACAGCAGCGGATGCTACAACAGAGGATAAGAGCATGAAGATGATAAGACCCAAACGCCTGCTTCTGGCCCTCGGTGTTGCGGTGCCTGTATCCCTGGTAGCAGCCGGTCTGCTGTCCTATCAACCACTGTCAGCTCCACTTGAACTGCGGTTGTCGGTGCCTGAAGTATCCGACCTTTCTTCTGCAGATGCTGAAGAGGTGAAGGATCTTGAGCCGGCTGACTTTGTCTATACCATTGAGCCTGGTGATACTCTCAGTACCATCTTTGAGATGCTGGGTATACCCCAGAAACATATGTATCAGGTACTCGAAAGTGATGTTTCGATTCTTGCTCTGGATACACTGAAGCCTGGTGATCAGTTGGCGTTCTGGCTCAATGAGGGAGCGCTGAGCAAGCTGGAACTGATCTTCAGCCCGGCCCACCAGGTGGTGTTCAGCCGTGTTGGTGATGAAACGTTTGAATATCACGAGAATTTGCTTGAAGGCGAGTGGAAAGAAGAGCTCATCGCGGGCGAAATAAACGGCAGCTTCTATGTGGCTGCCAAAAATGCAGGGCTCAATGCGCTTGAGGTTCAGCGCATCTCAAACCTGCTGCAAGACAAGATCAATTTCCGGCGCGACCTCCGTGCAGGCGACCTGTTTCAAGTCGTGCGTGCCGAGCAGTTCGTGAATGGCGAGCCGACAGGTAACTCACGACTGGAAGGGCTGCGGATTATCAACCGTGCGCGTGAATTGACCGCTTTCATGTTTGATGGCCACTACTATGATCTGAATGGCGAGAGTCTGGCGCGGGCATTCATGCGCTATCCCACTGAACGCAAGTTTCGTCTCAGTTCGCCCTTCAACCCCAATCGCAAGCATCCTGTCACGGGGCGTGTTAGACCTCACAACGGTACCGACTTCGCGACTCCGATCGGCACCCCCATTCTGGCAACCGGGGATGGTGTGGTAACACGGGTGCAGAACCACCCCTACGCGGGGTTGTATATCGTGATTGAGCACGGTCAAAAGTATCGTACCCGATACCTGCATCTGAGTAAGTCGCTGGTCAGCAAAGGGCAGACTGTGAGTCGGGGGCAGAAAATCGCCCTGTCAGGCAACTCGGGTCGCTCTACCGGAGCGCACTTACATTATGAGCTGCATATCAGCGGCCGTCCGGTTGATGCCATGCGTGCGCCGATCCCTGTTGCCGAGGCTGTGGGTGACAAGGATCGTGTAGCGTTTAACGAGCTGCGCAATCGCATTTTGGCACAGATGGGGGAGAGCTAACCGCTCTCTCCCGTTTCCATTACTCAAACGGTTCTACAGTTGTTCCAGGGTCTGCAGCAGGTTGTTGACCTTGTTATAGGATTCCTGATATTCGTCGTCGATATCCGAATCGGCGACAATTCCTCCCCCCGCCCAGCAATAAATCCTGTCTTTCTGTACCAGTAGCGTCCGAATGGTAATGCTGGTATCCATTGTGCCGCAGGCGCTGATGTAGCCAATCGAGCCGCAGTAAATGGAACGGCGCTGAGGTTCCAGCTCATCGATGATCTCCATGGCGCGAATCTTGGGGGCGCCGGTGATTGAGCCGCCCGGAAAGCAGTCTCTCAGCAGCTGAACTGCAGTCACACCTGGTCTCAATATACCGCAAACGCTGCTGACCATGTGATGCACATTCGGATAGTGCTCGATGCTGAACAGCTCGGGCACGTTTACACTGCCAGGCAGGCAGCTTTTGCTCAAATCGTTGCGTAGCAAGTCTACGATCATCAGGTTTTCAGCACGGTCCTTGGGCGACTGCAGCAGTTGCTGTGCCAGATACTGGTCTTCGTCTGTGTTGGTTGCACGCGGTCGTGTACCCTTGATGGGGCGTGTTTCAACCTTGCCTTCACGAGAAGCCTCAAGGAAACGCTCGGGCGAAAGTGACAGAATCGTACCGTCGTTCGACTCAAGGAAGGCGGCGAAGGGGGTGGGGGCAGTTTTACGCAGGGCGCGATATGCCAACCAAGGGTCACCGCTGCAGGTGGCGGAGAAGCGCTGGGTAAAATTGATCTGATAGCAGTCACCCGCATGGATGTAGTCATCAATCCGATTCAGTGCCTGGCCATAGGTTGCACGGTCCATATTGCTGACAAACGCAGTTGTGAGTACAAACGGGTGTGCCTGCCGCACGCTGTCCGCCGTGAGATTCTGCGCGAGCCGCTGCTGGACCTGTTGCAGGCTGGTCTCATTCACTTTGGGGTGGTGCATCAGGCAGCTGCGCTGCAACTGATGGTCAATGACAACAGCCCAGAGATAACGACCGACCCGCAGCCATGGGAAATTGATATCAGCCTGAGCCTTGCTGGGCAGCTGCTCAAGCGCACGTCCCAGATCATAGCTGAAGGTGCCGATAAAGCCGCCATTGAACGGTATATCCGGATCTGTCGTGGGTATTTCAATCTCTGCAAGCAGATTCTCAAGGCAAGCAAAGGGGTCGTCTTCCTTGGTGTCGAGGGCGATATCGTTTCGATTGATCTCCAGACCCTCGGGGCCAAAGCGGACTACGAGGTCGGGAGCGGCCGAAATGATATCGTAGCGTCCGCAGTGAGCGACGGGGTGTGAACTGTCAAGCAGGACAGGTTCGCCAAGATCACGCATGATCTCGAAGATCCGGTGTGCATCCAGCGGATAGGGTAGCGACTGATATTGAATCACCCTTGATCCTCACGCAAAAAGCTCATTTTACTCCTGTCCCCGGCGGGGGGCGAGTCCGTTGCCGCACATGGGTATAATTGCTTCATTGTGTAGTCAGGAGTTCAGCATGAAACACCCCTTCGTCATCAGTGAGCATCAACTGGTACTGCCGGATCAGCACCTTCATTACCGTCTGTACCGCAACCCAGTCCTGCACAATGGCCGCAAACTGCTTTTGATCCATGGTGCGGGTGTGGCAGGTGAAGACACCTGGCACATGCTGACCGCCTTTCTTGAGCACTGGCAGGAGATCCTCGTGCCGGATCTGCGCGGCGCAGGGCAAAGTGAATTCCCGGATGGGGGCGAGTACCCCTTTAGCGTGCAGACTTTGGTCAGTGACATGTCTGCGCTACTCGACCAGCTTGGGTGGTGGCAGTTCGACCTGGGAGGCTATTCCCTGGGTGGGCTCGTGGGCATGCTGCTCAAGCAGCGTTACCCAGATCGTGTCGGCAAACAGTTTTTACTGGAGTCGGCTGTGCTGGATCGGCCCGACTGGATCAGCACCATTGAGTTGCGACAGCGCTATTCGAGCGCGGCCGTGCATTTGCGCTCTGATGACCGGGAGCAGGGGATACGTCAATTCCTCGACACTATTTCACCGAACCGCAAGGCAAGTGCGCAAACAGAATCGGTTGCAGTCAGTCGATTGGCGCGTCGGCCGCTGGGCTTTGCTCATGCATTGGACGCCGTAACGGCTGCCATCAACAGTATCGACCGTGATGCGCTACTGGCATCTCAAGGGGATGTGAGCAGCTTTATCGGAGGGTTGAGTGTGGAGTTGATGCATCAGCTGCATTTGACTCTGGCTGAGCAGATGCCCAATTGGCACTACTTTATGGTGCCAGGAACCGATCATTCATTACCGTTCCAGAAGCCACGACAGATCGCCCGCATCATGAATGCGGAACTCGAACGCTACCTGCGCGAATGCTGAGGGAAAGCCCCTAGACTTTTGTCTGATGTTGACAATTTTTCAGCCAGATCAGGTTGACGCCCCTTTTTGGCATGGGTATCGTTGCTTCTGAAAATATTGTCGACAATCTTGATCAGGGGTTGTAGCTGACGTGAGTGAAGAAATCGGGTATCCGAAAGTGGTGCCGCTTGAACCGGAAGCCCGTACGCTGGCTGACCGAGTGTGCCGCCAGATCGTGACGGCCATTGTGAAGGGTGAAATTCCGCCCGGTCACAAGATCAGCGAGCCCGAGCTGGCCAGAACCTATGGTATCAGCCGCGGCCCGTTGCGCGAAGCCATTCGCCGCCTTGAAGGCTGGCGCCTGGTTGAGCGCAAGGCGCATGTAGGGGCTCGGGTGGTTAAGCTGAGTGCGCACGAGTTGATCGAGATTTACCGCGTTCGCGAAGCGCTGGAAGGCATGGCTTGCCGACAGGCCGCCAAGAACATGACCGATGCCGAGATCGAGAGTCTGAAGCGCCTGCTGGATGAGCATGAAGCCTCCATTGAGCAACGCGAAGGCCGCTCCTACTTCCAGAAGGAGGGTGATCTCGATTTCCATTACCGAATTGTACAGGGTAGCAAGAACTCCAAACTGCTGGAGCTTCTGGGTGACGACCTGTACCACCTGGTACGTATGTACCGTTATCAATTCAGTGTGTCCAGCTCGCGCCCCAAGCGTGCCCTCAAGGAGCATCGTCAGATTATCGATGCAATCGAGGCACGAGATGAGGAGCTGGCCGAGATGCTGATGCGTCGTCATATCAGTGCCGCACGCCGCAACATCGAAGACAAACTGGATACAGTGACCAAACCTGAAGGGGATAAACATGGCTGAGAAAATGACTGCGGGTGCGCGCTTCCGTAAAGCGCTGGCTGAGAACCAGCCGCTGCAGATCGTTGGTACCGTCAACGCTTACAATGCAATGATGGCTACACGAGTGGGACACCAGGCGATCTACCTGTCCGGTGGTGGTGTTGCCAACGCTTCTTACGGCCTGCCTGATCTGGGCATGACCTCAATGAACGATGTGCTGGAAGATGTATGTCGCATCACCAGTGCCGTCGATACACCACTGATGGTTGATATCGATACCGGCTGGGGTGGCGCATTCAACATCGCCCGTACCGTAAAAGAGATGATCAAGGGTGGCGCTGCGGCCGTTCATATCGAAGACCAGGTTGCGCAGAAGCGCTGTGGCCACCGTCCCAACAAGGAGATCGTATCCCTTGAAGAGATGGTTGATCGTGTCAAGGCAGCCGTTGATGCCCGTACCGATGATGATTTCTTCATCATGGCACGCACTGATGCGTTCCAGATGGAAGGGCTGAATGCCGCTGTTGAGCGTGCCCAGGCCTGCCTGGAAGCCGGTGCCGATGCGATTTTTGCCGAAGCCGTACACACGCTGGATGACTACCGTGCCTTCTCCAACGGCATCAACGGTTCTCACTTGCTGGCGAACATCACCGAGTTTGGTGCCACGCCGCTGTTCAACAAGAAAGAGCTGGGTGAGGCTGGTGCCACTATGGTGCTGTACCCGCTGTCAGCCTTCCGTGCCGCCAACAAGGCTGCACTGAATGTATACGAACACCTGCTGAAAGATGGCGACCAGAAAGCGGTTGTCGACACCATGCAGACCCGCATGGAACTGTACGATTTCCTCAACTACCACGACTTTGAGCAGAAGCTGGATGCGCTGTTCAAAGAAGGCAAAAACAAATAAGAATCACGGTATCGGGAGGTCTGATCTCCCGACAACAGATTGAAGGAGAGACAGATGGCAGAAGCAAAGAAACTCGGCGGTGCCGGTCTGCGTGGACAGTCCGCTGGTGAAACCGCTCTGTGTACCGTTGGTAAAAGCGGTGCCGGCCTGACCTACCGCGGCTATGACATCAAAGAGCTGGCTGACAAGGCCCAGTTTGAAGAAGTGGCTTATCTGCTGCTGTACGGAAAACTGCCGAACCAGGCAGAGCTCGACGGCTACAAGGCGAAACTGAAGGGTATGCGTGGTTTGCCGGATGCACTGAAAACCGTGCTGGAGCAGATCCCCAAGGATGCGCACCCGATGGATGTGATGCGCACCGGTTGTTCAATGTTGGGGAATCTGGAAACCGAGCAGGATTTCTCCGAGCAGCACGATCATATCGACCGCATGCTGGCTGCCTTCCCGTCGATCATCAACTACTGGTACAACTTTGCCCACCACGGCAAGCGTATCAACACCGAGACCGACGCCGACTCCATTGGCGAACACTTCCTCTGGACTCTGCACGACAAGAAGCCCGAGCCGCTGCACGTCAAGGTGATGCATGCATCCCTGATTCTCTACGCTGAGCATGAGTTTAACGCGTCCACCTTTACCGCTCGTGTATGTGCCTCCACCCTGTCTGACATCCACAGCTGTGTAACCGCCGCCATCGGCTCTCTGCGTGGCCCGCTGCACGGTGGTGCCAACGAAGCTGCCATGGCGATGATCGAGAACTGGAAATCGGCTGACGAAGCGGAAGAGGCGATCATGGGCATGTTGGCCCGCAAGGACAAGATCATGGGCTTCGGTCATGCGATCTACCGTGACTCCGATCCGCGTAACGCCATCATCAAGGAGTGGTCACAGAAGCTGGCCGAGCAGGTGGGTGATACCGTGCTGTACCCGGTTTCCGAGCGTGTTGAAGCGGTTATGTGGCGCGAGAAGAAACTGTTCTGTAACGCCGACTTCTTCCACGCGTCTGCCTATCACTTCATGGGTATCCCGACCGAGCTGTTCACGCCGATCTTCGTGTGTTCGCGTGTAGCCGGCTGGACAGCGCATGTGATGGAGCAGCGTGCCAATAACCGCATTATCCGTCCGTCCGCTGACTACACAGGTCCCGAGTCGGCCGAATGGGTTGCGATCGAAGACCGTCCCTGATCGGACTGTCTAATCGCCCCTGGTTGCAGCGGTCTGCGTCCGCAGCCGCTGCCATATGCCCCTGAATACATCGATGGACACCAGTCATATGAACACTCAATACCGTAAATCACTTGCGGGCACCGGTCTGGACTATTTCGACACCCGCGCGGCGGTCGATGCCATTGCACCGGGTGCTTACGCCACTCTGCCATATACATCGCGTGTACTGGCCGAACAGCTGGTACGCCGCTGTGAGCCCGAAGCACTGACCGATTCACTGAAACAGCTGATTGAGCGCAAGCGCGACCTGGATTTCCCCTGGTATCCGGCGCGCGTGGTTTGCCACGACATTCTGGGTCAGACAGCATTGGTTGATCTGGCCGGTCTGCGTGATGCCATTGCCGAGAAGGGCGGTGATCCTGCCAAGGTCAACCCGGTTGTACCGACTCAGTTGATCGTTGACCACTCGCTGGCCGTTGAGGCAGCCGGCTTCGATCCGGACGCGTTCGAGAAGAACCGCGCCATCGAAGACCGTCGCAATGAGGACCGCTTCCACTTCATCGAATGGACCAAAACCGCATTCAAGAACGTGGATGTGATCCCGGCCGGTAACGGCATCATGCACCAGATCAACCTGGAGAAGATGTCCCCGGTGATTCAGGCCCGCGATGGTGTTGCCTTCCCGGATACCTGTGTCGGTACCGACTCCCACACCCCGCACGTGGACGCGTTGGGCGTCATCGCCATCGGTGTGGGTGGCCTGGAAGCCGAAACCGTGATGCTGGGCCATCCGTCAATGATGCGTTTGCCGGATATCGTCGGCGTCGAACTGACCGGCAAACGCAAGCCGGGCATCACCGCAACCGATATCGTACTGGCTATCACCGAATTCCTGCGTAAGGAACGTGTGGTTGGGGCCTACCTGGAGTTCTTCGGTGAAGGTGCTGACAGCCTGACTATCGGTGACCGTGCCACCATCTCCAACATGACACCGGAATACGGTGCCACTGCGGCGATGTTCTACATCGATGGGCAGACTATCGATTATCTGAAGCTGACTGGACGTGAGCCTGAACAGGTAGCCCTGGTGGAACAGTATGCCAAGGAAACCGGTCTTTGGGCTGATGACCTGAAAACCGCCCAGTACGAGCGTGTGCTGAGCTTTGATCTGTCTACAGTTGAACGCAACCTGGCCGGTCCGTCCAACCCGCACCGTCGCCTCCCGACCGCTGCTCTGCACGAGCGTGGCATTGCCGATGAAGACAAGCTGGCGGCGGCCCGTGCTGAAGAGGCTGAAGGCAAGCTGCCGGACGGCGCTGTGATCATTGCGGCAATTACGTCATGTACCAACACGTCCAACCCGCGTAACGTGGTGGCAGCCGGTCTGCTGGCCAAGAAAGCCAACGAGCTGGGTTTGATCCGCAAGCCTTGGGTGAAGTCTTCTTTTGCACCGGGCTCCAAAGTGGCTCGTCTGTACCTGGAAGAGGCTGGATTGCTGTCGGAACTGGAAAAGCTGGGCTTCGGTATCGTGGCCTATGCCTGCACCACCTGTAACGGCATGTCCGGTGCACTGGATCCGAAGATTCAGCAGGAGATCATCGATCGCGATCTGTACGCGACTGCTGTTCTGTCCGGTAACCGTAACTTCGATGGTCGCATTCACCCATACGCCAAGCAGGCGTTCCTGGCGTCTCCGCCGCTGGTTGTGGCCTACGCCATTGCCGGTACCGTTCGCTTCGATATCGAGAAAGATGCGCTGGGCACCGACAAGGATGGCAACCCGATCACCCTGAAGGATCTGTGGCCGTCGGACGAAGAGATCGATGCGATTGTAGCCAAAGCGGTGAAGCCTGAGCAGTTCAAGCAGGTCTACATTCCGATGTTCGATCTGGGCAAAGTTGAAGAAGCAGAAAGCCCGCTCTACGACTGGCGTGAGATGTCCACATATATTCGCCGCCCGCCGTACTGGGAAGGTGCTCTGGCAGGTGAGCGTACCCTGACTGGTATGCGTCCGTTGGCGGTGTTGCCTGACAACATCACCACCGACCACTTGTCACCCTCCAACGCCATCATGATGGACAGTGCGGCTGGTGAATACCTGCACAAGATGGGAGTGCCGGAGGAGGACTTCAACTCATACGCAACGCACCGTGGCGACCACCTGACGGCGCAGCGTGCAACCTTTGCCAACCCGAAACTGATCAACGAGATGGCCATCGTCGACGGTGAGGTCAAGCAAGGATCGCTGGCGCGTGTTGAGCCTGAAGGTAAGGTCATGCGGATGTGGGAAGTGATTGAAGCCTACATGCAGCGCAAGCAGAACCTGATCATCGTTGCCGGTGCTGACTACGGTCAGGGCTCGTCCCGTGACTGGGCGGCCAAGGGCGTGCGTCTGGCGGGTGTTGAAGCGATTGTGGCCGAAGGCTTCGAGCGTATTCACCGTACCAACCTCGTGGGCATGGGTGTGTTGCCGCTGCAGTTCCGTGAAGGCGAAACCCGTCACACCTACGGCATCGATGGTACCGAAACCTACGATGTGAAAGGCGAGATCGCACCGGGTGCCACCCTGACGCTGGTGATCAACCGTCGCAACGGCGAAAGCGTTGAAGTGCCGGTGATCTGTCGTCTGGATACCGCTGCCGAAGTGGAAACCTACAAGGCCGGTGGTGTGCTGCAGCGCTTTGCCAAGGAGTTCCTGGAAGCGGAAGGCGCTGCCTGATTCCAGATCTCACCAGGTCCGGACTGTCATTGATGGTCCGGACGTGTCCCGGATGGGGCGCAGACTCAAGTGCTGCAGTGTTGCTGGAGCGGACCGTGTGGCGCCATGGATGGCGCCATCGAGCCCCCAGGGATGGGTTTACGGCGTGTCCGAACCGGCAATGCTGCAGCACACCTTTCACCGTCTGAATGCTCCCGTCCGGCAACCGACTTATTTTGGAGCATCTCAATGTCCAGTGTTCCCCAGATTAAAATACCGGCCACCTATATCCGTGGCGGCACCTCCAAGGGTGTATTCTTCAATCTTACTGATCTGCCCGAAGCCGCGCAGGTCCCGGGTGAAGCCCGTGACAGGATCCTGCAGCGCGTAATTGGCAGCCCCGACCCCTATGGTCAGCAGATCGACGGCATGGGTGGTGCGACCTCCAGTACCTCCAAAACCGTTATTTTGGCCAAAAGTGAACAGCCTGATCACGACGTGGATTACCTGTTCGGTCAGGTGGCGATCAACAAGGCGTTCGTCGACTGGTCCGGCAACTGTGGCAACCTGACGGCTGCTGTGGGTGCCTTTGCCATCAGCAAGGGGCTGGTCGACCCTGAGCGCGTGCCGGAAAACGGCATCTGCACCGTGCGCATTTGGCAGAAGAACATCCAGAAAACCATTATCGCCCATGTGCCGATCACCAACGGTGAGGTACAGGAAACCGGTGATTTTGAGCTGGATGGTGTGACTTTCCCGGCAGCCGAGGTAGTGATCGAGTTCATGGACCCCGCCGATGGCGAAGGCTCCATGTTCCCGACCGGTAACGTGGTCGATGAGCTGGAAGTACCGGGAGTGGGTACCTTCAAGGCCAGTATGATCAATGCCGGCATCCCCACCATCTTCGTCAACGCGGCTGATATCGGTTACACCGGTACCGAACTGCAGAAAGACATCAATGGCGATGCCGAGGCACTGGCCCGGTTTGAGACCATGCGTGCCTATGGTGCAGTCAAGATGGGCCTGATCAAGGATATCGAAGAGGCCGTTGCCCGCCAGCATACTCCGAAGATCGCTTTTGTGGCACCGGCGACCGATTATGAAGCTTCCAGCGGCAAGCAGATCAAGGCCAGCGATATTGATGTATGTGTGCGTGCGCTCTCCATGGGCAAGCTGCATCATGCCATGATGGGCACCGCATCTGTTGCAATTGCCACCGCTGCAGCCGTACCCGGCACGCTGGTTAACCTGGCTGCCGGCGGTGTTGACCGAGACGCTGTGACCTTCGGCCATCCGTCCGGTACCCTGCGAGTGGGTGCCGCAGCTGAACAGGTTAACGGTGAATGGACGGCCACCAAAGCGGTCATGAGCCGCAGTGCCCGAGTGTTGATGGAAGGCTGGGTTAGAATTCCGGGCGATACCTTCTAGCAGCCATTTCACTGTGATCTGATACAACAACGCCCGCCTTTACAGCGCGGGCGTTTTATTATTGGATGAATATAAGCTTAAGCGAGACAGTATTTGCTTGACTGGCGTACAATCAGACTTCTAAACCAGCAGTACATGGATTGGTCATGCCACCCCTGCATCGTCCCCACAAACCCATTTCCAGTCGAGTTGTTTTTTTGGCTGCACTCCTCCTGGTCATTGCCGGGCTGGCGGTGACGGAATATGTTGTCCGAATGGCGGAACAGCGGGTGGCTCAGGTCAGGACCATCGAAGCAACAGCGATTCTGGCACAGATGCGAGCGCAGCTAGAAAGCGAAATCAATTCTGTCCTTTATCTCTCCCGAGGACTGATAAGCTACGTGGCTGTTCAGCCTGCCTATGACCCTGATCGCTGGCGTGAGCTGGCAGCTGAAGTGGCTCACGATTCGACGCTTGTGCGCAATATCGGTTTGGCGCCTGATAACGTGATGCGTTTTGTTTATCCGCTTGAAGGTAATGAGCAGGCCCTGGGGCTTGATTACCGCAACACACCTGAGCAATGGCCGGCTGTTGAACGTGCCATTTCAAGCGGAAAGTTGAACCTGGCAGGACCTTTCGAGCTGAAACAGGGCGGGGTCGGCATTGTTGCTCGCAGCCCTATTTATTTCATGGATGACGGAAAGAAGCGCTACTGGGGGCTGGCATCCATCGTTATAGATTTCCCACGTCTGCTTGAGCAGGCCAGGGTGAGTGCTCATGTTGAGGGCTTTGATATAGCGATCAGGGGGCGAGATGGTTTGGGTGCCAAAGGCGCGGTGTTTTTTGGGCTTGCCAAGGTGTTTGAAGACCCTGTAGTTGAAATGACGGTTCATTTCCCCAACGGCAGCTGGATAATGGCTGCGCGCTCAAGCCCGGGTGTTTCAACGCCTGTTATTGTTATCCGACTTGCCGCATGGTTGCTGATCATGATTCTGGCAGGCCTGTTTCTGTTGCGTGCGCCAGGCATGGCGCGTAGCGCCGTGACGGGCGCTGTTCCGATGCGCGTGGTGGCGGTCGGATGACTTGGAGGTGCAAGTCCTCTGTGGGCCCGGCAAGGGGAACCACTAGCCGAACGGCAAGGGTGTCCATCGCGAGGTGGAATCTGAAGGAAGCCGAAGGCAAAGCACTGACCTGACGAACAGAAATCGCATACGAGGCGGCAGCTGTGGGTGAGGAGTCGCATATCTCCAAAGCCCGGTACTTGCACGGAGCAGCGGTCGTATATGCGGCAGGTATAAGTGTGAAGGTCACGTGTCTTACCCTGGGAGGTCTGCTGTCCTGCCTCTGGCTACGGCTGTCGTGAGGCGGCTGGATGGGACTGCAGAATTCAGCAGACGCCATAGTAGGTGACTTACCGGTCACTGAAGGGCTGAACATGATAGACGAATCGGGAGCCCTGCCCCTTGATGACCCTGAACAACACTGAACGGATGGCTGAGACGTCATTGCTTGCCGAGGAGGTGTCCGGGCAGAACCCGGCTGCGGTCCCGTGCGAGGTGTTGCCGGTTACAGCGGGTGCAGGATCACTGCCGAGCGAAGCTGACAGGGATCTGATGTCAGCGGTACTGGCTCGCAGCAACATGCTGCTGGCCTACGATCGGGTTCGTCGCAATAAAGGCGCGCCCGGGGTGGATGGGATGACAGTCGAGGCGCTCAAGCCTTACCTGAAAACCCATTGGCCTGAGATCAAACAGCAACTGTTGGAGGGGTGGTACACACCCCAGCCGGTGCGCAAGGTTGAAATCCCCAAGCCCGGGGGAGGCATCCGTATGCTGGGTATTCCCAGTGTTCTGGATCGCCTGATCCAACAGGCATTGCATCAAGTGCTTAGTCCACGCTTTGAATCCACGTTCTCTGATCACAGCTACGGCTTCCGACCGGGACGCAGTGCTGCTCAGGCGGTATTGCAGGCTCGGTCCTACATGGAAGAGGGGCGTCGCTGGGTGGTCGATATCGATCTGGAAGCGTTCTTTGACCGGGTCAACCACGACATCTTGATGTCGCGGTTGGCGCGCGGGATCACGGATACACGTGTCCTGAAACTGATCCGTGCCTATTTACAGGCCGGGATCATGGAGGGAGGTGTGGTGACGGTACGGCAGGAAGGCACGCCACAAGGCGGCCCTCTCTCGCCGCTGCTGTCCAATATCCTGTTGACGGATCTGGATCGAGAGCTGGAACGGCGGGGCCACCGGTTCTGCCGGTACGCGGACGACTGCAACATCTACGTGAAAAGCCGGAAGGCGGGAGAGCGTGTGCTTGCATCATTGACCGACTATCTTGAGCAACGACTCAAACTTCGCGTCAACCGGGGCAAGAGCGCGGTCGATCGACCCTGGAACAGGAGTTTTCTGGGCTATAGCGTGGATAACCGCAAGCGGAATATCCGGCTCAAAGTGGCAGACAAGTCTCTGAAACGGCTCAGAGCCACGATCAAGGGGGTGCTTCGCAGAGGTCGAGGACAGAGGATCTATCGGACGGTCGAGATACTGACCCCGAAACTGCGGGGCTGGATCAACTACTTCCGTTATAGCGATGTGAAAGGGAGCTTCGAGGCGCTGGATGGCTGGATTCGCCGGCATCTGCGCAAAATCCTCTGGCGTCAATGGAAACGGCCGTTCACCCGGGCCAAGATGCTGATGCGACTGGGGCTATCTGAAGGCAGGGCTTGGCGCAGTGCCACCAATGGGCGTGGTCCTTGGTGGAACTCATGCGCCTCGCACTTGAATCAGGCGCTGCCGAAGAAAGTGTTTGATCGAATCGGACTGGTATCGCTAATGGATCAATATCACCAGCTTAAATGTGTATCATGAACCGCCGTATGCGGAACCGCACGTACGGTGGTGTGAGAGGACGGAGGTCGCAAGACCTCCTCCTACTCGATTGTTCCGCCTTTATCGCTTTGCCCACGAGCAGTCTGTATCCGACCCGCTCACCGGTCTGGCCAATCGACGGCTGCTGCTGGGGCGTGCAGAGTACCTTGCCCAATTGTACTCACGCACAGGGCAGGGGTTTGCACTTTTCTTTGTCGATCTGAACCGGTTCAAGCAGGTGAATGACCGGTTCGGTCACCATGTGGGTGATCAGCTATTGATCGAAGCGGCCAACCGGTTGAGTCAAAGTGTCCGACAGTCCGATACGCTGGCTCGCAACGGGGGCGATGAATTCATTTTGCTTCAGCCGGGGGTCAATGCCGGCGATGCATCGACTATAGCATCGAAGCTTGAGGCGATGATGGACCGGCCATTTATGATTGAGGGGCATTCGTTGCAGATTTCGGCCAGTGTGGGCTGCGCGGTGTTCCCGCAGGATGTGAATAATGTGGAGGCCGTGATCAATTTGGCTGACAGCCGGATGTACGAGCGTAAACAGGAAAAACGGGCCCGCCAGAGCTGAACTCTGGCGGGAGGGATATACTCAGCGCTGGCTCAGGACCGGCTTGAGTTTCTCGTTCATGGTGCGCAGGCTGTCTTCGGTGGTTTTCCAGTCGATGCAGGCATCAGTAACGGATACGCCATACTTCAGCTCAGACAGATCCTGAGGAATGGACTGGTTGCCCCACTCCAGGTTGCTTTCGATCATCAGGCCAACAATTGACTGGTTGCCTTCCAGAATCTGGTTGGCCACGTTGTCTGCCACCAGCGGCTGCAGTGCCGGGTCCTTGCTGGAATTGGCATGACTGCAGTCGATCATGATGTTGGCTTTCTGTCCGGCTTTTTCCAGCGCCTGCTCACATAGTTTTACACTGACAGAATCATAGTTGGGCTTGCCGTCGCCGCCGCGCAGTACGACATGTCCATAACGGTTGCCACGGGTACGCACGATCGATACCTGGCCGTCGCCGTTCATGCCCAGAAAGCTGTGAGGATGGCTGACCGACTTCATGGCATTTACCGCCACATCCAGACCGCCATCGGTACCGTTCTTGAACCCCACGGCACAGGAGAGACCGGATGACATTTCGCGGTGGGTCTGAGATTCAGTGGTACGGGCGCCAATGGCAGACCAGCTGATCAAGTCCTGCATATACTGAGGGCTGTTGGGGTCCAGAGCTTCTGTTGCCAGCGGCAGGCCCATTTCAGCCAGATCCAGCAGCAACTTTCGACCAATATGGAGTCCTTCCTCGATATCAAAGGAGTCGTTCATGTGTGGGTCGTTGATCAGGCCTTTCCAGCCCACGGTGGTGCGAGGTTTTTCAAAGTAGACACGCATAACCAGATACAGAGTGTCCTTGACCTCTTCGGCCAGCACCTTGAGACGGCGGCCATACTCCAGAGCTGCTTCAGGGTCATGGATCGAGCAGGGGCCAACGACCATAAACAGGCGATTGTCCTTGCGATCGAGTATGTCCTTGATTACCTGGCGGCCCTGCATCACGCTGGCGGCAGCGGTTTCCGTCAGGGGCAGACGAGCCTTGAGCTCTTCCGGCGTTACCAGAGGGGTGTTGGATTCAATATTAAGGTCTTCTACACGTGTATCGGTCATCGTTAAGTCCTGACAGCGGCTGGAATGCTGAAAATACGGCGCCCGGCGCCGATCTCAGCTAGTTTTACCATATCGCTGCAGTGGTTATAAGTGCCTTTAGGTTGTAGTTGTACTCACTTGTTCAGGTGTCAGTGATAAACTTGCTTTTTTGCGATGAACGTTCAGACCCTGTCAGGGTCACAATTCACATCTCATTGACCGATAAAGGAATTCAGCCTTGTATCCCGCTCTGTCAAAACCCCTGTATCTGCTTTTGACCTTGCTGCTGGCGCTGCCGTCAGCTGCCAACGCATTCAGCTTTGGCTCATCCAGTAATGAGCCACTGCCGGTCGAACAGGCATTTCAGCTGCGCAGTGAGCTGGGCAATGCAGGTGAAATTAAGCTGGTGTGGGAAGTACAACCGGACTACTACCTCTACCGTGACAAGATCGAGATCGGTCTGCCAGATCATCTGCAACTGGTCGACCGGCGTGATGTGAGTGGTGAAATGAAAGAGGACCCGTTGTTTGGGCGGGTGGAGGTCTATCACAACACTGCACAGGTTGATTTGTTGCTGGGCCATCAGATGGGTAAGGCTGATGCGGGCACTCTCAATGTCACCTATCAAGGGTGCTGGGAAGGCGGCGTCTGTTATCCGCCCGTAACCGAGCAGCTGGATGTGAACAACTTGCCGGCAGCAGCGGGTCTTGCCTGGGCTGAGTCGTCAGCTGTGGCATCGGTACCTGCCACGGCCCAGGCTGACCAGCCCTTTGTCAGTGAGCAGGATCAGTTCGCGGGCCTTTTGGCCAGTGGCAACTGGCTCTTGATGCTTGGAGCCTTTTTCCTTGCCGGCCTGGCACTGTCGTTTACGCCCTGTGTCTTGCCGATGATT